>NZ_MPPI01000002.1:92094-310795 GCF_001895925.1 Phormidesmis priestleyi ULC007 | reverse complement strand
CATCATCGGTTTGGTTGATAAAGCTAAGCAGATCTTGCATACCATCTTTCACGGTTGTCATCAGGGGTCACGACCCACTCAGCCTTCATCTTACAACTGATTTAGGATTGCTATATATCTGCGGTCGATCGTGCCGGAGAGCTTAAGCAATCTCCTCACTCGCTTTAGAGCATGATTAACGACGACTGGCGATCGCTTGAAACATCACATCCCAAAACACGCCGTTTTGCACGAATAATCCAAACCGCACCAATAGCGGGGCTTTAGGATTAATACTCAATTTCTCGAAAGCAACGGGCACGATCGTCAGGGCGATAAAGGCAGCTAAAATAAACGTCGGTTTAGAACTCTGAGCACGAATCACCCCACTAAAGTAGACTCCTACCAGCACCCCTAAATACATCAGCAGTTGATCTGCTGGCGATAGCTGCCCTTCTTCACGCTGAGTAAACGCTGTCCAAAGAGACAAGAAGATATCTCCACGAGGTTTAACGCTGACTTCGCTAGAAGACATCCATTGCTGGATAAAGTTGCTTCTGGTTTCAGTGACTTCCTGGCGATCGAGCTTCTTAGCTTTGATTGCACGTCGATTGAGATCGAAGTATTTCAGTAGTTTCATCTGCATCCCCTGATGTGTGCCGAGTGTTTATACCAACGACTCTTTCAACTAGGAAGCAATGTTGATGCAAAAGTTTCCTCAACCAACGCCAAACCCACCAATTTGATTCGCTCTTTACGAATGTGAATATCTTACCGATGTATCTAATTTGACAGACAGATAACATACAAAAAATCCCCCACCATAATGGCAGGGGATTTTGTTTTTAGTTACCTACAGCGTCGGTCAGAATTAACCAAACTTACCTGCCGTAGCCGCAATCACGAAGGCTGCGTAAGTGAGGACATAGCCAGCCGTAAAGTGAGCTAGACCCACCAAGCGAGCTTGAACAATGGAGAGAGCAACTGGCTTATCCTTCCAGCGAATCAGATTCGCGAGAGGAGTGCGCTCGTGTGCCCAAACCAGGGTTTCGATTAGCTCTTGCCAATAGCCTCTCCAGGAGATCAAGAACATGAATCCGGTTGCCCAGACCAAGTGACCCAGGAGGAACATCCAAGACCAGACAGCCAGGTTGTTCATTCCGTATGGGTTGTAGCCATTGATCAACGGAGCGGAATACTGCCACAGGTAGTCACGCAGCCAACCCATTAGATAGGTTGAGCTTTCGTTAAACTGAGCGACGTTACCCGACCAGATTGCCAGATGCTTCCAGTGCCAGTAGAAGGTGACCCAACCAATGGTGTTCAGCATCCAGAACATTGCCAGGTAGAAGGCATCCCAGGCAGAGATATCGCAGGTGCCGCCCCGACCCGGCCCATCGCAAGGGAAGCTGTAGCCAAAGTCTTTCTTGTCAGGCATCAGCTTAGAGCCGCGTGCATCCAACGCACCCTTGACCAAGACCAAGGTGGTGGTGTGCAGACCCAGCGCGATCGCATGGTGAACCAAGAAGTCGCCAGGACCAATGGTGAGGAACAGGGAATTTGTGCCACTGTTAATCGCTTCGAGCCAGCCAGGAAGCCAAACGTTCCCAAAGTTAGGCCAAGCGGTCGAGGCGATGCTGTTGGGGTCTGAAAGCAGAGTACTCAGTCCATACAGCGCCTTGCCGTGAGAAGCCTGAATAAACTGTGCAAACACAGGCTCAATCAGAATCTGCTTTTCGGGCGTTCCGAAAGCGACCACCACGTCGTTATGAACATACAAACCGAGGGTGTGGAAGCCCAGGAACAGCGACACCCAGCTTAAGTGCGAGATGATCGCTTCTTTGTGCTGGAGAACGCGATCGAGCACGTTGCCTTTATTGAGGTCAGGATCATAGTCCCGAACCCAGAAGATCGCGCCGTGAGCAAACGCACCGACCATCAAGAATCCAGCAATATACTGGTGATGGGTGTAGAGCGCTGCCTGAGTGGTGAAATCCTTCGCCATAAAAGCGTAAGGAGGCATCGCATACATGTGTTGAGCGACGAGCGAGGTGATTACTCCCAACGCAGCCAGCGCAAAAGCTAGCTGGAAGTGCAGAGAGTTGTTCATCACGTCGTACAACCCTTGGTGAGGCAGGTTGAACTGACCTTCTGACTTGCCACCGACCAGACCCTTCTTGCTGTCCAGCATGTCTTTGATGCTGTGACCAATGCCGAAGTTAGTCCGATACATGTGACCCGCAATGATAAATAGCACTGCGATCGCCAGATGGTGGTGCGCCATATCCGTTAACCAGAGAGACTCGGTTTGCGGATGGAAGCCACCTAAGAAGGTGAGGATTGCTGTGCCTGAACCTTGAGCCGTTCCGAAGACATGGTTCGCAGTGTCAGGGTTTTCAGCGTAAACGCCCCAGTTCCCGGTGAAGAAGGGAGCCAACCCAGCGGGGTGAGGCAGTGTGGTCAGGAAGTTATCCCAACCGACGTGCTGACCGCGAGATTCAGGAATGGCAACGTGAACGAGGTGACCTGTCCAAGCTAGAGAGCTAACGCCAAACAAACCAGCTAAGTGGTGGTTTAGACGAGACTCAGCATTTTTGAACCAAGCCAAGCTCGGACGGAACTTGGGCTGAAGGTGCAGCCAGCCTGCAAACAGCATAACTGCGGCTAGAACGAGCAAGCCAATAGCACCTGTATAAAGGTCGCCATTGGTTCGCATCCCGATCGTATACCACCAGTGATATAGACCCGAATAAGAGATGTCTACCGGATAGTTTGCGCCACCTTGAGTAAACGCTTCTACCGCAGGCTTACCGAACTGAGGGTCCCAAATCGCGTGAGCAATGGGACGGACATTCAGCGGATCTTGAATCCACTGAGGGAAGTTGCCTTGCCAAGCCACATGGAACTGACTGCCCGATGCCCACAAAAAGATGATTGCCAAGTGACCGAAGTGAGTCGCGAAAAGCCTTTGGTAAAGCTTTTCTTCCGTCATTCCATCGTGGCTTTCAAAGTCATGAGCCGTAGCGATTCCGTACCAAATCCGACGAGTTGTTGGATCTTGGGCAAGGTCTTGGCTAAATTTTGGGAATTTAGTTGCCATAAGTCTTTATGATTCCTCCTGGCTCAACCTAACGACAATGAACGAGCTAGGAAGAATGCCCAGGTTGTGACAATTCCTCCCAAGAGGTAGTGAGCAACGCCCACAGCCCGACCTTGGATAATGCTAAGAGCACGGGGCTGAATGGCAGGTGCGACTTTCAGCTTGTTGTGCGCCCAAACAATCGACTCGATCAATTCTTGCCAGTAGCCGCGACCACTAAACAGGAACATCAAGCTAAACGCCCAGACGAAGTGAGCACCCAAGAACAGCAAGCCATAAGCAGACAGTGCTGAACCGTAGGAGGTGATCACCTGGGAAGCTTGCGCCCACAGGAAGTCACGTAACCAGCCGTTGATCGTGATAGCGCTTTGGGCAAAGTTGCCGCCTGTGATGTGGTCAACGCTGCCGTCAGCATTCACCGTTCCCCAGACATCTGACTGCATTTTCCAACTGAAGTGGAAGATAGCGATCGAGAGGGAGTTATACATCCAGAACAGACCTAGGAAGACGTGATCCCAACCAGATACCTGGCAGGTGCCGCCCCGACCCGGCCCGTCGCAAGGGAAGCGGAAGCCCAAGTTAGCTTTGTCTGGAACCAGACGAGAGCTACGAGCAAACAGCACACCCTTGAGCAGGATGAGAACCGTAACGTGAATGGTGAACGCGTGGATGTGGTGAACCAAGAAGTCTGCCGTACCCAGTGCGATCGGCATCATCGCAACCTTGCCGCCAACGGCGATCGTGCCGCCACCAAATGCATAACTAGCCGGAGCTAAAGCGTTGGGAGCCGTGGAACCCGGAGCCAGCGTGTGCAGGTTCTGAATCCACTGAGCGAAGACAGGCTGAAGTTGGATTGCCGTGTCTGAGAACATATCTTGAGGACGACCCAACGCACGCATGGTGTCGTTGTGGACATATAGACCAAAGCTATGGAAGCCCAAGAAGATACAGACCCAGTTGAGGTGAGAAATGATCGCATCGCGGTGACGAATCACCCGATCGAGCAGGTTGTTCTGGTTCACCACAGGATCGTAGTCCCGCACCATGAAGATGGCTCCGTGAGCGGCTCCACCGACGATGAAGAAACCACCCAACCACATATGGTGAGTAAACAGAGACAGTTGCGTCGCGTAGTCAGTCGCCAAGTAGGGATAGGGAGGCATTGCGTACATGTGCTGAGCCACGATGATGCTCAAGGAGCCAACCATTGCCAGGTTGATCGCCAGTTGAGCGTGCCAAGAAGTGGTCAGAACTTCGTACAAGCCTTTGTGACCTTCCCCAGTGAAGGGCCCTTTGTGAGCTTCCAGCATTTCCTTGATGCTGTGACCAATGCCCCAGTTGGTGCGGTACATGTGTCCCGCGATGATAAACAGCACGGCGATCGCCAAGTGGTGATGCGCGGTGTCAGTCAACCATAAACCGCCTGTGACCGGGTTTAGACCGCCTTTAAAGGTCAGGAAGTCTGCATATTCACCCCAGTTAAGGGTGAAGAAAGGAGTCAGCCCTTTGGCAAAGCTGGGATAGATGTCTGCCATTAGCTGCGAGTTCAAGATGAACTCGTGAGGCAGAGGAATCTTATCCGCAGGAACGCCGCGATCGAGTAGCTCGTTAATGGGTAGAGATACGTGGATCTGGTGTCCAGCCCAGCCCAAGGAGCCTAGCCCAAATAGACCAGACAAGTGGTGGTTCAGCATCGACTCCACGTTCTGGAACCATTCCAGTTTGGGAGCGCGCTTGTGATAGTGGAACCAGCCAGCAAAGAGCATTAAGCCAGCCATGACTAGACCGCCGATCGCGGTGCAGTAAAGCTGAAATTCATTTGTGATCCCGGCAGCGCGCCACAGTTGGAAGAACCCAGAAGTGATCTGAATTCCGTGGAAGCCGCCACCGACATCTGCATTGAGGATTTCTTGACCGAAGATTGGCCACACCACTTGAGCACTAGGCTTGATGTGAATCGGATCTGCGAGCCAAGATGAATAGTTTGAAAACCGAGCGCCATGAAAATACATACCACTCAGCCAAATGAACACGACTGCCAAATGACCGAAGTGAGCACTAAAGATTTTCCGAGATACGTCTTCTAAATCGCTGGTGTGGCTGTCGAAATCGTGAGCGTTGGCGTGAAGGTTCCAAATCCAGGTGGTGGTTTTTGGTCCTTTAGACAGGGTGCGATCGAAGTGACCTGGCTGTGCCCACTTCTCAAAAGAAGTAGCGACCGGATCTTTATCTACGACAACCCGTGCCTTTGCCTCGCGCTCTGGTGGGCTAATTGTCATTGAGACTCTCCTCTCTTTAGACAAGGAACGAGGAATCCTCTAAAATCAGGCTCCATCTAGCCTCAAATCGTTTGCGACTTAGTAATCGCACGGTGACCTGCACTAGATAACTAGGTTCATGAGTCCAAAAGCCGAGGCTTTTTAACGATGAGTGCAGCGTGAGCGATCGATTTGAGCGGTAGAGGGTTGCTCACAACTAGGTCAGATATCTGCAATTGTTGTGAACATAGCCTTCGTGGGTTCTCATCGAGTCATTATAGGTCTTAGATGAAAGCGTTTTTAACGGGAATTTACAATAATTCAAATTCGGTACAGAGTTGACGATGACTGGGTTCTGACTTTTGACAAAGTTTAAAAAGTCAAGCATCTGTTGATTAAGTTTACATACCTCAACGATTGAGAAAAAACATCAAATCTATAGAAGAGGGTCGATATTTTACTTAACTTATTGTTAATATATCTTCGCGAAAAGGATGAGTGATGGGCGCTCTAAGCATTTATATAAGGAATTTAGCGGAGAGGATTCGATGTTTTCCGCTATAGTTCCGTATGGATGGCTCAATGAGGCAGTGTTTTGAACTGGGGATCACTCGTTTCTATCGGACGATCGCTGCCAAGACTTCCTGCTGTCGCTCATGTCTGACCGCTTGTTATTAGGAGTGTGCCTGGTGTTTGGGATCAATCTCTGGCGTAGTGTTGCAAGAACGTTACTCATATCTGGACTACTGGTTTGCTGTCTAAATCTGTGGGGGTGTGGCGGCAGTTCGCATGCAGTCCCTAAGGGCCGTTCAGCCTCTCAGCCATCTGCTAAGGCGGCCCCGGTCAAGCTGGCTGGCAAGATTTCGGAGGTTTCACCGCCAGAGGTGATTCAAGAGTTGCGGGCAGTGCTTGAAAAGTATCAGCCGCAGGTGACGATCGTGTCTCCTCGTCTCAATGAGGTCTTGCAAGAGGACACGGTATCTGTCCGCCTCCAAATCAAGGACTTTCCTCTATTTAAGGATGAAAAACTGGAGTTGGGGCCACACCTGCACCTCTTTTTAGATAACCAGCCTTATCAAGCGGTCTATGACGTGAGTCAGCCAATCGTGCTTAAAGATTTAGCACCCGGAACTCATACCCTTCGAGCTTTTGCGAGTCGCCCCTGGCATGAGAGCTTTAAGAATGAGGGTTCTTTTGCCCAAACAACCTTTCATATCTTCACCAAGACTCCAGATAACAATCCCAGCCCAGACCAACCTTTACTGACCTACAGCCGTCCGCAGGGTGTGTATGGCGCAGAACCAATTATGCTGGACTTTTTCTTGACAAATGCGCCGTTGCATCTCGTGGCTCAAGAAGACGATCAAGACGACGTGGCGGATTGGCGGATTAAAGTGACGGTCAACGGCTCAGAGTTTGTGCTCGATCGCTGGCAGCCTCTTTATCTCAAAGGCTTCAACCTAGGTAAAAACTGGGTGCAATTGGAGTATATCGACGAGCAGGGCAATCCGATTCAAAATGTCTATAACAACGTGGCTCGGAGCTTCACCTACACTCCAAATGGGAAAGACACCCTTTCTAAGCTAGTTCGCGATGAGCTTTCGTTTTCTCAAGTTCGCAGCATTGTTGATCCTAACTACAAAGCTGAGACTCCAGAACCCAGCCCTGAGCCTGTGCCGACTCCGATCGTGCCTCTTCCAGCCCCGGCTCCAGTGGTAAAGCCGTCTCCTGAAGTTAAAGAGTCGCCGATCGTTGAACCTACTCCCAAAATTGAGCCGTCAGAACCTCTTAAATCTGAGGAACCTAAACCTGTTGAAGAACCCAAAGGTGGATTCTTCAATCGTTTCCGTCGTCCGGCTGAAACTGCGAAACCATCTCCTAGCGCTACTCCTGAACCAATTCCGAGTGCCTCGCCCGAACCGACTCCGAGTGTAGCACCCGCTCCGACCGAGCCGATCGAAGAACCTGCACCCAAATTGGAAGAAGATAAACCTGCTGAAATCAAGGAGACTCCGAAGAAAGGATTCTTTGATCGCTTCCGTCGGACTGAAAGCCCAAAACCCGCTCCCGTCGTCATTCCCGAACCAACTCTGAGTGTGCCGCCTGAGATTGTACCGATCGAGAAACCTGCACCAGAAATCCCAGAAACAAAGGTTCCTGAAGTTCCGGTTCCGCAGAAGACAGAAGCACCAAAGAGCCGCTTTTACGATCGCTTCCGTCGCCCTGCTCAGACACCAAAGCCCTCACCCAGTATTGCTCCAGCACCTTTGGACAACATTGAGGAACCCACCCCTAAGCCAGCAGAAACGAAACCATCCGAATCTCCCAACCCTGAATTAAAGACAGAACTAGAGCGTCGATTAGGCATCCCGCTGACTTCACCGGGCAAATCAACCTCAGAAGTCAAACCTGCTGAGTCAAAACAGTCTGAACCATCAGAGGTTCTTGAAGTTAAACCAGTTGAACCGAAGCCTCAGCCGATTCAACCAAGACAGCCCAATCAGTTTCGTCGCCCGACTTCTAGCCCGATCGAGTCTCCCAAAGGTTGAAACAGAAAGTCTTTAGCTGGCAAAAAGTTCATGGTTCGCGTTCGTGCCCCCGAATTGCCTCAAAATAACGTTTGGTTAAACACAACGCGTCCCCTCTCGCTAGCAAGCTTGAAGGGGCGTGTTGTATTGCTAGACTTTTGGACTTATGGCTGCATCAACTGTCTACACGTTTTGCCAGACCTGAAATATCTAGAGCAGAAATATGAAGACAATTTGACGGTGATTGGGGTTCACTCTGCGAAGTTTGATCACGAAAAAGATACTGAAAATATTCGTCAAGCGGCTCTTCGCTATGACATTCAGCACCCTATTTTGGTAGACCGGGACTTTGAGGTTTGGCAGCAATATACCGTTCGCGCCTATCCAACTTTTGCAGTGATCGATCCTAGAGGCTATATCGTCGGCTTTGTCTCAGGTGAAGGTAAGCGTAAGTTTCTAGACGAGCTAATCGAAAAAATAATTCACGAGCATCAAAATCAAGAAGTCATCAACCTGCGAGACTTGGTTCTTGAACAACCCCGATCGAACACTCCTTTACGGTTTCCCGGCAACGTTTTGGCAGATCAGGAGCGCGATCGCTTATTTGTTGCCGATACTAGACATCACCGAATTTTAATCACGACTCTAAACGGCGAAGTTCTTGAGATCGTTGGCACAGGTCAGCCAGGGTTGACCGATGGCAAATTCTCAGAAGTTCAATTTTTTGCACCTCAAGGCATGACGCTTGATCGCACCACCCAAATTCTCTATATTGCCGATACTGACAATCATCTATTGCGACGAGTCGATCTGCACCAAAAAGCGGTCAGCACGATCGCTGGCACAGGAGAGCAGAGCCACACTATTTATCCTCATGGGGGAAAAGCGCTAGAAATATCCCTGAATTCTCCCTGGGATCTAGAACTGGTAGAGAATTGTCTTTTTGTGGCGATGGCAGGGTCGCATCAGATCTGGAGAATGGAGCTAGAGAATAGCACGATCGCGACCTATATCGGGAATGGAGCAGAAGGCTGTGTTGATGGGCTAACCACTCAAGCCGCCTTTGCCCAACCGAGCGGGATCACGATCGATCAAAAAAACCTGTTTGTAGCCGATAGTGAAACCAGTTCAATTCGCGCCATCAGCTTAGGAGAAATGCCCGAAGTGTCTACAATTTGCGGCAGCGGATTTCTCTATGGCTTTGGCGATATCGATGGCATCGGTGAAGCGGTGCGGCTCCAGCATTGTTTAGGAATCGAATTCACAAACAGCCTGCTGTGGATTGCAGATACCTACAATCACAAAATCAAAACAGTCACCCTAGATGGGATTTGCACCACAATTTTAGGAACCGGAAAGGCAGGACATCAAGACGGTGAGGGGCTAAATAGCCAGTTTTTCGAGCCATCAGGACTCAGCGCTACCCAAACTCATCTTTATATTGCAGACACAAATAATCATGCGATTCGACGAGTAGATCTAAAAACGTTGAGTGTGACAACGCTCAAATTTCCCAATTTATGCGCCCCGGATGTGTGCTTTCCAACATCTACCAAGATTTAAAGCATCGATAGGGACGCTCTGTCGAACGTCCCTATCAATGTTGAGCAAAAATCTGAAGCTATTCAGCGTGTTGGCGATACCAGGCGATCGTGGTTCTCAGTCCCTCTTCAAACCCAACTTGTGACACAAACCCAAAGGCTGCTTTTGCCCGATCGGTGTCTAAACAACGTCGGGGTTGACCATTGGGCTGATCGGTTTGCCAGACAATCTCGCCCTTAAACTCCATCAAGTCACAAATCAGCGTAATCAAATCCCGAATCGAGATTTCTTTCCCCGTTCCTAAATTAACTGGATCAGGATCGCTGTAAGTCTGAGTCGCCATCACAATGCCTCTCGCAGCATCTTCTGAGTAGAGAAACTCACGAGTCGGGCTGCCATCACCCCACACAGGTAGCTGACGATCGCCGCGCTGCTGTGCCTCATAAACCTTGCGAATCAGCGCCGGAATCACATGAGAACTGCGCGGATCAAAGTTATCTTCAGGGCCATAAAGATTGACAGGCAGCAGATAAATACCATCAAAACCATACTGTTGGCGATAAGCCTGAAGCTGCACCAGCAATGCTTTTTTGGCAATTCCATAAGGGGCGTTTGTCTCTTCGGGGTAGCCATTCCAAAGGTCGTCTTCCTTAAAGGGAACCGGGGTGAACTTTGGATAGGCGCAGATAGTCCCTAAACAAACAAACTTCTGCACGCCTGCCTGATAAGCAGCATGAATCAGTTGAGTCCCCATCATTAAGTTGTCATAAAACAACTCGGCAGGTTTTTCGCGATTCAGACCAATGCCCCCAACGTGAGCCGCCAAGTGAATCACGATGTCTTGCTGGTTGACTGCTCGCTGGCAGTTTTCCATCGTCTTTAAATCGCAATCGCGCGATCGCGGCACCGTAATCTTCTGGAGGTCAGCCCCTGCCTGAGACAGTTGACTAACGACCTGACGACCTAAAAAGCCCGCCCCGCCAGTCACTAAAATTCGCTTATTTCTGAGGTCCAACGTGGTTGAGGTCATGGTCTGAATTTAGTATTGTGTGGGGTTTATTGAGAGCTGTCCAACCTCAAAACGACACACTACTCGCGAGATTTTCACGAATGGTTGCCAAATCTTGAATGGCAGGTTTGTGATTGCCAGAATGAATGCCTAAAGCGCCTAAATCGCCTTCGACCATCAGGCGAACGAGTTGCTCAAAGGTAACTGAGGGTTCCCAGCCCAACTTTTGTTTGGCTTTAGTCGGATCGCCAATCAGCAGATCCACCTCAGCAGGGCGCAAATAGCGCTCATCAAACTCAACATAGTCTTGCCAGTCAAGATTGACATAGCCAAATGACAGATCTAAAAATTCTTTAATCTCATGGGTTTCGCCTGTAGCTACCACATAATCATCCGGCTGATCTTGTTGCAGCATGAGCCACATTGCTCGCACATAATCTTTGGCATAGCCCCAATCGCGCTTAGAATCTAAATTGCCCAAAAAGAGCTTCTTCTGTTTTCCAGCAACGATGCGAGCAACTGCCCGTGTGATTTTGCGAGTCACAAACGTCTCTCCCCGTCGAGGTGACTCATGATTAAACAAGATGCCGTTACAGGCGAATAGGTCATAAGATTCGCGATAGTTCACGGTTTGCCAGTGAGCATAGACTTTGGCGCAAGCATAAGGGCTACGCGGATAGAACGGGGTTGTTTCTACCTGGGGAACTTGTTGCACTTTCCCAAACATCTCGGATGAGCCTGCTTGATAAAAGCGGACTTCAATTCCGGTGCGCTGCTGATAGTCGCGAATTGCCTCTAGCAGGCGTAAAGTTCCCATCCCAACTGAGTCAGCCGTATATTCAGGAGAGTCAAAGCTAACGCGAACGTGAGATTGAGCGCCTAAGTTATAGATCTCAACAGGCTTAACGTCTTCTAAAATTCGCCGTAGAGTTGTGCCGTCTGTGAGATCGCCATAGTGAAGGAATAACTGTGCTCCTTCGGCGTGCGGATCTTCGTAGATGTGATCGATGCGATCGGTGTTGAAAGTCGAAGTGCGGCGGATGATTCCATGAACCTCATAGCCCTGCTCTAAAAGCAACTCACTCAAATAAGAGCCGTCTTGACCTGTGATACCCGTTAACAGTGCTCGCTTACGCTGCGTCATTCCTCAATTTCCTTGTTGAAACTATAGTGAAAAAGCTGGGCAGATATCATGCTTGACATGCTCCCGCTCAATGTAACCTTGATCGATTCTCAAACTTCACCCTTAGTAATCCCACTGATAGAAGGTCAAACAACATCTAACCTACCGCAAAGAATTCGCCTCAGTGTAAAGGAGCTGTCCATTTTTTAAGAAGCTCTGCTGAAGTCTGAATCGTACGACCTGATTTTAGGTAGCTCCCCGTTCTTGATCAACGGGATAACTGGGCTACACATTGCTAGAAAATACGTTCCTCTCAGTGGGCGATCCGGAAGCAGCGTAAAGATTGGTATTTAAAAACCACAAAATAACCCCTCAAGTGTTGCAAAGCGCGACATTGAGGGGTCAAATTTGTTTTAAGCATCAAACTTTAGTAAGCACCGTTATTTTTGGGAAAAACGACCACGCCGATCGTTTTGACCACAATCCACAAGTCCATCCAAAAATTTCTAGAGTTTGCATAATAAAGATCCATCCGAACTCGCTGTGGGTAGGGGATGTCATTGCGCCCAGACACCTGCCATAACCCTGTAATGCCAGGTCGGATTGTTAAGACTCTATCAATGTGAACACCATATCTAGGTAGCTCCTCTACAACTAGAGGGCGAGGACCCACCACACTCATGTCTCCCATCAAAACGTTCCAAAACTGGGGAAACTCATCGAGGCTGGTCACTCTCAAAACACGACCAATCCACGTAATGCGAGGATCATATTTGAGCTTAAAGTTGTCCTCAAATTCTTGTCTCAACTGAGGAGAAGTCTCGATCATATCCATCAACAGTTCGTCAGCGTTGACGACCATCGTCCTAAATTTAATGCAACCAAAGCGTTTGTAATTCTTACCGACCCGTTCCTGCACATAAAAAATAGGCCCTGATGAACTGAGAGCAATCAGTAACCCAAGGAGCAGATAAACCGGAGAGAAGAGAATTAAAACTGCGAACGAGAACACAATGTCGAACAGTCGCTTAGAGAGTTTCCTATCTAGTGCATCGAGGATAACTGATCTTATCCCCCGTTTTACGAATGCTCGAATCAGCTTACCGGAGATGAGTTGGCTTTCGGCAGTCATCTTACTCCTTTACAATTCCACACCACACACAGTCCTGATCATAAAGCCATAGACTGCTTATGCGACGTTTTTGCTCCCAAGTAAATGAGCAATTTTTCCTAGATTGACTTATGAATCGTAAAAAATGATTAAGAATTTTTGGTCTGGAATTCTTGATAGGCGTGTTCAAGAAACGCTAAATAGCGCTGTTGAAAGACTTTGGGGTGAAAAGAGAGTGCATGAGTACGCAAGATTTCAGGCTCGATTTTTTTTTGATGTTGCTCAAAAATTTTCACCGCTTCGACGATCGCCACCTCAGTTTGCTGCGGAAACAAAATTCCGGTGCCTTGATTTTGATGGTGACGCAAATCTCGCACCGTTTCTAACGTGCCCCCGGCTCCATAGGCGATCACAGGAGTTCCGCAAGCTTGCGCCTCAACAGGGGCGATGCCAAAATCTTCGTAGGCAGCATAAACAAAAGCTTTTGCTTGGGCCATATATTGCTCAACAACGGCATCGGGTTGCCATCCCAAAATCTGCACATTGGATTTCGCTAGTTGCTGAAGCTGCGACAATTCTGAGCCGCTACCAATCACGATTAGGGGTAGCCCCAGTTGATTAAAAGCCCGCACGATCAGCGCAATTTTTTTGTAACTAACCAACCGAGACACCGTGACGTAAAAGTCTTGCTTTTGGGCTTGAAAGGGAAAGCGATCGACCTCCACTGGCGGATAGATCACCTCGGCAGGCCGACGATAATATCGCCAAATTCGGCGGGCTGTGTTTTTAGAGTTTGCGATAAAATAATCGACTCGGTTAGCCGACAGCACATCCCACTGGCGCAACTGGTGTAATAAATAGCGAGTTAAAACTCCGGGCACTCCTCGACCCAGACGGCTGCTATTGAGATAGTCAAACGTGAGATCCCACACATAGCGCATCGGAGCGTGACAATAGCAGACGTGCAATTGCTGAGGTGTGGTGAGGACCCCTTTCGCGACCGCATGAGACGAGGACAAAATTACGTCATAGTGTCGCAGGTCAAGCTGCTCGATCGCCAGTGGTAAAAAAGGCAAATATTTTTGCACTCCGCTTTGAGCAAAGGGAAAGTGTTGAAGAAAAGTGGTGCCAATCTTGCGCTGGTAGAGATAGCTGTCGGGATTCACCGACTCAAAATCAATCAGCGCATAGAGGTCAGCATCGATATGCTTGAGAATTTCTCGCACTACTAGCTCTGACCCGCCTGTGGCTTTGGGCGTTAACCATTCGTGAACGAGGGCATAATTGAGTGTCACAGGAAGTTAAGAGCGTGGATTAAATACTGTCGGTTACTGGCAAGGTCAATGGGCACGGCAGTGCCATGCCCGTATGTAGATTCGCGATTTGATTCAACGTCGGTTCGACAGAAGCGGTTCGCTCCGGTTGTGAATTCGGGAAGTCCCCTAAATTCCCCAAATTGGGGAACCTCAAGCCAAAATTTTCGGTTCAAAGTCCCCCAGAATGGGGGATTTAGGGAGCAGAAGCCGCTCTTGACGAAGCAAAAACTCGTCGAACTGACGTTAATTCATAGTTCTTAGGAGGCGCGATCGAGCTTAGGCCCTGAATCATATCAAAATTACTGATAAAGAAAAGCCAGCCTCGTGAGAAGCTGGCTCAAAATCAACCTGTTGTTTTGCATTGGAGAAAACCGAGCTGCGCGTTCCCAAACATGCAGCGGGGTCTGTAGGGTCATTAAGCCCTATTCGCCCAACATTGTAACAACATACACAAACCTTTTGTCACGAAACTTCATGGCTTCCTGACATATCTATTTCTAACGACAGATGAGAGCTTGAACAATCAAGGTGCTTACTTGACGAAATCTGGTGCAGATTGAGCGATATATCGGCTAGCACATTGAGGTTGTCCCCAAATAACTCGCTCTTGCTTATAAATGGCAATGCCGGGTTTAGCCCCTTTAGGCTTATAAACGTGACGAGGCTCTGTGTAAATTACGGGAACCTGTTCGCTCTGTCGCGCTCGACTGTAGTAAGCGGCAATGTCAGCCACAAATTGCAAATCAGCTTCGTCGGCAACCGCCCCCGGCTCTAAGCGCAGCAAGACGTGACTACCTGGAATCTCTTGAGTGTGAAACCAGAGATCATAATCATTGGCTTGGCGAAATGTTAAGCGATCGTTCTGTCGATTGTTGCGCCCGACCAATAGCTCAAATCCGCTCGGTGTTTTGAACTGGTAGGGATGACTCGCAGCGTCATCTTTGCTAGATTCTTTGCGATAATCTGAACCCTCCATATAGTTCTGCTGGATCAGTTCTTCGCGGATTTCTTCGAGCGCTTCTAAATCTTCTGAAATTTGATAATCGTTAAATTGCTCGATCGCGGCCTCAACCTGTTCTAAATAGTCAATCTCATCCTGCACGGCATTTAGTAACGGCTCAGTCGCGGCACGGGTGCGCTTTAATTTTTGGTGACGCTTATAAAGCGCTTGTGCGTTTTGAACGGCGTTCTTTTCTGGATTTAGAGGAATTGTCACTGGCTGCTCGGTTTCAAAATCAGCCAGGTCGATCGTCTTCATGCCGGGTTTCCACTGGTGCAGGTTTGCCATCAGCAAATCGGCTTGTTGCTTGGATTGGTCAGCTCGATCGGACTGGTCTAATCGACTTGAAAACGTGTTTGCTTTAACGCGGAGCTTGCTTAACAGGGTGTCTATCTTTTGGCGAATTTGATGACGCAGTTGGCTAAATTCTTGACGATTTAGGCGGTCGGTATAGTAGCGATCGACCACTTCTTCAACTGTAGCGGTGGGCTGAGTCATGCTCCAACCCATCACGGTATAGCCGTCTGCCGTCCAACCGGGTTTAAAGTGACCATCTTCTAGCGTCTTGAGCCAGGTTTGCCAGCAGCTAAAGAGACGCTGCCAGTCTGATTCTGTCAAGGTTTCGGTGAGGCAGTCAGGATCGAGTTTGGCAGCATCTAGCATCGACAGCAGCAACGCGGAACTGAGTCCTCGATAGCTTTTAATCAGGTTTCGACGCAGGGCACCGGGGATCAGACTCACCCGCGATCGCCACGTCTCTTGAGTCTCACTCAAAGTTGGAGCGGGATCGGTAAGCGCAGGCGGCAACTCATAAGGCTGTCCAGTTTGAATCGGACGGACACTCGACTGATTAGAACTGACTTGATGAGCCGCCGTGACAATGAGATTGTCTCGATTTGCCAAAATCACGTTGCTATATTTGCCCATAATCTCAACATAGAGATGCCACAGGGCAGGGTCTCCAGGGCGGCGAGAAAACTGCAAATCAATGGCTCGTTCCCACGGTGAAACTGGCTCGATCGCGACCAGCGCCAACCCGCCCAACTGATGAATCAACTGTTGACTAAAGGTAAAAGTATCGGGCGCACGAGGTGGCGGATTGCTGATGCTCAATCGAGCGGCTTGCGGATGCCAGGAAACCGTCAGCCAGCTTCGTTTATCCAACGTGCGAAGTGCTAGACAGATTGTAAAGCGATCGCGCTGATAAACCTGTTCGAGCCGAGCCGGGAGCCAGGTCGTGCGAAGTTCACCGCAGAGTGCTGCGAGGGTTGTAAAGTCAACAGGTTGCAAGGAGTTTTTTAGTAAAGAATCAGAACCAATTAGTCAAAGCGTAAACGTTGAGAAAGGCGAATTTCCTCCGTTTTAAGTTAGGTTTCCCCTTGTTGCAAAAATTTTTTATAGATACGATGAAAAACAATCCCTCTATTTATTGCCTACTTGATGAGGCAGTTTTCTATGACGGACATTAAACTGATCAACATCGGGTTTGGTAATATTGTGTCCGCTGGTCGAGTTGTGGCGATCGTCAGCCCAGAATCTGCCCCCATTAAGCGTATCATTACCGACGCAAGAGACGAGAAGAAACTAATTGATGCCACTTATGGTAGACGTACCCGCGCGGTGATCATCGCCGACTCTGGGCACGTGATTCTCTCAGCGATTCAGCCAGAGACTGTTGCCAATCGGTTTATTCTCAGCAAAGATTCCCACGACGATGGATAGACGTTAAAAGATAAAACTTTCCTTCACGTTCGTCCTTTCCCCCTCACCCTTACTGATTGCAAGCTATACTCACTTAATCAGCAACATTGGGAACACTTAGCGCTAATCAGTTTGAGGCACACCATGGGCAAGGGCAGATTGATTGTATTGACAGGGCCCAGCGGGGTCGGAAAAGGAACCTTGCTACGATCGCTCCTTCAGCGACACCCTGACCTCTACGTATCGGTTTCAGTGACGACCCGTGCCCCTCGTGCTGGCGAAGTGGATGGGCAAAACTATTATTTTGTGACCCGTCCTCAGTTTGAACGAATGGTGGCTCAAGGCGAACTGCTTGAATGGGCAGAGTTTGCAGGCAATTGCTATGGCACACCGCGCAAAGCTGTTGAAGAAAAAATCCAGCAGGGC
This sequence comes from Phormidesmis priestleyi ULC007, assembly GCF_001895925.1. Lineage (GTDB taxonomy): Bacteria > Cyanobacteriota > Cyanobacteriia > Leptolyngbyales > Leptolyngbyaceae > Phormidesmis_A > Phormidesmis_A priestleyi_A. The sequence goes on along the minus strand of NZ_MPPI01000002.1, from coordinate 293,702 downwards.
AAGTGGGTGATTTTAGAGATTGAGCTAGATGGAGCGCGACAAATCCGTAAAACGTTCCCTAGTGCTTTGCGAATGTTTATTCTTCCCCCTTCGCTAAGTGAGCTAGAAAATCGCATTCGAGGACGGGCACAAGACTCAGAAGACGCGATCACTCGTCGATTGACCCATGCGCGAGAAGAAGTCAGTGCCGCAGATGAGTTTGATATCCAAATCGTCAACGATAACTTTGAGGAAGCTCTAGGTAAAATCGAAGTCGCTCTGTTTAAACCCGCAGCCGCTATCTGTTAGAAATTCTAAGTTGATCTGCGTCAAGCAAACCGTCAATTAAGTTACACAAAGACTGAGGATCTATAGATTCTCGGTCTTTTTTGATGTGCTGATTAACGGCAATCTAGAATAGCGTGGACTTGAGACAAAAGCTCGTCGAACTCGATCGGCTTTCTTAAAAAGCCATCAACCTGGAAATCTTTAGAGAGAGTAAGCTGATCGTGACCCGTCACCATCACGATCGAGATAAACGGCAAATCAAGGTTTTCTCGAATCTGCTGCACAACTTCGTAGCCATTCATTCCTGGCATCATCACATCTAACAACACTAATTTAGGTGGAGATAGCTCAATTTTGGCGAGGGCAGCAGAGCCACTGTTGGCAACTTCAACTTGATAGCCTTCATCCTCTAAAAGCACTTGCAGTAAGAAAGAATTATCGGCAACATCATCAACCACAAGAATGTGGTCGGGTGTCGATGTGGCAGAGAGCAAGCTATTCATTTGTATACCAGACTTCATCACGCGCGGTGTTGTGTATCAATGATTTCAAACTCGCTACACATTCGCCTCGCACCAAAGATGGATTACGCCCGGTGATTTAGCTGAATTGTTCACAGAGAACGATCGTGTAAATCAAAACGATATGACTTTTCTTGAGCATCCTCACAAGTTTCTCAAATTGTTTCTCTATATTTGTTATTAGAGATAAAGTTCTTCGCTGATGGGGCATAGAAGCCTTATGTTTCACAAAATTTTGGTTGCGCTAGATGACTCTGATAGCAGTCAGCAAGTATTTGCCGAAGCTGTCGCCCTCGCAAAAGCAACAAACGCTTCGTTGATGCTGCTCCGGGTTCTATCGCCGTTTGAGGGAGACTATCCAGGTTCCGTCTATCCTGCGATCGACGGCATCTATCCAGGGTTGCATCACGAAACCGTGCAAATCTATATGAATCAGTGGCATCGGTTTGAGCAAGAAGCTTTGGAGGCACTACGATCACTGAGTTGCAAAGCGATCGAGGCAGGTGTGCCAGCAGAATTTACCCAAAATCTTGGCGATCCAGGTCGCATAATCTGCGAGATTGCTCACACCTGGAATGCAGACCTGATTATGGTAGGTCGTCGGGGTCGCGCTGGGCTGAGTGAGTTCTTTTTGGGCAGTGTCAGCAATTATGTGCTGCACCATGCACCTTGCTCAGTGTTGACCATTCAGGGATTGACCCAAGCAACTCGATCAGATAAGCCACTGCAACCTGATGTTGCGATCGCCCGTTAGGGCGTGGGTTAAAACTTCTGATCGCTTCGTTGCCGAGCGCTTTTCCCCCCTAAATCCTCCATTCTGGGGGACTTCCGACCCTTTCAAAGTCCTCCAGAATGGGGGATTTAGGGGGCTTCCAAGGGTTTAACACACTCCCTAGAACCTATTGTTTATTGATCAACGAGACATTGCCATGCTAAACAGAATCTTAATTGCTCTCGATAATTCTAAAAACCCTCAACCCGTATTTTCAACCGCAATTGCTTGGGCAAAAATAAATGACTCGCGCTTGCTGTTGTTAAACGTTTTGTCGAACCAGAGTGATCACACTCAAAATAATCTAGCAGAATGGGAAAGTTATTGCGTGAGCGATTTAGAAGAACTGCGATCGCTCTCTCACATCGTCAACAAAGTGGGTCTGATGGCTGACATTGCTCAACCTCTCGGTCATACAGGACAGAAAATTTGTGAGCTTGCCAATTCGTGGGGAGCCGATTTGATCATTCTTGGACAACCCGATGTCATGGCTGACCCAGAAAATGTGTTGAACGATGTCGGTCACTATGTTATTCATCATGCTCCTTGTCCAACCCTGGTCGTGCCTCATCAATGCGATCGTGTTTTTGAGTCTGATATTGACGCGATCAACGAACATTATGCAACGCAAAGAACTGCGGCGCTCAGTGCTGTTTGATGACTTTGGGATCGTGAATTAGAAATATTGGTTACTTGCAATGACGATGGGCATGGCAGTGCCATGCCCCTACGTGGGTTGGGGAATTGTGATGTCGATCGCGGTAACGGGTTGACCTAAACTTGCTAAATTGGGCTGGATTGCTTTTTGATTTCCGACTACTAAAGTGACGATCTTGTTGGGTTGAAGATAGGTCTTGGCAACTCGTTGAACATCTGCGATCGAGGTAGCTTCGATGGCTTTGCGATATTGAAAAATAAAGTCTTTGGGGTAGCCAAAATATTCATATCTCAACAGTCGTGAAAGCGTTTGACTGGGATCTTGAAAGTTGAAGATAAACGAATTCAACACAGAGTCTTTTGCAAAGGCTAATTCGCGAGTTTCTACTGGCTGAGTCCGAATTTTTTCTAACTCACTCAACACCGATTTGATAAAGGGCACCGTGGCATCCGATCGCGTCTGTCCTCCAGCAGCAAACACCCCCGGAAAATCAAATTGTGGACTCCAGCTTGCATAAACTGAGTAAGCAAGTCCTTGGCGCGATCGAATCTCGTTAAAGAGCCGTCCTCCAAACCCGCTCAACACCTCATTCATCACCGATAGCGCCGGATAGTCGGGACTGTTCAACTGTCCGCCGAGATGACCCATTTGAATATAACTTTGGGTTAACTGCGGCTGATCGACGAAGAATATTCCGCTTTGTTTCGCCTGTGAAACTTTGGGTAAGTCAGAATTTGATGCCGTTGTCGTAGGATTCCAAGTGCCAAACTTAGACTCGATTTGCGATCGCATCGTCTGGCTATCAAAATCTCCAACAATGCCTAAAAGCAGGTTGCTCGGACGGAAATAATGCTGATAAAAACGAATTAGATCATCACGAGAAATGTTCTCGATCGTGGCATATTCCACAACTCGCGCATAAGGACTTTCGCCGCCATAAATTAGCTTCTGAAACTCTCTCCCCACAATGCCATTCGGGTCATCATTTCGGCGAGCAATGCCGCCCTGAGTTTGCAGCTTTGCCAGATTAAATTTCTCAGGCGCAAACGCAGGTTGCTGAATAACTTCTGCAAATAAACTAAAGACTTCAGATAAATCTTCACTCAGCGCACTAAAGCCTGCACTGCCAGAAGTGGCTCCGATGCCCGTTTCGATCGAGGCTGCCCGTTGCTCTAATCGTTGATTTAACTGATCAGGGGAGTGTTTTTGAGTGCCGCCCGATCGCATGACCGCTCCGGTTAAGCCTGCCAAACCGACTTGATTAGCAGACTCAAAGCGATCGCCCGTCCGAATCAATGCAGTCCCGCTCACTAAAGGCAATTCGTGGTCTTCCATCAAATAAACCACCATGCCATTTTTAAGCTGAAAGCGGCTATAGTTGGGAACCTTGACTTCGGGGGCAGGGGCTAATTTTAAGTCAGTATAGTGTTTAGCGGTCTCTGCTGAAGCCGGAAGTAGGAGCGTCAAAAGCAAGATGACTAGCGGCACCACAATAAACGTAAACACGAGCGTGATAATTCTGGCAATTTGCTGTTTACGATCGTTCGATTTCATAATAATTAGGGCTTAATTTCTTGCGGAAGGATGCGTCCGATCGTGCGATTTTGACTCGTAAATGTAGCTTGAGAAACTCGCTGAATGTCGGCAGGCGTAATCGCAGCAATGGCATCGACTTGCTTAAACAAATTGCGCCAGCTTCCGGTTTTAATCTCATATTCTAGAAGCGATTCTGCCATCCCAGAATTTGAGTCAAGCGATCGTAATAGTCCGGCTCGTGCTTGAGTTTTTACCCGATCTAATTCTTGAGCCGACACAGGTTCAGTCTTTAAACGTTCAATCTCTAATCTGAGCGCTGTCGAGACATCATCCACCGATTTGCCGGGAGCCGTCAGCGCATAAAACATGATCAACGTTGGATATTTATCACCCGGAAATCCGTTGAACCCTTGAGCGGTTAAGGCAACCTGCTTCTCTTCGACCAGAGACTTATAGAGGCGAGACGTTCGCCCGTCGCTGAGTAGACTCGCGATCGCTTCATAAACCACGCTATCAGGATGACTCAATTGAGGACGATGATAGCCTTCGAGATACCAGGGCTGAGAATTAAGCTTGAGGGTGACTGCTCTCGTTTGGGTTTGCGGCGGCTCGATCGCAGTCACTTCGGGCGGTTTGGGCTGGGCGTGATAGCGTCCAAAATAAGTTTGAGCGAGTCGCTCGACTTCGACGGGGTTGACATCGCCCACGATCGCGATCGTCAAATTATTGGGCGTGTAGTGCGTGTCAAAAAATTGCTGCACATCGGGTCGCGTCAGATTCCGAATATCCTGGTCATAGCCGATCACGGGGCGGCGATAGGGATGCACCTTAAAAGCGGCATCGAGAAAAACTTCGATCATTTGTCCGATCGGAGAGTTTTCGGTTCGCAGTCTGCGCTCTTCTAAAATGACTGCTTTCTCTTTATAAAACTCTCGAAACACTGGCTCTAAAAATCGTTCTGACTCTAGCGACATCCAGAGTTCTAGCTTGTTGGATGGAAAGCTGTAAAAATATCGAGTCGCCTCGCTAGACGTATTGGCATTTAACCCGACACCGCCTGCCTGTTCGACAATGCGACCAAATTCGTTTTGTCGCGCCAACTTTCCAGCAGATGCCTCGGTCTGATCGAATTCTTTTTGTAAGCGATCGCGCGTGGTCTTTTCGGTGTCTTTCTGAAGCTGTTCTGCCAGTTGATCTAAGCGATCGAGCAATGGCTTTTCAGCTTGATAATTTTCGGTGCCGATTCGAGTAGTGCCCTTGAATGCGAGATGCTCTAAAAAGTGGGCGACTCCTGTTTTTTTATCAGGTTCGTCGGCTCCTCCCACATTGGCATAGGTGAGAAACGACACTACCGGAGCTTCGTGCCGCTCTAGCACGATGAACTTTAAGCCATTATCTAGTTTAAATTCTGTGACTCGATCGATCACCCGGTCTAAGTAGGGCTGAATCGACTGAACGGGCGTTGTCTCCAGCGTTAGAGTTTGAGCTAGTGCTGCTTGAGAAACCACGCTCCAACTCAGGACAACCACCCAAAAAATAGCTAAAAATCGACTCACTGCTTGCATAAACTATTGCCATAACTAACTCAGAGAAGCGCATATTCAGCACTCTTCTCAGGATAGTGAGTTTTGGCAAGCTTTATGAGACGCGAACTCATTTCAACGAAAGTTGCTGTGACGATAGAAAATGTAGGTGTCGAATAAAGCACCTACCACCCCACAAGCACCGCCGATCACCAACGAGCCTTCTAACGCTTTGCCGCTGCCAAATGTTTGCAAAAACGTCAAAATCGCCCCAGATGACCACTGGCTAAACGCATCCAGCCCTGGGATTAGACCGAGCAGCATTAGCCCAGCGATCGTGCTGCCCACCAACAAAAGCGGAGTCAGAAAGCTGACTAGGCTGGTCAAAAATAAGGAACGCAAATAAACAGATGGGAGATTCATATCCATAACAAATCAGTAGACTATGGAACCGCTAATCACTAATCAGCTTATAAAAATATTTCCCTAGCATAGGAGCGATCGGGACAACTCTCCTCAACTTGTGAGAAATCTTAAATGTTTATAAAGAAACTCAACTTCTATCTCAGCAGTGTCTCACCAATTTTTGGGCAGAGATGTAATCTGCTTTACCGCTTGTCTCTTCTTAAAGGAGGAGATCTTTAAGTCCAAACTAATCCTCCGCCCTGTATCTCTGGAGCGATGAAGTACCCACCTCATCTTTATTAGGATTCCTCAAGCACTTTCGAGATCAGGAATTTTTTTATGCAAGTTCTTAGCCACCCAGAGGCAACCAATGATCCAAAAGATCCCAGAAACCGGGAGGTCGTGTTTCCAGCCTACGACATTCAAAACGGCAATCTAGCGACCCCGATCAATTCTTCACCGTTGGTCAAGGCATACATTAATAGTCTGCCCGCTTATCGCTCCGGGCTGTCTCCGCTGCGTCGTGGGTTAGAAGTTGGACTCGCTCACGGTTACTGGATTTTGGGGCCGTTTGCCAAACTTGGACCATTGCGAGACACCGACATTGCAAATCTGTCAGGGTTGCTGTCTACGATCGGACTAATCATAATCTCAACGCTGGCAATTTCGCTCTACGCCAATACCAATCCTCCGGGCCCAACCACAACGATTACAACGCCTAATCCTCCTGACGCGTTTAAGACAGAGCATGGTTGGAATGAGTATGCAGGCGGATTCTTGATCGGGGGTGTCGGTGGTGCAGCCCTGGCTTACTTCCTGCTCACCAACATTTCGCTGTTTAAAAACTTTGCGACGGGACTGTAAGATTTTTTAGAGCAGAGCGGCGGCGCGATCGGCTAACCCCGATCGTTCGCCCTTCAGCAAAGTAATGTGACCCGCTAAAGGCTCGTTCTTAAAGCGCTCTACGACATAAGTGAGTCCGTTGCTGGCTGCGTCTACATAGGGGTTATCAATCTGGTCAGGGTCGCCTGTCAACACGACTTTAGTGCCTTCTCCAGCGCGAGTGAGAATCGTCTTAACTTCGTGAGGCGTAAGGTTTTGGGCTTCGTCTACAATCAAAAATTGCTTAGGAATGGTGCGTCCCCGAATGTAGGTGAGTGGCTCGATTTGCAGCAATCCATGCTCGATCAGTTCTTCGTGACCGCGCCGCCAGTGGTCTGGTTTGCCTGAAGAATCTTGAGTGCCCAAAATCAGATCAAAATTGTCATAAAGCGGCTGCATCCAGGGAGTCAGTTTTTCGTTGACATCACCGGGCAAAAAGCCCAAGTCTTTTCCCATTGGCACAACCGGACGGGAGATTAATAACCGACTATAAAGCCGCTCATCAGCAACTTTTTGTAGCCCTGCGGCGATCGCTAATAGCGTTTTTCCCGTTCCGGCTTTGCCCACTAGCGTCACTAACGAAATTGAATCTCGCAGTAATAAATCAAGCGCAAAACTCTGCTCACGGTTGCGCGGGCTGATGCGAGAAACACCACTGCGCGACAGTTTAGTGATCGGCACCACTTTGCCACTCGCTCCATCGACAATGCCTAAAGCGGTGTGACTAGGGTTTGCCTCATCGATTAGGGTTAGCGCCTGGTTAGGAAAAAATTCCTGGTCTAAAGCGACTCCACCCAATTTAAACAAGCGATCGATGTCTTCTGAAGCGACAACGACTTTATCCATCCCGATATAAAGGTCATCGACATCGACTTTATCGGTTTTATAGTCTTCGGCGGTCAGCCCTAGCGCGTCGGCTTTGATTCGCAAATTAATGTCTTTGCTCACCAACACAACTGGAGAGTCACATTGCCGCTTTAACTCAAGGGCCACGGCAAGAATCGCATTATCTGCTTTGTCGCCTTCTAGCTCTGGTGGCAGTTCTAGCAAGGTTTCTCGGCGGCAAAGAGCGACCTGTAAAGAGCCATCTCCATTGATTGAAATGCCTTCGGTCAACTGCCCTTTGCTTCTCAAATCATCCAACATTCGGGAAACCTGACGGGCATTTCGTCCCGTGATTTCAGGCTGTTTCTTGAAGCGATCGAGTTCTTCAATAATCGTGATGGGCAGCACTACATCGTTGTCCTCAAACCGTAACATTGCAGATGGATCATGCAGTAGGACATTGGTATCGAGAACGAACGTTTTCTTCATGAAGGCTTTGGCGATCGTAGAGAGTTTCAAGAATGACTTATCATCCTACATCGGTCTGAGTGCCCTAGTTTGATTTCCTGTGAGTTTCTCAGGTTTGTGTAGGGAATCTCTCGATCGACACATTCCAAAATCTATCTATTTAGAGTAGTTTTGGTGAAGAATATCATCATTCAAAAGCATGGATAGCAAGAGTCTCCAACCTGTTCCTCCCTTTCATGACAAAAACGAGGAAACTCCTGATATCGGTGGCGGTTTGCCCGTAATTGAATATTGGGCAGAACACACGCTCTCGCCCGAAGGTGCAAAACTTTGGCAGACTCTGCTCCACAAAAGTGCTTGTCTGTCTTGCTCGTGGGGCACTGGGGGACAGAAAGGAGGCTTTACCAATGAGGAGGGCGAAAAGCTTCAGCGCTGCATGAAAAGCGTCGAGGCGATCTCAGCGGAAATCAAGCCAGCAGTCCCGGTTGAGGTGTTTCAACAGCGCAGCATTCAAGAGCTTCAGCAACTCACCTCGCTTGAAGCTGACAGACTGGGACGGTTGAGCTTTCCGATGATTTTGCGATCGGGCACCTCACACTACGAGCGCATCTCATGGGAAGAGGTTTATAACATTGCAGAAACTGCCTTTCGTAAAGCGCCCGATCGAGTTGCGTCTTATAGTTCGGGTCGCTCCTCGAATGAGGCGGCTTTTTTGCTGCAATTGATGATGCGATCGCTCGGCTCTAATAATCTTGCCGACTGTTCTGATTTGTGTCACGCTCCTTCAACGTTTGGACTTAAACAAATGTTTGGAACGAACACTTCAGTGGTCAGTTTAGAGAATTTAAAGCACGCAGATTGTGTAGTTTTAGCGGGTGCAAACTCTGCTTATAACCATCCACGATTGATGAACGAGTTGATTAAACTGCGCGATCGCGGTGGCAAAGTCATCGTAATCAATCCCATGATGGAGATTGGATTGGTGAAGTTTGGTTCTCCAGCGTTTCCAGTCAAGTCTCTGATTCCTGGATCAGATATCTCTTCGCTGTATTTGCAGCCGATTCCGGGCAGTGATGTTGCGCTGTTTGTTGGCATTCAAAAATCTTTAATCGATCGCGGATTTATCAAGACCGAATTTCTCAAGGCGCATACTGAAGGATGGGAAGCTGTAGTCGAAGCGGCACGATCGACCAGTTGGGACACGATCACCGAAACGTGCGGCGTTTCTCAACCCGAAATCGAAGCTGCTGCAACCATTATCGGCAACGCGAAAGGAGTCGTATTCGGTTGGGCAATGGGAATCACTCAACACGAAAATGGAGTCGATAACGTCTTCAGTATTGGCAACACTGCGCTAATCACTGGTAATATCGGCAAAGAAGGCGCAGGCGTAATGCCAGTGAGGGGACACTCTAACGTCCAGGGCTTTGGCTCAATGGGTGTGACAACTCAAAAACTGAAAAAAGGACTGCAAGACGCACTAGAAAACCTGTTAGGACATCCGCTGAGTGAAGTCAAGGGATATGACACTCGCGATTTGATTGAAGCGGCTGATCAAGAAAAAGTAGAGACGCTGATCTGTCTAGGTGGCAACTTATATGGCGCGAATCCTGACTCGACTCAGGCAAAGCGATCGCTGAGTAAAATCGACACGATTATCTATTTAGCAACAAAGCCCAACATCGGACATTTTAACGGACTCGCCAAACACACGACGATCGTGCTTCCGGTGCGAAATCGATTTGAGAATCCTTATAAAACGACGACTGAATCGGGTAATAACTTTGTCCGATTGAGCGACGAGGGCGAGACGCATCTCAAAGACGCAGATCTGATCGCTGAAGTCGAGTTTTTAACCGAGTTAGCCCACCGAGTCCACGGCGACTATCCGCTTGACTGGCGTAAGCTGCGAGATCCGAAGTTTGTTAGACAACTGATTGCTAAAACTGTTCCAGGATACGAGCAGATGGCAACGATCGACGAAACTCAAGAAGAATTCACGATCACAGGACGCATTCTCAACGAGCCAAAATTCTCAACGCCATCGGGAAAGGCTGCAATGTCTACAACGCCTTTGCCAACGCTGAAGTTACCCGATGCACGATCCTTTAACCAGTCAAACGTAAACGGCATTGTGGTCGCGATTATGACGGGTCGCAGCTATTCTCAACACAACACTGTGGTCTATAAAATTGGCGACCAATATCGAGGAATGCCTCACCGCAACTGCATTTTAATGAATCGATCGGATGCAGAATCCGCAGGCTTGAGCGAACATCAGCGCGTCACCGTGCAAGGCAATGTCGGAAAACTTGAACAGGTCGAAGTGATCTATGGAGCCGTGCGCCCCGGTGCCGCCGTGATGTTCTATCCAGAGGTAAATGTGATCTTTAAGGCGAGGGTTGAGACGCGATCGGGCACCCCAGCCTTTAAGCGAGTTCCTGCCCTCGTTCATGCCTAAAACCTTACCGATCGAGACCCGACAACGCCATCAAATTGCACAGTTTATAAACAGCTCTCGCTCCAACATTGCCATCCCATTCGCCATCACCCACTTCAACCACATCAAAGCCAACAATCTGCCGCCCACTCTCAACAACCTCACGAAACAAACAAACCGTTTGCTCTAACTCTAGACCGCCCGGAACTGGCGTGCCCGTATTGGGACAGAGTTTAGGATCAAGTCCGTCAATGTCAAAACTGATATAGACGTGTTGCGGCAATTCTGCCACGATCTGTTTGCAAACCTCTAGCCACGAAATGCCCGCATAGAGTTTTTGCTTGAGCATTGGGTCGTAATAAGTAGACACCCGCCCATTTGAGTTTTGAATCAGCGTAATTTCGTCGTGACAAATATCGCGAATGCCCACCTGAACGAGTTTAGAAAGTTGCGGTACTTTGAGCGCATTAAACATAATTGAGGCGTGAGAAAACTCAAACCCCTCATACGCCTCGCGCAAATCAGCATGAGCATCAATGTGCAAAATTCCGAAGTCTGGATAATGCTCTGCGATCGCCCGAATCGCCCCTAATGGCACACTATGATCGCCGCCAATCACCGCTATTTGTTTACCTTGATTCAGCGCGGTTTGAGCCTGATCAAATAGCCATTGGTTAACGGCTTCACACTCTTGATTAATCGTGTGCAGAACCCGAACTAAATCGGGATCATCTTCAACTCGCCGCCCCTGTTCCATCTGCTCGATAATTCGCCTTGCGTCTTGTCTTAGCGTCTGACTTTTTCGCTGAATACGATCGTCGATTCCAACCATAAAAATGCCTTGCTTCCACCCATCGGGGTAGTCAAAGTCATAGACATCTAACTGGCGCGAGGCATCTAACACTCGTTGCGGCGCGGCGGCGGTGCCAGCCCGATAAGAAACCGTCACCTCCCACGGCACACCAATCACAATAATGTTGGCTGACTCATAGTCAAAGGGCAAGCCTAATAAATTTCCGTTGTTAACTCCGATCTCATTCGGGTCAAATGTTTGCAGAATCTCTTCTCTCGTTGCCATTTGCAAACGTCCTCAGTCTTTCTCTCAGTCTAGCTTTCTCAACTACGATCAACGTCCTGCAACCGCTTAACTAAAATAAGCAAACGTGGATAGTTTGATGCGATCGCCCGGCTGTTCAAATCTCTCCTATTCCCTAATCTCGCGAACCTGCGTAGAATGAAGGTGATATCGTGCGATCGGAAGTGGAGAATCAAAATGGGTAACGCCGTGGGAATGGTGGAAGTGCGGGGGTTGCCTCCAGCACTGGCGGTTGCAGATGTCATGGTAAAAGCTGCCCGTGTCACCTTGGTCGAAATGGAAAAAGTCAGCGGTGCCTATGTGACGATTATTGTGCGAGGAAACGTATCGGATGTCAAAATGGCAGTCGAAGCTGGAATCGAGGCCGCCAAAAAAATGCACTCAAATAAAGAAGGCGATAAGCTTTTTCTGTCGTCTCACTACATTCCTCGACCTAGCGATAATTTGATGGCCGTGTTGCCGATCGAATACACCGAAGACACTGACGAGTTTAGAGTCTAGACCGGAAAACACCCTCGGCGTGAGCAGCTAGAAAAGGCAGAATTGACCTTGAACAATTCTTTGATAGGACTGGATGCCTTAGCTCAGGATCAATTAGATGCCTGGGTTTCTGATGCAAAAACAAAAACGCAACTGGGACGACTGCCCGACTACATTCCACTGCTCACTCAGACAAAGCCCAACACGGTTGCTGTCGAGATTCAAACGACAAAAGGGAAGATATTTTCGGCGGGGGAAGTCACACAGCCTTTTGCACTGATGAGCGTGATTAAGCCGTTTTTGCTGCTGTTTGTGTTAGAGCGATCGGGTGCAGATGAGGTCTTTAAACAAGTGGGGATGAAACCCTCCGATCAACCGTTTCATTCTCTAACGCAACTGAGTAGCGATCGTGGTTATCCCCGCAATCCCATGATCAATAGTGGGGCGATCGCGCTGGCGGCTCTGTTGCCTGGAAAAGACGGTGCGGCGCGCTGTAAAGCCCTCTGTGACTGGCTAAATCGTCTCGCAGACACGCATCTGACACTAGATCGAGCCATGCTGACTTCTGTGCGATCGATGGCAAATGAGTCAAATCGCGCGATCGCCCATATGCTGTCACAAGCCGGACATTTAACGTCTGTTGAGATGGCGCTTGATACTTATAATCACATCTGCTGTCTGTCAGGAACCGTCGAAGATTTGGCGCGATTGGGCTTACTCCTGGCATCGTCATCTGGGATTGCTCGTCAACATCAGCAAATTGTGAATGCTTTAATGCTGACCTGCGGGCTATATGAAGCGTCGGGCGCGTTTGCCGTGCGAATCGGGCTGCCCACTAAGTCAGGCGTGAGCGGAGCGTTGTTATCGATTGTGCCCAAAGAAGGCGCGATCGCAGCTTACAGTCCGGCGATCGACCCCACCGGAAACTCTGTAGCAGGACTCTTTCTCTTAGAAAAGCTGGCAACTCACCTCAAGCTCAGTATCTTCGGCTAATGTTCGGCATCAAGCTAACTTGCCTCTAAACCGATTACATTCACCCAGCAGCCTGTTGAGTTCCGCAACAGCTTTCCAAGGATTTCGACCTTTGAAGGGGGCGGCAATGACCGCCTCATAGGGATTTCTTCCAGTTTGCTTAACGGCGGCGATCGCTGCTTTGTTGGAGAGTCCTCGTCCTGCTACAAGCCAAGCTGCTAAAACGTGCCCGGTGCGTCCAATTCCGCCAGAGCAGTGAACCACCACCTTCTCATAACTTCGGTTGGCGATCGCTAAGAACGGCAAAATTTGGTGGATGAGAATTTCAGGGTCGGCAAAGTGAAAATCCTCGATCGGGGCCCAACAAACTTGGTCGAGTCCAAAGGTCTGTCGATAAACGTCAAGCAAATTGGAATAGCGAGTGAGTTGAGATTCAGGAAGCAAACAGCAGACGCGCTTGATGTCTTGATTCTGCATAAATTCAATCCACTCGTTCACTTGCTCGTTGCTATATCCAGGTCGAGCAGAGCCAAACACGATCGGTTCGTTCTCCGAAGCTGAAGCAAATTTATGCATAGTGATGCAAAGGCAACTGATTTGATCTCAGGGCATAACCAGAGGATGCCAGAAGGGATCGTTGGTGTCTTCTAGCCGCGCCATGTCTCCCTGATAGCGCGCGTTTACGGTCTCGGCTCTTTGCTTTAAGCGAGGCGGCACATGACACAAATCAACTGGCAATCCGTGTCCTAGCAGAAACTCTGCTAACTGGTGAGGATGAATATAAATTCCTTCTTTGTGCAGCCCTAGCACAATCTCAGCAAAAGTGTGCCACCGAGTCACGTCTTCAAGAGCAGGATCTTCAGGATCGTTGGATAAATCGTTTTGCATCGCAAGGAGAGAGCGCAAGGCAGATGGACGAAGAGCAATTGCCCGACTCCAACTCTGTCTAATATGGTATCCCTCCTTACAGTTTGTCTGATTTGAAGTTGTGAAAATTTACCATTAGGTGAGCAAAGACTCTCAGGGCAATCAAGAGTTTGAAGCGCGAGGATAATCGCCCAATTTCCACATAAAAGCAGCGATCAGATTAGTGAGAACGTGAGCCACGATCGGCACCAATAAATTGCCTGTCCAGATCGCGCTATAGGCAAATAGTGCGCCGATGCAGGTTGCCCAAACCACATAAGCCCACTGCTTAAAGTTACTCAGGTGAAGCACCCCAAAACAAACGCTAGAAATCAAAACCCCTTCTAAAGTCAGACCAAACTCAGGCAGCATGACTCCACGAAATAGTAATTCTTCACTGAGTCCTGGCAATAACCCCAACCAAACTAAATCGGGAATGAGCAGCGGTTTGAGCACTAATTCGAGGTAATAATCGGCGCTGATGCGATAAGCTGCCCAAAACCGATAGATAATCGAGCTGGCGATCGTCACACCCAGCCCTAGCCCGACTCCTTGCAAGATGGCTTCTGTGGTCAACTTCACTGGCAAGAGATTAACAGAGCCAAGGTGCATCCATAATTTTGCTACGAGCAGCAAAACCACGGCAGTCACCCCCATCGCGATCAAAACTTGAATGCGGGTTAACGGTTCCATTTCTGGAGTTTCAGGAATTTGTGCCACTAGAAATCTGGGGGTGAGGTGTATGAGTAGCTTTATGTTAATGGACGATCGACTCAACCTCTAAGCAGCGCAAAGGAGCGATCGCCGGATTCAGCGCATTGGGTTCTATTCCAGCCCGATCGCACACTAACATTCCTAAAGCTTCCAGATAAGAATTCACCGCGATGGCGTTGATTCCCAATGATTCTGGAGGCACCTGCATCTGAGTGTGATTCTCTCTAACTGCAATAATTTTGGTGTTTGACTGACTCAAACTCATGACTGCGCTGCCTCCACAAGCATTTGCTGGAATCACGATCGCATCTACTTGATCTGCCCATACATCACTCGCCTGCACCATAGACAGAACGCTGCGAGTCGTGAATTGAGGAGCGCGACTTAACCCAACTAAAACACACGGAAGAAAAGTAAATCCTAATTCTTCGGCTGCCGATCGCGGCGATAGTTCGACATCTAATGGCAAAGGCAACAGCGCAGGCGCATGAGCACAAGGAATTTGAAACGTCCGTACAATCAGATGACTAATCACCGCTTCGGCACCCGCTAATGGATCAACGCCTTGACCGTGACGATAATTTTGCAACGCTTGGCTGCCACAGTCGTCAGGAAACCGAGCAACTACCGCGATCGCCGTGGCTCCTACTTTGTGAATCAGTTTATCTGCCGCTCTTAATAAGCTGTCTGGATGCTCGATCGTGCCCCACGCTGCGCCAGAATTCGCGGTTTTTAGTTCGACGTTTAAGGGCTGATCGGTGATCACATACTCGGTTAAATTTAGTCCGAGTGTGGCTCTTGCAGCATCTGCCGCTTGTAAATGTCGCAGTCGCAAATCGGGTTCGATGCCACGATCGAGAATCAATCCAATTCGATTTTGATGCACGGGACGCAATCCCCAATTGCCAGCCGCAACTTGATCAAGTCCGTAACCTTCAACATACAAAGCGTTAGGCAAGTTCCAATAAAGTTGGGCCCCGTTGAGAACATTGGGATGTGTGATTAAGCGATCGCAAACCTGAGCGATCATCCGCGCCACCGGAAGCGCATCACCTGCATAGCCTCCGATCGTGGCTCCGATCCCAGTCGGCACGATCAGAACTACGGTGTAGGCACGTTTAGTCATGATCAATCGTCACGATCGCTTCGATTTGAGCTTTTTGTTGGTTAGCATTCACACTGGTGACAGCCCAGCGTAATGGTTCTCCATGTTTTCGCAATGCAGCTTCGATCGCGCTTTGCATTTCAACCGGAGACGATTTCAAGTCAACTTCTATGCTGATAAAGTGTGTATTCATGACTGAAAAATGAATTCACGAGTGATTAACTCTAATGTGAATAACCTATTTATTTTGATGCTGTCCAAATTGCAGATGATAGACTGTTTCTTCTTTTTCGGTTTCAATCTTGAGGTCAGACCGAGGAAAGCCGACACAGAGTAAGGCGTATCCCTGCTCCTGCAATTCTTGACTTACGCCCATTCCATCGGTTTGATCGATCGTTCCTTCTAAGATTTGAGCGGCGCAAGTTGTGCAAACTCCAGCCGTACAAGAACTGGGCAGATCTAACCCCAATTTGTTTGCAACTTCAAGAACGGTGCGATCGTCGGGCACTTCGATCGTGTGAGTTTGCCCCCGATGCAGAATTTCAACTTTATAGATTGCCATTTTAGATTTGATTGCGCGTGTGTTCCCACCATCATTTTAGAAGAATCGGGGGCAGGAATTTGGGGACGATCTGACTAAAAAGAGGAATGAGAAGAATCTGGATGTTCTCATCATAGCGATCGAGGCGAGTCGAACGATCGCTCATAAAAATGCGCCTGAGAAACCCCAGACGCAAAACCTTACTTGAAAACTTGAGATTGAGGTTAGCCTAATGCCTCAGCACCGCCCACCACTTCTAGAATTTCTTGAGTAATCGCCGCTTGACGTGCCTTGTTGTAAGTCAGCGACAATCCTTTCATTAATTCCGAAGCGTTTTCGCTTGCGTTGTTCATAGCGGTCATTCGGGCAGCAAGTTCACTTGCCGCAGACTCTTGCAACGCCCGAAGCAGTTGGTTATTTAGATATAGCGGCAGCAACGCATCCAGAATTTGCACCGGATCTTGCTCAAAAATCATATCCTGCGGGAAACTGCTCTGAGTCGGCGCGGTCACTTTCTCCCGCTCGACTTGCAACTGCCCGCCGCGAGTCGTCAGACGGAAGATTTCATCATCTGGCACTTCTAACCCTTGAGGGTCAAGCGGCAACAGTGTTTGAATCACCGGACGAGAGCTGATCAGCGAGACAAATCGAGTATAGACAAGCTCAACCCGATCGACCGTATCCGACAAAAACAGAGACAACAACTGATCCGAAATCTGCGACGCTTCCGCCGCGGTTGGAATCTGTTCTAAGCCGATGTAAGTGCCTTCGATCGGCTGCTCTCGACGCTGAAAGTATTGAGCCGACTTGCGACCGACCACAATAAATTTGTAGTTTAGCCCTTCTGCTTGCAGTTCTTTAGCGCGAACCTCAGCGCGACGAATCACGTTGGAGTTATAAGCACCGCACAAGCCTCGATCGCCAGAAATGACTAGCAATGCAACCGTTTTTACATCCCGCTTTCTGAGTAGGGGCAGATTCGCTTCTTCAAAACGCAACCGGGTTTGCAAGCCATAAAGCACTTGGGCAAGCCGATCAGCAAAAGGACGAGTTGCGATCACCTGTTCTTGAGCGCGACGCACCTTTGCAGCCGCCACTAACCGCATTGCTTCCGTAATCTTTTTCGTATTTTTGACCGACTGAATGCGATCTCGAATGAGTTTGAGGTTTGCCATAATCTTGACCCATGTTAGAGCTTGGATTTTGGATTTTGGATTTAATTGGAAATCTAAAATCCAAAACCCAAACTAGTTTTACGCGGCGGCTAGGAAGGTCTTTTTATATTCAGCGATCGCTTCCTTCAACATTCCTTCGGCTTCGTCACTGAGCGCTTTCGTCGCGCGGATGCTTTCGCCATATTTGGGCTTGCTAGTTGCCAAATAGTCGCGCAATCCTTTCGCGTAATCGGTGATTTTATCAACGGGGATATCATCTAAATAACCGTTGATGCCCGCGTAGATGATCGCAACTTGATCACCCACCGATAGCGGAGAATATTGAGATTGCTTCAGCAATTCGCGCAGACGTTGACCGCGTGCGAGTTGGTTCTGAGTCGCTTTATCCAAGTCAGACGCAAACTGAGCAAACGCTTCTAGTTCAGCGAACTGAGCGAGTTCCAGCTTCACCTTACCCGCGACCTTCTTCATCGCTTTAGTCTGAGCCGCAGAACCCACACGAGAAACCGAAATACCTGCGTTCACGGCGGGTCGTAGACCAGAGTTAAACAAGTCAGACGATAGGAAGATTTGACCGTCGGTAATCGAAATCACGTTCGTCGGAATGTAAGCGGATACGTCACCCGCTTGAGTTTCGACGATCGGCAATGCGGTCATGCTGCCTTCACCCAATTCGGGGCTAAGTTTTGCCGCACGTTCTAGCAAGCGAGAGTGGAGATAGAACACGTCTCCAGGATAAGCTTCACGACCGGGTGGACGGCGCAACAGCAAGGACATTTGACGATAAGCCTGTGCCTGCTTGGACAAGTCATCGTAAATTACCAGCGTGTGCCGACCTTGGTACATAAAGTACTCAGCCAGCGATGCCCCGGTATAAGGAGCGAGGTATTGAAGAGTCGCCGCGTCGTTTGCGTTTGCCGCAACAATGATCGTGTAATCTAACGCGCCACGCTCCCGCAGCACGTTCGCGATGTTAGCAACGGTCGAAGCTTTCTGCCCGATCGCCACATATACGCAGATCACGTCTTCGCCTTTCTGGTTCAGAATCGTGTCTACGGCAACGGAGGTCTTGCCAGTTTGACGATCGCCAATAATTAATTCCCGCTGACCCCGACCGATCGGAATCATGGTGTCGATCGCGGTGATGCCCGTCTGCATCGGCTCATACACCGATTTCCGCTCAATGATGCCGGGTGCAGGGGACTCGATCAGACGAAACTCGTTCGTTTGAACGTCGCCTTTGCCGTCGATCGGACGAGCCAGCGCATCCACGACGCGACCAATCATCGCATCGCCCACCGGAATCCGCGCAATTTTGCCGCTTGCTGTGACGCTGCTGCCTTCTTGAATGGTGCGCCCGTTACTCATCAAGACCGCGCCCACGTTGTCTTCTTCTAGGTTGAGCGCAATGCCAACTGAGCCATCTTCAAAGTCAAGCAACTCACCAGACATTGCCTTTTCTAAACCGTAAATCCGGGCGATACCGTCACCGACTTGAAGCACGGTTCCGACATTGGAAACCTTCACGCCCTGATCGTAGCTCTCGATCTGTTGGCGAATAATATTACTAATTTCGTCTGGTCTGATTGCTGCCATTGGAACCTCTTTTGAAGGATGAAGGGGAAAGCGAAAATAGGATTTAGGTGTCAGGGGTTCAGAGTTTTGACTGATTCCTGAAACCCTGACCATTCTTAGGTTGCACTACTTAAACGGAGAGAAATGCGACGCAGTTGACCACGCAAACTTGCATCAATCACCTGAGAACCAACTTTGATAATCACACCGCCGATGAGGTCGCGATCGAGACGAGTTTCGAGATCGACCTGACGTGCAGAAGTCATCGACTTCACCTGTTCGCGGATGGTGTTTTTCTGGTCGTCGTTGAGTTCGACCGTCGAAATCACTTCGGCTAAAACAGCTTGATTTAGCTTTCTGAGAAGTGCCTGATACTGTTTGCAGATGCCATCCAAAAACAGAATTCGTCGCTTATCGACCAGCAGCATTAAAAAGCTTTTAGTGAACGGGTGAACCTGCTCTCCAAAAACCTGTTCTAAAACAGCTTTTTTTGCGTCGGCTTTCGTCAACGGACTGCTGAGAAATGCTTGCAGATCAGGGGACTCATTCCAACTCGATAGAATCCCGGCAACATCTTCACCGAAACGCTCGGTCAAATTATTTGACTGCCCCAAGGACATCAGCGCTTGGGCGTAGGGTTCCAGAACCTGAGCCGTCAAAATGCTATCTTTCATCAGGAACTACCTCCGAGTAGAGCAATGCTGCGATCGACTAATCTCTGCTGCAAGTCATCATTCAGACGACTCGGAAGCTCACCCTCTGCACGCTGCATTGCCATCAGTGCAATGCGTTGACGTAACTCATTGATCACTCGCGCTTGTTCAGAGCCGAGTTCTTGAGCCGCCGTCTCACGCATCCGAGCAACATCCTGTTCAGCCTTCACCAAAATGGCTTCTCGCGCTGACTTGGCTCCATCTTCTGCCGAGGCACGAATTTTAGCAGCCTCAGCTTGCGCTTGCGCTAATTTCTGCTGCTGTGAGGCAAGAGCGGCAGCAGCACTTTGTTTACGCTGTTCCACTTCTTTAATTTGAGCCTCGATCGCCGCCGTGCGATCGCCCAAAATCTTACCTAAGAACTTGCGACCAAAATAAACGACAACGGCAATCACGATCGAGAGGTTGATCAGGTTGGTTTCTAGGATGTCAAAATTGATACCAAAACCACCTTTTCCCACTGCTTCTGCTGCTTCAGAGCCGAGTAAAGTGGCTCCAGCAGCGAGTCGCAAAAAAATTTCCATGAACGTTATCCACAACTGCGCGGTTGACAATCCTAGAGGCGTTAACAACTAACTGCTAACGACCCCATCAAACTCCAGCTAAAAGCTTATCTAGAATTTCGTGACTTAGCGATTCGACCTGCTGCTCTAGCGTTTGCATCGCAGCCTGCTTTTGCTGATCTAACTCTTTTTGAGTGGCTTCGCGTTGAGATTGAGCCTCTTGTTGAGCCTCAGCAGTTTTTTGAGCGGCGATCTTCTGTGCATCTGCCTGAGCAGCCACGATCGTCGCTTGATATTGTCTGCGAGTCTCGGCTAGCTCAGACTCATACTGTTTCGCCAGATTTTCGGCTTTCGCAAGACGCTCTCGCGCATCCGCTTCGTTGCTGCGGATGTAATCACTGCGATCTTCAATCACTTTCGTGAGTGGCTTATAGAACACCACATTTAAGATCGCAGCTAAAAGAAGAAACTGCACTGCCATCAAGGGCAGGGTCGCATCAAAATCAAACATTATCTTGAGTGAGGGTGAAAAAAGTGCAAGACAATTTTAGAAGTTTTGAGCTTTGAGTTTTGAATTCCGTAACCCAGAACTCAAAACTCAAAATTCTTGACCCTTATGATGCAAAGGGGTTAGCAAACAGCAACACCAGCGCGATCACCAGACCGTAGATGGTCAGAGATTCCATGAACGCGAGGGTTAACAGCAGCGTGCCGCGAATTTTGCCTTCTGCTTCGGGCTGACGTGCAATGCCTTCCACTGCTTGACCCGCAGCGTTACCTTGACCGATACCAGGTCCGATCGCAGCCAAGCCAATAGCAAGAGCAGCAGCGAGAACGGAAGCAGCTTGAACGATGGGATCCATAGTGATTTTCCTTTGGGTTGAAAACGGGACAAACAAATGTTCTTTCTGATCGAGCGAGGATTTACGGTGCGTGTTCCTCTTCGCCGTGACCTTCGATCGCTTCGTGAATGTACGCGGCTGCAAGCGTTGCAAACACCAATGCTTGAATTGCACTAGTAAACAAACCTAACAGCATCACGGGCAATGGCACAAACAAAGGCACGAGTAGAACCAGAACCGCTACCACTAATTCATCCGCCAAGATGTTGCCAAAAAGACGGAAGCTCAGGGAGAGGGGCTTGGTGAAATCTTCTAAGATTGCAATGGGCAGCAAAATTGGAGTGGGTTGAATATACTTCGCAAAGTAGCCCAAACCTTTTTTCCTAAAGCCTGCGTAGAAGTACGCCAGCGACACGAGCAATGCCAATGCCACCGTTGTATTGATGTCGTTTGTTGGGGCAGCGAGTTCACCCTCTGGTAGCTTAATCAGCTTCCAGGGAATCAGCGCTCCTGACCAGTTAGAGACAAAGATGAACAGAAACAGTGTGCCAATAAATGGCACCCAGGGACGATAATCTTTTTCACCAAGCTGGTTTCTTGACAACTCACGCACATACTCCAGCGCGTACTCCATCAAGTTTTGAATGCCTCTTGGCACACGTTGAGCGTTGCGAGTTGCCAAAAGTGAGGCAATCACCAAAAGCCCAATCACGAACCAGGAAACCAAAAAAACTTGCCCATGAACCTTTAAATTGCCAATCTGCCAGTAGAGGTGATGACCGACCTCTAAGCTAGCGAGCGGAAACGAGTTGGGAGCAACGAGGAAATTTAGCATTTCAGTTCAGGCGGCTTTCCCCAGATTCAAGGAGTGCAAATTCTATAACAGGCTCAATCGCCAGGATCGAGCAGGGTTCGCAAGGTATAAACGATCAGCGTCGCTTTGTAGGTCAGAAATCCTAAAAAAATAGGTAAGACGTGTAGACCATTCCACTGGGTTCCGACTATAATCAGCCCAATAAAAACGGCGATGTGCGACTTGCCTAGTTTGTCTTTCTGGCTACCAAGTTGCTCAACATTTCTTGCTAACAACTTCAAGTAAACCACACCTGTGCATGCTCCAAGTAAATAATTCAGAGCGATGTTGAGGGAGTAGAAATACCAAACCGGGAAAAAGATTAGACCCGTCAAGATAAGTGTGATCACTAGCAACTCTTGTTGGAGTCGATAGAAATCTTGCATTGATGCACTGGGTTCTGATGACTCAGAAACAGGCGGTGAGATTTCCTCCATTGCAGGTGCGATCCATGAAGTAGGGCAACTTCGCCATGATGAGTTACTAAACTCACAGGGAGTCTAATGCGATCACGACAGTTCGTTTAGCCAGAAGACATCATACCACGCGAGGGTAATAATACTTAATGTCTACGATCGAGGACTCAGTAAAATAAGCTGTTGTTGTTGCAGCGATCGCACGGTCTCCAATTCCAACGGCGCGTCTGACAAGATCTCTCCGATCGTGCGTTGCGACTCCTGATTTTCATCGCAAGCTTTCATAAATTCAAATTCTGGTTCTGACAGATTCACAATCTGATAGTCGTAGTTGAATAAACAGCGACTTGCCCAGCCATCCATGCAAGGGCTGCGCTCAGGAATGGCGTTGAGCAACGCTTCATCAGACGACCAATCGGCTAAGGGCAACTCGCCTCGCCCCAAAAAGAATTCGTAGTGAGTGACAGAAGAGGGATCTAAGAGTTCGATTAAGCGGTAGCGTTGACGATCGCTCAGTCCTTTCGCCCGATCAATCAGGTCTGAATTTTTGCCTAGCAAGCGATCGAGCGTCCACTGTCGAGGATTCGAGAAGCCCAAAAACTTCAGCCCAGACGCATCAATAAGCTGAAATAACGTCTCGATGTTGTAGTCAATCTCTTGGGGATGGACATACATATCTGCAAAACATTCATCGCGCTGATTTTCCATTGACCAGCGTTCTTTTTCTCGCTGCACTAGTCGATTATTTTCAGGAAGTGTCTCGAAAATCTGACGACCGACTTTTACGCCATCGCGATAATCACCTTTTTGGTTGCCTTGTAGGAGGGCGATCGCTTGCTGCATCAACCCGATTTCCCAGCGCCCCAATTCTGCGTAGACAAAGATGTGCATAATCCCGCCAGGAGCGAGTTTTGTCGCTAAGGATTGAATGCCGCGAATCGGATCAGGCAAGTGATGCAATACGCCCACGCAGTTGATCATCTCAAACTTGCCGGGAAGCTGGTTGGCATCGTAGAGGCTGAGGTGATGAAACTCTGCTCGATCGTTGACCGATCGTTGACATCGCTCTCTCGCAACCGTCAACGCCCCAGCACTCAAATCAATGCCAGTCACCTGAGCTTGGGGATTGAGATGCACTAAATATTCGGTTCCGCACCCAGTGCCGCAGCCTGCATCTAAAATGCGGATGTTTTGTCGCTTGGGTTTTTGTCCTGTGCAAAAATTGTAGGCGGCTGACCAGTTCCAGCGCCAGTTATAGCCGGGAGGCGGCTCGTCAAGCAAAGGCTCTGGTGGAAACGGGTAGGTGTTATAGAGCGCTGCAACCGCCGCACTAATCGCTTGAGGATCGGGCATGACAAATCAAAATGACAGTAACTTAGTGATCTAGTGTCTCATTGGGGAAGCCTTGATATCAGGCAAATTGTTGCCAAATGCTTTGAGAAGCGTTAAGTTGTATGAAGAAATATATCTTTAGAGTGAGGCAATCATCATGGAAAAGCAAGAAGGCAAAATCGGCTTTACCAAGTTTGCTGAGTCTTGGAACGGTCGTCTAGCAATGCTAGGCATCGCGATCGGGTTCGCTACTGAGCTAATGACAGGCAAGGGCATCTTAGAGCAACTCGGTTTGATGTAGTTCTCACGACTGATTTTATCTGACCATTTGCCTGGAAGTAACTTGATTACTCTCCAGGTTTTTTATTGAGACTTAAAACTCGACGTTTAAAGGAGTTCTAGGAAATGGAATCACGTCGCGAATGTTGCCCATTCCTGTCATGAACTGTACTAAGCGCTCGAATCCCAACCCAAATCCTGCGTGGGGAACGGTGCCATATCTCCGCAAATCTAGATACCACCAGTAGTCTTTTAATTCCAATCCTTGTGCTTGAATGCGTCGTTCTAGAACATCAAGCCGTTCTTCTCGCTGAGAACCGCCGATAATTTCACCGATTTTCGGAGCGAGAATATCCATAGCGCGAACGGTTTTTTCGTCTTCGTTCAAACGCATATAAAAGGCTTTGATTTGTGTCGGGTAATCTGTCACAATCACGGGCTTTTTAAAGAGTTCCTCGGCTAAAAACCGCTCGTGTTCAGATTGCAGATCTAAGCCCCACTCGACGGGATACTCGAAGGGTCGATCGCTCTTCAGCAAAAGCTCAACTGCCTTGGTATAAGTGACTCGCTCAAACTCGTTTTGAATAATATTTTCAGCCGTTGTGAGGACTGAGTTATCGATGCGATCGTTAAAAAACTGCATATCTTCAGGGCACTTTTCTAGCACATAAGAAAAGATGTATTTGAGGAATGCTTCCGCTAAATCCATGTCTCCTTCTAAGTCACAGAACGCCATTTCTGGTTCGACCATCCAAAACTCTGCCAAGTGACGAGACGTGTTAGAGTTTTCGGCGCGAAACGTTGGACCAAACGTGTAGACATTGCTGAATGCGGTTGCCATAATTTCGGCTTCTAGCTGTCCGCTGACTGTCAAATAAGTAGGTTTGCCGAAAAAATCTTGGGTGTAATCAACCGATTGATTTTCAGTTAACGGAACTTTCTTGAGATCCAAACTAGTGACGGCAAACATTTCGCCTGCCCCTTCACAATCGCTTGCTGTGAGAATTGGAGTGTGAACCCAGATGAAACCTTGTTCTTGAAAGAATTGGTGGATTGCCATCGAGCAAGCATTGCGAACTCTAAAGACGGCTCCTAGCGTATTGGTGCGCGATCGCAGATGTCCAATCTCTCGCAAAAACTCAAACGAATGGCGTTTCTTCTGAAGCGGATAGGTCTCTGGATCAGCCTCGCCATAAACGATTACCGAGTTCGCCTTGACCTCAATACGTTGCCCTTTGCCTAGCGACGATACTAAAACCCCTGATACTTCAACCGATGCCCCGGTGCTGAGTCGTTTGACGATCGACTCATAGTCCGGTAAGTCAGCGTTCATCACCACTTGCAAACCTGCCATCGACGAACCATCGTTGACTTCAATAAACGAGAAGCCTTTCTGTTCTCGCTTGGTGCGAACCCAGCCTTTAATCGTGACTAATTCGTTGGGTTGTCCGTGGCGCAGCAGTTCTGAAATGCGTCGTGTCATGAGATTAGGGGGCTAAGGTTTGAGGAGCAGGGCTTGTGTTGTTGGGAGCCGGATTCTTTAAAGTGTAGAAGGCAAGCGACCAGCCAACGGCGATCCCCAGTCCACCAAATCGCACGGCTTGCCAGAAAACTTCTTTAAAGCCAGCCCACGAAAATAAGCGGCTTTCTAGATTAAATTCCAGCTCTTCTAGCTGCTTTTCGAGCTTCTGCAATTCTAATTTAAGGCTAGAAGATTTGCTTTGGCGGAGCTGCGATCGGATCATTTGCGATCGCTCCTCTAAATTCTTTTGAAGCTGCTGATCATGCTCGATTTGGGCATGGCGCTCTTTGAGTTCCTGAAGCGATCGCTCCACGCGCTCAAGAACTTGCTCAAAGGTGAGCGCTGAATCGTCGGATTCGTGACTGGTGGATAAACGATCGGGGTCTTGGGATGGTGGCATTCAAGCGTAGTAAAGTAAGAGTAATGAGTAAATTCATTTTACCCATTCCGTTAAAGCAGCGTTCTATGCCCGACTTGACAATGATGCAATCTTCTCAGACAGAAGCCTCTAACCCAGTCGCAACCAACAAGCTTTCTGAGTTCAGCGCCCTTGAGTTAGCACAGGCACTGACCGAAAAGTTGAGTATCAGCGATCGTGATTGGCACCGACTAAAGTCAAATCGGCTGGCGCGATCGCGTGAACAAGCCGCCGTTGCTCTAATTTTCCTTTTAAAAGATCAGCCCGAAGAGGCGCTTTTGCGATTACAGCAGGCAGCCGGGTGGTTGGATAAATCAATTTCAGCCCCACCTTGCGAACATCACGGTTCTAAAAAGTAGGGCTAGATTCAGGACAGTGGCTACTTATTAGCTTTGGCTCTGTAGTTTTCTTGAAAATTAGTTCTGCAATATAAGCCCTCTAACTGGGCAGAGATTTGCAGGACAGTTTCTGTAGGAGATGCGGTGACAGCTTGCGCGATCGGCTGACAAAGCATCGTAAAAAGGCAAGAACATCCCGCTAATAAAAGTAGCTCTAATTTCTTGGTTTGCATGGTTCTGTTTAGAGTGATCCTTGGGCAGTGAGGGGTGTTCGTGTTGCTTTGCCAAGATAACAAAATTTTGAGCAACTCTGAAAAACCGATAGAATTAACCCAAAATTTCCTCTAGTGCTGGTTTAATCGTCAGATATTGATATTCAAATCCATTGGCTAGCGTGTGTTTGGGCAAAACTTCTTGACCTTCAAGCACGACTTTAGCGCCATCACCCAACATCGCTTCTAGCGCAAAACTGGGCACCGGGAGCCACGAAGGACGATTCATCACTTGCCCCAGCGTCGTCGTCATCTCCGCCATGCGAACGGGCTGCGGAGCCGTGGCATTAAAAACCCCTTCCATCTCAGGTCGCGTCAATGCTCGTAAAATCAAGCTGACTAAATCGTCTCGATGAATCCAGGAAAACCACTGATTGCCGCTGCCGATCGGCCCACCTGCAAACAGCTTAAAAGGCGTAAGCATTTTGCCCAAGGCACCGCCCATTCCTAAAACAATTCCAAGCCGCAAAATCACCAGACGAACGCCGCTTTCCTTGACCTTGCTTGCTTCGGCTTCCCAGGTTTGGCAAACTTCTGCCAGAAAATCATTGCCAGCAGCACTGGTTTCGTCAAAGGTGACAGTTTCGCTAGTGCCATAAAAGCCGATCGCGGAGGCATTGACCAAAACCGAAGGCTTAGGATTGGCGTTGGCAATGGCTTCAACGAGTTTTTGAGTCGTGATTTTGCGACTGTCCATTAAAGATTGTTTGCGTTCTGGTGTCCACCGATTTTCGGCGATCGCTTCTCCTGCCAGATTCACCACGCCATCACAGCCTGAAATCTTCTCTTGCCAAGCTCCCGACTGAGTTGGATTGTAGGCAACAATTTCTAGATTGGGATCAGTAGAGTTTGGGAAGGCTTGCTCTGCTTTGGTCGCATTGCGAGTCAAGACGATGACTTGATGCCCCTCAGCGTTTAACCGCTCTACTAAACGACTGCCCACAAATCCGGTTGCCCCTGTGACTGCGACTTTCATAGATACTCTCTCCCTAATCGAGACAATTCGCCTCTGTGGGGCGGGTTACAAAACTCAAAGCTCAGTATACAAGGCAAGGATGGAGCTTGAGAAACCCAGCCAGTAAAAAAAATATTGAGCAATCAATAACAAAAAGGTACAAACTATTAAGTCTGTACCTTTTATTCACTCCAACTTGAAGGCGGGATCTGGGGTTCTTGAACACAAATTACTTGAGGTAGTTTGCTTCTGCTTCGAGCATTTTTAAAAGGTTTTCGTCGCCTCTGTCTCTCGCGGCTTCCATGCGGCGCTGCAAGTTTTTTTGCAGATTTTCGCGGTGAGCAGTGGCAGCTTGTGTGAAGGTTTGCTGACGATTTCTGTTCATATCGGACATTT
The DNA here is from genome assembly GCF_001895925.1 of Phormidesmis priestleyi ULC007. Classification (GTDB taxonomy): domain Bacteria; phylum Cyanobacteriota; class Cyanobacteriia; order Leptolyngbyales; family Leptolyngbyaceae; genus Phormidesmis_A; species Phormidesmis_A priestleyi_A. The sequence goes on along the minus strand of NZ_MPPI01000002.1, from coordinate 266,002 downwards.
CCAAAAAAATATTTGTGCTATGTGATTGTCTTCTAATCATAACATCTAAGATTCAAACGGTAGTTTATACTACCAAAATTAATGATTAGAAATATAAGAAATCATTATGATTCTGACGCTACTCAGCGATTTTGGGTTGAGCGATGTCTATGTAGCGGTGATGAAAGGCACGATCGCTCAGATCAATCCCACCCTCACCATGATTGATCTGACGCATCAAGTTCCACCTCAAGACATTGCTGCGGCTCGGTTTCACTTGATGAACGCCTATCCCTACTTTCCGGCCGGGACGGTGCACATAGCAGTTGTTGATCCCAGCGTGGGAAGTCTGCGACGCGCGATCGCCATTCAACTTGAGTCTGGATTTTTAGTGGCTCCCGATAATGGGCTAGTGAGTGGCGTTTTGAGCCAGAATTCAGCGATCGCTGCCGTTGAGTTAACCAATCCTTTCTATTGGCGCACGTCATCTCCAAGCACGACCTTTCACGGACGTGACATTTTTGCCCCGATCGGAGCGCACCTAGCAAGCGGAGTACCGATCAGAGAACTGGGGACTGAAATTGGTTTGAGAACGATTATTCATCTGCCGATCGCTAACCCGACTTGTATAGGAAACACGATTTGGGGAGTAATTCAAGCGATCGACCATTTCGGCAACTTGATTACAAATATTTCAGGTGACGAAGTGGCTGGAAAGTCTTGGAGCGTCAGCCTAGAGAACTCGACTTATCCAAGCAAATCCACCTACTCAGACAGCGAACCTGGAGAAATTCTTGCTTTAGTTGGCAGTCATGGCTGGGTTGAAATTGCGGCTAGTCGTGATAATGCTCAAAGACAACTTAATCTGAAGTGGGGCAGTGCAATATCAGTCGTCATGGATGGAACTTAACGGCTTCTGATCGAACTTACCAACGGCTCAAAAACGGGTAGCAAATCGGCGCGACTGACGACCAACGTTGGGAACGATCGCTGACTATAATTCTCTCCAACTTGTAAAGGAAAGATGGGATTGGGTTCGAGTGGGTGCCAGACTGCGCCAGCCGCTTGCACGATCGCCCAGACTGCGGTGATATCCCAAATTTTTGGTGTAGCTTCAATTCCTCCTAAAGTTGCTCCAGCGGCGACCGTCAAAAAATTGTAAGTTGACACACCCAACATCCGAATTTTGGCAGGAAAGGGATTTTTGAGCACCGAGATACTTCGAGCGCACAGATTAAAAAAGTGGTTGCTCGTCAAAGCATCTTGACTAGCGTGAATCGGCTTCTGGTTGAGAAACGCTCCCGTTGGCATCGTCAGCCCCGATGAACCTTGCCAAAACCCGTGAAAAGATTGTCTCAACGGTGGGAAATGCACATATCCGAAGACTGGAATTCCTTTATAAAGTAAGCCCAGTGAGATGCCCCAGAGTGGCAGACCTCTCGCAAAATTCGTCGTGCCATCTAACGGATCAATCACCCAGCACCAGTCTTGATCGGGGAAAATATGTTCGGTTTCTTCACTCAAAACGCCGTGGGTTGGAAATGTGTGAGCGATCGCATTCCGCAATTCTTGATCTGCCCACTGATCGGATTGGGTCACCAAACTACCATCGGATTTTTCAGATGCTTGCGCCTGACCAAAATCTTGTAGCAGTTGGGTGCCGACTCGCTGAGTTTCGGCTTGAGAAAAATCGAGAATTTGAGTCCAAAAATCAGTCATTTGGGAATCTAATATTAATCGAGTTCGGTTTCGAGAACGGCAGCGATCGCAGTTTGAGACTTCGTTCTAAATTCTTGAACGTTGACTCGCGCCAGCAATATGACTGCCAAAATCATGCCTAGCGCCTCACAAGCAAACACCAAGCTAAAAGCAAAGAAGGGCTGCTGAAAGAGTTGACGACCGATGTCAAGAATCACGCCTCCCGCCAAAGTTGCGCTGGCTTGAGACAAAGCTTGAGCCAGTCCCCATGCTCCGACAAAGGTTCCTGCGGTTTCTGCGGCAGTTAGATCCAGCATTAAACTGACTGCACTATTGGTCAGCACACCCGAAGACAAGCCAAACAGAATCACGGCACTTTTGAGCAAAACTTGAGTTTGCGTAGAGCCAGAAATAATGATCAGCAGAAAACAAGCGCTCGTCAGCAAGCAACCCATTTTTGCAGTCCGCTGTTTACCGAGACGAGGCACAACCAGAAAGCCGCCGATGCCCATTCCCGCCAAAACGCCGTATCCCCAGTATTTGTTGAGTCCGGCACTTTCGGCGATCGTCATGCCAAACACTTCGCGGGCATAAGGTTCTAAAACGGGCTGCTGAAGAAATAAACTAATCGTCATCACCAGCAAAAACGCGAAAAAGATTCCTGTTTGTCGGCTGGCAGTCAGAACCTTTAAAGCTCTGCCTAACGTAATTTGATCTTCTCGCTCGGCTAACTGCGATCGTGACGCATAGCGTGAATATTTCTTCTCAATGCCAAATGTCGCCAGAAATGTGAGACCAATGACCGCGATCGGAAAAATTGTAAACAGCCGATTCACCACTGGCTGCAACGTTTCGGGCGTTAAGCCAGTCAGCATTTTTTGCCCGACGATCGCGCCGATGATAATCCCAATCATCAGCATTGACCAGACAATTCCGACAACCTTCGATCGCTGATCTTCGTCAGTGATATCGACCAGCAGCGCCATAAATGGGGTCGAACTGGCGCTAATACACAAGCCATACAGCCCAAACATCAACGCGAGTAGGGCAGCCCAAACCGTGCTTTGCGTAGTCCAGCCCGTAGCAGCGCTGGCACCCAGTTTCCAAACGACCTGCACCGCCAAAAACAGGCAGACTGCTTGTAGAGTCATACCGCTCCAGATATAGCCCGTGCGATGATAGCCCCTAATTGGTTTCGAGTCAGACATCTGCCCAAACCAGATCCGAGCCGGAGCCACAAATTGATACATGGCGATCGTGCCTGCTGCGATCGTCCCTGGCACTTTCAGTTCGGAGATCATCACCTGATTGAGAACGCCTAGCGTCAACAGTGACAATATCCCCAACCCCATTTGAAACAAACCTAGCCGAAACATAGTGAATAAGCCCAGCTTAGGCAGAGACTTTACCGGCTCAGACGACACCAACTGTGGATCAGGAAAATCATTAGTCGCCATAGTTTCTCAAAACGCGGAGGTCACGACAAATCAGTTTCTCATTTTTAGGATAAGGGCGATCGGGCGACTTGAGTCCCATGGATTTGTAACGATCGACGGACGCGCCCCTGCTTGCAAATCGCTAGACTAAGAAATGTTAAGTCCTTAAATCAGATCAAATTTTTATGGTGCAGTCCATTTCCTTTGGCGCAAATCTTCCTGCGATTCCACCGCTTGGCATCGGCACTTGGCAATGGGGCGACTCGCTGTTTTGGAGCTATGGCAAAGAATATGGTGAAGCGCAGGTCAAAGAAGCGTTTGATGCCACGATTGCCTCTGGAGTTGATTTTTTTGATACAGCAGAAATCTATGGCTTGGGCGAGTCAGAAAAGCTGTTAGGGCGGTTTATGAAGCAAACCGATCGCCCGGTACAAATTGCCACAAAATATATGCCGTTGCCCTGGCGATTTTCGGCAGAGTCAGTTCATGAAGCGGTATCAGAAAGTTTGAAGCGGCTCCAAATCGATCGCATTGCGCTTTACCAAGTTCATATGCCGTTCGACTTTTTTATGAGCAAAAAAACACTAATGGAGGCATTAGCAGAAGAAGTGAAGCGAGGGCGAATTGCAACGATCGGAGTCAGCAATTATTCGGCTCAACAAATGCGGGAAGCTCACGACTATTTAGCCGCAAAAGGGGTTCCTCTAGCGGTCAATCAAGTTCGTCATTCACTAATCACTCGCCAGATCGAGACGAATGGGATTTTCAATACTGCCCGTGACTTAGGGGTGACAATTTTGGCATACAGTCCTTTAGCTCAAGGGTTATTGACCGGGAAATATACGCCTGAAAATGCGGACTCCGTGACGGGTGCTCGAAAGCTAGATAGTCGATTCAGCCGTCAGGGATTAGAAAAGCTTGCCCCTGTCATTAGCTTGATGCGTGAGATCGGACAAAAGCACGATAAAATGCCCGCTCAAGTCGCGCTGAATTGGCTCATCACTCAAGGCAATGTGATTCCGATCCCTGGTGCCAAAAACGCTGATCAAGCTCGACAAAATGCAGGCGCTCTAGGTTGGTCACTTGATGCAGACGAATTCACAAAGCTCGATTTATTGACTCGCGATCGCCGCTAAAAAAATAGCCTCATGAGTGACAGGAGTGAAACTTTTAGTTAAAGCGGTTCGCTTGACCTTTAAAGTTCAAAACTTGTCACTCAATGGCGCTCTTTACGATTTTCCCACACAAAAATTCCGGAGTTAAGAACTCTCGACGCGAATAATAGGTCAAGAAGGAGCAGTCCTGTGGATTGACTGACACAAGCGTTTATGAGTGCAGTTTTAGTTGTTGACGATAGCACGACGGTTCGGTTAATTCTCGCAGAGTATCTTGAAAGCAGTGGATATGCGGTGATTGAGGCGATCGACGGCATCGAAGCGATCAAGCAAATTCAGACCCATCACCCAGATCTCGTAATTACTGATATTGTCATGCCACGAATGAACGGCTACGAACTGTGTCGCTGGATCAAGAGCGATCCCCGAACGAAGAACATTCCTGTCATGATGTGTACTATAAAAGACGAAGAGTTCGATCGCTATTGGGGCCTAAAGCAAGGAGCCGATGCCTACATCGCCAAACCATATAAACCCTTAGAAATGGTGAACGCCGTAAGACATTTGTTAGAGCAAGCGTAAACGATCGTTCACAACCGCAATTTTCAATCAAAAAAGCGAGTTAAGGAACCTCCTCAACCCGCTAACTTTAGCTATTTTCTACTGCCGTTCGCACTAATTAACGTCAGTTCGACGAGTTTTTTCGCTGCGTTGTCAGCGGCTTCTGCCCCCTAAATCCCCCATTCTGGGGGACTTTGAACCGGAAATTTTGGCTTGAAGTCCCCAAACTTGAGGGATTTAGGGGCACGACAAACTGTAACGAAGCCGTCGAATTCACGTTAATTAGAATTAGCAGAAGTCTTTACCCGTTTGACAGGCTTGGGCTTATCAGAACCGCTGCCACCGCCACCGCGTGAACGAGGCGCATCATCCGCAACGGGATCACTACCAGAAGCCATCCAAGAAGGACGAGTCTTGTCGTAAACCATTTGCAGAGCGGCTGCCGCGATCGTGTGGGGTTCAAACTCTTCAGCCAGTTGCGCCACGATCGGCAAGAACGAAGCCATCCGCTCACCCGTCAGAGCTTCGCGCACCTGACCTTGTAGCTTGTCTAAGTAACGAGCTTCGATTTCGGCACGAGTCGGCACATTGCGAATCTCTAAACGCTGACGCACGTGGTTCTCAATGTCGCGCAGTTTACGACGATCAAGGGCGTGAACCAACGAAATTGCGGTGCCTTCTTTGCCAGCGCGTCCGGTTCGACCGATGCGGTGGACATAGCTTTCAACGCTGTCGGGCAAATCGTAGTTGATCACATGGGTGAGATCATCAACGTGAATGCCTCGTGCTGCGATATCTGTTGCAACTACCCAACGCACCTGACGCTGACGGAACCTGATTAACAGACGTTCGCGCTGAGTCTGGGTGAGATCGCCATGATACTCATCCACACTATGTCCGGCAGCTTGTAGTTGACTGGTCAGTTCGGCAGCAGCGCGACGAGTCCGCACAAAGATTAGAGCCGTATCGGGATCTTCCAACTCTAGAATGGGTTGCAGCGCCCGCGCTTTCGTCCAACCACGGGGGATGGTGTAAGCGACTTGATTAATGCGATTTGGGGCGGCTTTGGGTTGCTCGATCGTCACCGTCACGGGCGATCTCAAGAACTTCGTCACCAGCTTCCGAACTGAAGGCTCCATCGTGGCAGAGAAGAAGGCAGTTTGACGCTCAACAGGCGCCTGGTTCAGGATCTTTTCGACATCCTGAATGAAGCCCATGTTCAGCATTTCATCTGCTTCGTCTAGCACCATCCAACTCAACTGATTGAGCTTTAAGTCACCCCGGCTGAGGAGGTCAATCACCCGCCCCGGTGTGCCGACGACGATTTGAGAACCTTTGCGTAGTCGAGAAATTTGCTGGTCGATCGACTGTCCACCGTAAATTGCTAAGACTTGGACGCGCTTGTCGTCCACAAACGTGCGGGTTGCCTGACATACCTGCATTGCCAACTCACGAGTCGGTGTCAGGATCAGCGCTTGCACTGCGGGATTTTTGGGATCAATCCGCTCCAAGATAGGCAGAGCGAATGCGGCAGTCTTGCCTGTTCCGGTTTGGGCTTGACCCACCACATCGCGGCCCGCGAGTAGGTGAGGAATGGCTTGGGCTTGAATCGCGGTCGGGGCAGTAAAGCCCAACTCTTCTAAGTTACGAACGCGAGTTTCAGAAAGTCCAAGGCTTTGGAAAGAAAGGGTCATTGAATGCTCCTAATAGGTCAAAGGTCATACGCCATTATTTCGATGAGGGGGATCAAGATGTCCTGAGAAAACTCAGGCACGGTCAATCCTACTGGTTACACCATCGGAAAAGGCGCGGTATAAAACATGCGAGACATGCGGGAGAGACGGTCATCAAAAACGACGCATCTCAGATCGCTTTTAGTAAAACAGGGACATCGAAACCCTCATCGAGTCGCCACTAAGGGGTTCTGCATCAGGTCTGCTGCGGTCGCAACATGCCCATACAGGTCATAGATATCGGCATCGACGATCGCTACTGGCACCAGTGCCCCTAGCGATGCCTCACCCTGGACATACACCAGTCCATCCACCTCTGGCGAAAAGCGGGCAGACCGACCGACTAACTCACCCGTTTCCGGGTTTTCTTGCTCAATCAAAACATCGACAACCTTGCCAATCTGCGATCGATTCCGTCTAAGAGAAATCGGTTGCTGAATCTGCATTAAGGCATCGCGACGGGCATCCATTACCGATTGCGGTAACTGGTTGGGCAACTCGTAGGCGGGGGTTTCCTCTTCGGGGGAGAAGGTGAAGACCCCTACATGATCGAACTCGTGACGTTGAACAAATTGCAGCAAATGTTCAAACTGTTCATCGGTTTCACCGGGGAATCCCACGATGAAAGTGGTTCTCAGCACGGCATCGGGTAACGCTGATTTGATGCGCTCAATGATGCCGTCATTTACCCGACCCTGCCAGGGACGATTCATTGATCGAAGAATCTCTGGGTGGGAGTGCTGAAGGGGCAAGTCTAAATAGGGCAGAACGTTAGGCGTTTCTTGCATCGCCGCCATCACGCTAGGCGTTAAGCCCGTAGGATAGGCATAATGCATCCGAACCCAGGGAATATCTACTTCGCCCAGTGCCCGAATCAATTCTGCCAGTCTGGGTTCCCCATAAATATCTAAGCCATAGTTTGTCGTGATTTGAGAGATTAAAATAATCTCCCGAACGCCTTCTGAGACAAGCTGGTTTGCTTCGGCGACAATGGACTCGATCGTGCGCGATCGTTGGTTTCCGCGCAGGTGGGGAATGATGCAAAAGGCGCAACGATAGTCACAACCTTCTGCAATTCTGAGATAAGCAACTCCTTCAGTTGTGGTGCGATAACGAGGAGTCGTTTCATCTGCAATATAGGTGGGTTCTTGCGAGACTTCGGTGACTCGCTCTCCCAATTCAGTCCGCTCGATCACGTCTACGATCTTGTGATAGTCGCCCGTCCCAACCAGCGCGACAGCTTCGGGGAGTTCGTCTAACAGTTGCTCTTGAAAGTGCTGCGCCATGCAGCCCGTGATCACAATCTTTTTGTTGGCTTCTGCCAGTTCTACTAACGTCCGAACTGACTCTTCTCGCGCCGCTTGAATAAAACTGCACGTGTTGACGATTACATAATCTGCGAGTTCATCGTTTGCGTCAACCTCATAACCTGCTTGCACTAGCAGACCGAGCATATGCTCGGTGTCAATTCTGTTTTTTTCGCAGCCTAAATGAGAGATGGCAATAGTTGGCTTGTTGCCCATGAAAAACCTGATGGAGTGAATAACGAAGGGTTAGTATCGGTTTAAACCGTAGCGATCGTCGGTGCGACGGCTCTTCCCCTCGCTTCCCATCCAAGGAGCCAAATGCTTAATGGATACAGATACTCGCAATCGCTTTGTTACGTTGATCTCTATGATAGCGCAAAATTGGAAATATTACGTTCTGTTAAATAGATTCTTTTTCAATCAGAAAAGGGGAAAGGCAAAAATCTACGTCTATACACTGTTTTGCGCTTTTTCAAGCTTAAACCCTAAACCGCTGCAATCCACCTTTTCTCCTTCGTCTTTTACACTTCTTAATCTATCTGACTGAGAACGCTTCGCTAAATTTCTTAGTCACAGGTTCAATCAGGAAGCTGAGAATTGACTTCTTACGGGTCACGATCTCAGCGGCACCTGTCATACCAGGAGTTAGTGCAACGTCTTGACCCCGGACGCTAATGGCACTTTTGTCGAGCCGAATCTTAGCCAAGAAGACCGGACCCATATCGCGACCGTTTTCATCTTTCTCAACGACGGCATCTGGGCTGATCTGAAGCACTTCACCCTCGATAACGCCAAACTCTTGATAAGGAAAGGTCGCTAATTTAATTTTCGCATTCATGCCGGGCCGAACAAAGCCAATATCTCGGTTGAGAACTTTAGCTTCTAGAACGAGGTCTTGATTGTTAGGCGAAATCGAAAGCAATTCTTCGCCCTGCTGCACTGGGCCTTGAGTCACTTTAATGTTGTAGACTGTTCCATCAAAGGGAGCGGTGACGGTTTCTTTGTCAGACTGCTGCTTTTTGGCGATCGCAATCTCGCCGAGCTTTTTCGTCAACTCTTCACGGCGTTGGTTGAGTTGAGTCAGAATTTCGCCTTGACGCTGAGGAGCCAAGCCCTGAGACGTGCTTTTTGCTGACTCAAAAGCTTGCTGCGCTTGATGAATTCGATCCTGTTGAGCTTCGGCTTCTTTCGCTAGAGACGTAATTTTATCTTCTGCATCGTTGATCTGGTTTTTGGCATTGGTGACCTGATCGATGGCGTTGAGATAATCTAACCGGGGAACAGCATTGCTGGCAATCAGCGTGCGGAGGCTTCTCTCTCGCTCTTGAGCCGTGACGAGATTGGCTTTAGCATTTTGCAGCGTTGTCTGAGCATTCGCCAGGTTTTCTTGATATCGCTCTAGGCGAGTTTGCGCTTCGTTAATCGTCGCGATTTGACGATTGGCTTCGGCGATTGCTCCAGCTTGCTTTTCAGTAAATTCTCGTTGACGTGCGTTCAACAACTGATCTTGGATGGGATTTCCCCCTGAAACCGTTTGCCCTCGGCTCTCTGCTTCTAGACGATTGACATCTTCTTGAATCTTTTGGGCATCTGTTTCTAGACTCGCGACATTCGTTTCGCTAACTCCTGGATCGATTTCGACTAAGATATCTCCCTTTTTGACAACGCTTCCAGCTTTGACTCTAGTTTGAGAGACGCTGCCGACCCCAAGTGCTCGAATTGGTCGAACTTCGGTCGAGGGAACGGTTTTGCCTTGAGTGATCGCCACTTCATCAATTTGGCTAAAGTGCGCCCAGCCGATCGTGCCAAACACGATCGCGCTGACCGTTCCTGCCAGAATGCGAGTGTAGAGAGGTGGCAACTCTTGAACGGCTTTGCCAAGCTCAAACGAGAGCGAATCTTCAGGGTTAGCAAGCTGTTGTTTGACTTGCTGAGATTGAGCGGGAGTGGAAGAAAGAGAAACGCGCATAAGTCTTTTGTTTTACCGGGGCAGAAATAAACAGCCAGGTACACTAGCCTCAAAGATAGCCGATCGACCGGAAAGTCTATCAAAGGTTACAGAATGTAACGACACCTGAATAACTCTTAAGCGAGGCGACGATCGTAGACCAGCCTACTAATATGAATCCAGAATGCCCATTTATGTCAATGGTGACACACCTGTGTTTCAACTCCTTTATCCACTAGTTCATGCCATTCAACCGTTTTTGGTGCCAATTTGCTTTGTGTCTGCCTGGTTATTTGTGATTCTCACAGTCTGGAGTTTGTTTTCAACTGTGTTTGAGGGCGTGGGCAGAGCTAGACAGATGCACCAGATCCCTTGTGCAAACTGTCAATATTTTACGGGTGATTACGGGCTTAAGTGTACGGTTCACCCCTCGATCGCGCTGTCTGAAGATGCCATTCACTGTCCTGACTATGATCCGGCTCCCAATCTCTACTAAGATTTTAGAGAAGAATTTGGAACGGTGGAGACGATCGTCATGTTGGTGCAAAAACTCAGTCACTGTCCAGAGTTTGTAGCTGGCGACGGAACGCTGCTGCGTGAGTTATTTCACCCAGACAAGCAGCCGTTAGATTTGAGATATAGTCTGGCACATGCGATCGTCCCAGTCGGACAAACCTCGATTCCCCATGCGCTGACTACATCTGAAGTCTATTACATTCTCACGGGCGAGGGAGAGATGCACATTAACGACGAAACCCAGACCGTAGAGCCTGGGGATGCCATTTATATTCCGCCCAGTGCAACACAGTTTATCTACAACAGTGGCAACGAGCCGCTAGTTTTCATCTGTATTGTTGACCCAGCTTGGCAGAAGGAAGATGAAACGGTCTACCAATGAGCGATCGCAGGGTGATGAAATTAATCTTCACCCCTGACGATTGCTAATCTTGGTTTAACTCTGGGTAATGGCGCTTAGGAAGCTGTTCGGCCTCTGGACAATCATCCGAAACTAGGGGATCGACATTTCCTTTCGGTACAGAAGCAAGCTTCTGAGTGACAGCCCCAATGCTTTCTAGGCGCACCATTTCCTCCCAAGAGCAATTTTCGTCGTCTTCTTCGGTTTCATAACGCAACGTGACCAGATCGCCTTCGATATCTAGAATCTTGGCACGCTCAATCCAGCGTTGCTGATCCCGCAAGAAAATCCAGACTTCTCGACCATCGCAACAGAGTTGATAGATCTTGCGGTGTAGCATGTATTGCTTCTCCTGAGCAAATGACTCTTAAAACTGCATCTTGAAACTGCGATTCCCTAAGCTTTAGAGTGGCAGTGTTCTTCAAATCTGGCAAGGAAGAATCCGATCTCCTTGTCGGCACCATTTTTCATTTTCCTGCTGAGAGAGGATTGCTGACGTTGGTACAAATCATTTAAGGTAGGCAAAGGTTGAAGTGGCTCAGTTTAATAAAGTGCAGGGATTGAATCAAAAGAGCAAGGGTTGATCAGACGGGTGAGAAGCACAGGCATATCGGCATCGGTCAGGGGCTTGGGATGGGGCATCGATGAATCTAGCCATTGTGCAAAGCGTTCCCATAAGTTTACGAGCCTTTCAAGGTCTTGCTAGTTAACTGCCTCTAAGTATCGGATTGTACCAACTATTCTAGCCATTGTTAAGCAAAGTGACTAAATATAGACTAACAAGTTTTGAGGTCAAGGAAGCCAACGGGGATGAAATCCGGGCATGGGCAGAGCTTCGGGTTGAACTTTAGCGGTTAAATTGCCAGTGAGAGGCAAGAGCCAGAGACGGCCGTTAGCCAGTGATTTGCCATCGGGCGACTGAGCATCTCCATCGGTTTGGTCAAAGATCAGCGCTAACCCATCGGGGGCAAGGCTCATCTGAATATCTCGCTGTTTAGGCAGCAGCACCATTGGATGCAGGGCACGTTCACCGCCTTGGGTCATGGCAGTTTTGAGGTCGATCGCGGCGAGATAGGGCTGTTCTTGATAAGTGGCACCCGGAATGAGATTAGTCAACAAACAATAGAGAATCTGCTCGGTGGGGTCAAACTGAGCGCTGACGATCGAGCCTGTGGTTTTAAAGATTTCTTTTGAGTCTCCTTGATTGGTCACGAGAAACAGCGATCGGGTGTAATCAGTGTTGAACTTTAGCATTGCGGCGCTGGAGCCATCTTTGGAGAAACTCAGCACAGTGCCAAACTTGGGTAAAAAGTCTAGCGGATCAGCCTGGGGTTGCAGAGGAATGATGGCGAGTCCTTGCCCTTGCGCGATCGCGAGAGACGAACTGTCGGGCGTAATTAAAAATTCACCGCCAGGCTGTTTATTATCTAACGGCTGGGGCGCAGAGCCTTGACGAATGATCCACGGCCCAAAATCGTTGGGATTTTTGCGACTGACGCGCTGCACGACAATCACGTTTCCATCGGGTGACACATCGAATTTGAGATTTTGGTAATCTTGATTGTCGAGAACGCGCTCAATTTGTCCAGATGACGGGCTAGGCGAGGGTTTAACTGAGTTAAAGAAATCCCAATCAGATTTTTGAATATCACTGGGTTGGGCAGGGGAATTGATCGCAAGTCCGGTTGTAACGGTGTAGAGTTTTTGATCCACTAACGTTTGGGACTGATTGGCGCGCTCGATGGCAGAAAAAAGAATCCGATCGCTTTGGGTATAGGGCTTAAAGTCCATTACCACTAGATTTTGAGGAGTCAGGATTTTTTTCTCCTGCTTTGTCATGTTAAAGAGAATCAGCCGTCCCGCTTCGTCTCCGTCAACCCCAATGTAGGCAAAGGCACGATCGCGGCTCTGAAAGTTTCCGACAAATGGCTGAATGCTGACGCGATCGCTGCCCTCTTGAGTAAAGCGGTCTTGAGCGTTTTGCAGCTTGACATTAAAAGACGTGCCATAAGGAGCAGGCGCATTCAGGGTATACGCCATTCGTCGCCCTGCCCAGCTTGTCTTTCCGGGCAAAGATGGCTCGATTTGCAAGTTTTGCTCAACGCTGTTGTGATCCATCGGGCGACTAAACGTCAGCACAAACGCACTATCATCTGAGCCAACTTGCTTGTTTTGCCAGCTAAAATCACGGACTCGTGGGGCACTGCGATCGCCGCTCAATAACAGCAGCCCAATCACAACGCTCAAAATTGCCATCACAAATAGCGCGGCACGATCGAGCGGTTGAAAAAACTGCTTGGGCGGAGCGGTTGGCGTGGGTTGCATACTCAATGATCAAACACTTGAGAATTCAGTATAGATTACTGCAAATCGTTTTCAGGCAGGGTTAACCCTAATCGCTGCTGAAGCGCCTGAATCACTTCTTCACCCGATTGCGGGTCTAAAATTTTTAGATCTTCTTCGGTGTAATTCATCAGATCGCCGATCGTCTGGATTTGAGTGCGTTTAAGCGAACCGAGTGCCTTCATCGAAAGCTGAAGATCTTCAATGGGTCTGCGATCGAGCGCGTCATTCATAACTCTAAAAGTGTTTGAAAATAGGAGTTTTGAATTCTAGTCTAGAGCTTTCTGAAGAATTGCCTTCTCGATCGCCCCTATCTCACATTCAATCACTCAATCTGATCGTCCTCATTCTTATCCGGGAACTCTAGAACTCGATCGCGCTCCACAAAGCGAGTCGGCAAGCCCCATTTGCACCTGTTTTAAGAGATCTTCTCATGAATTTAGAGTCAAAAGCGCCAGAACATTCTAATCCCCTAACGCAGGAAATTTTATCATCAGATCCTCAAGAGAACCTTGCTGTAGAAATTGCCGAGCAAGCTTTCTGGAGCGATCAAGATTCGGATGATGATGAGAACAGCCCCGCTAAAGCGCAAACTTTATTACTCAACGGTAGACCGATTCCTGAAGCTGATTTCCCTCACTTGTTTGCCGCAGAGAGAAAGCTGAAATATGTTCAAGGAGTCTCGCAGTCAGGGCAAGTTTATCTGCTCACAAACCTGCTGCAAGATGTGTCAGAAATGCTGTTGCAGTCTCAAAACGTCTGGACGATCGGGCGACATCGCGGAGCCGCTATATCTCTGAGCGATCGTAAACTGTCGCGCCGTCATGCCGTGATTCTCTACGATGCCGATCAAGGGTTTTATCTGATTGATCTCAACAGCATGAATGGCTCTTATGTAAATGGCGATCGAGTTCAGCAGCGTCATCTTTTACACGATGGCGATCGAGTTTGTTTGGGCAGCATCGAGTTTTTCTTCTTTATCAGTCAACAGCAACACTTTTTAGAGCCAATTCACCCAGAAGTGTTGTCTCGCCTGCACAACTTGAGGTCGCGCTCAACGCCTTTTGCTGACTACTCAGAAGAACAGCAGGCGATCAAGTCCAAGCTTTAGCGCCCCAATCATGCCTTTATCAAGTTGCGTAGAGACATTCTGGCGGAACATCTCTACGGGGGTTAGCGATCGCTAGATCAACAAAGGGCTGAAGCCGTGCTTCACAGATGCCGCACCAATTTCCTCCATCTTTTCAACGGTGATATAGTTCCGCCCCCAAGAAAAGTTAGTGTGCAACTTCTCAAACTCTAGCAGCATCGACTCAGCAAAACAGGCAAATAGCTGACGAGCAGGCACGTCCATATTAACGATGCTCATAATCCGCCAGTCAATGTCTAGCGAGTGTTCGACAATGCCGCCATTCAGAACGTGCACACCGGGATACTGCACCTTCGTCCCCAAATTTTTGGGATAGCCACCATCGATCAGCAAGCAAGGCTGCTTAAGAACGGCTGGATTGATCTCAACGCCTTTGGGCATACTAGCAACCCAAACGATGATGTCTGCTTGGGGTAGAGCTTCTTCCAGCCCCATAATTTTGCCGCGACCGAGTTCGGCTTGCAGGTTTTGCAGACGTTCTTGGTTACGAGCAATCAACAGCAGTTCAGCAACGTCGGTGCGCTTGTCTAACCAACGGCAAACCGCGCTGCCAATATCGCCCGTTGCGCCACAGATCGCCACCGTCGCTTCAGACAAATTAATGCCCAATTGTTTAGCGGCTTGCTCGACTTGACGGCAGATGATGTAAGCGGTATGGGTGTTGCCTGTGGTGAATCGCTCAAACTCCAGCATCACATTGCGGACTTGGCGAACCTGACTGAGGTTAAAGTTTTCAAAAATAATTGATGAAAATCCACCTAACGCAGTAATGTTGATGCCGTGCTTTTGGGCGTGTGCCATCGCATTGATAATTTTGCGAGTAGCTGCCTTGATCCGACGGGTCGCTAACATTTCTGGAAGAAAACAAGACTCGACGTATCTGCCCTCGATCTTTTGCCCAGTAATGCTTGTAACGGTGATGTTGTCAACAATTTGCGGAGGAGCGCTGCACCAAAAATCCAACCCTTGGTCGGCATATTCGGGATAGCCTAACTCTCTAGCAACTGATTGAGCGTGCTCTAGACTCGTGAGATGACCAATTAAACCAAACATCGACGAATATATATGTAGCCTGCGGGTAAGGCTGAAATGAGGTGGATATCGAAGGAGATTTCAGGTTTCAGGGTCAGAGTACTTGCGCTCTGTCCGACTTCTGAAACCTGGAACCTTTAGACGGTTGCTAATCCGTAGGCTGACATTCGCATGATGTCGCGAGTGGTAAACCCAATATTGCTGAGAGCTTCACCGTATTGGATCATGAAGTCTTCGACCAATGCTTCTCGCTCCATGCCGAGAACTTTGGCATCGACATCGACTTGGTTTAGCATCTTCCAGACGATCGGAAGGTTAGCGCGGTTGGCTTCTTCAAGTTCGGCTTTTGAGGCTTCAAAGTTTGCTTTGAGCCACTCTTCACCAAAGTTGAGGTGTAGATATTCGTCTTTGACAACTCCTTCGGTGATCTTGCGGGCGAAGTCATCTGCAACGGGGATATAGATGTTGTAGGCAGCGATCGCAAAACATTCAATGATCAAAGACTGAATCAGCAAACAGGTGACGGTCTTATTTTCTGCTGCCGCCGTTTGAAAATTCTCGTGTAGTGGAGAGAAAAATTGACGGGCAAACTCCATATCTGGAGTCACTTTAAGATTGCGACCACAAGCTTCAAACCCTTTTTTGTGACGGCTCTCCATTTTTGCCAAGCCGACAAGCTGATCTTTTTGATCAGGCAGCAGCCCGCCAAGACTGTGGTAGTTTTCGTATGCTTCTTGCTCGCCCTCAATCACGATCGCGTTGATGCGGCTGTAAGCGTCTTTATAAGTTTCGCTGTGGAAGTCAATGTCTTGAATCGCCTCAAGTTGGGGCATAAAACAGTAGTCTCCTGGTCATGAATAAGTCGTCACAAATCGATCCGGGGCTTTGAAAGTTAGAAAACAAGGGTCGCGCAACGTGTTTAGCGCCCAGTCTACACTTTACCGTCTCTCGTCAAGGGTGAAGATGAGAATCGTTAAATTCTGCTCTATTTTGCACGTTTGGGGGCTAAAATGCCAGACTCTTAATTTTGTATCATTCAGCGTTAGTGTAGCCTGTGAAGATATCGTTTTCCTATAGAGAAGCTGTTTATCTACCTATTTACTGAGCACAATGCTGTTAGAAAGCTCCGATCGTCAGCCTCCCAATCCTCGCTTGAACTTTAAATCTGGATTATTCGATCAAGATAAAATCCTTCAGAAACTGAGTCTAGTTTTGCTAATTGTCGGCGCAGGTTTGGTGCTGTTGCCGTTGGGCATCGTGGTCAAGACTTCGTTAACTTCAGAAAATGGAGGCTGGTCTTGGGCAAATTATCGTCAGGCTTGGCAGCGAGGCGGATTTTTGCTGGCGTTTGCAAATTCGACCTTTGTAGCGCTAGCGGTCACGGCAGTTCAGATTTTTACGTCGGCGCTGTCGGGTTATGCGCTGGCTCGACTAGAGTTTCGCGGCAAGCAAGCGCTGTTGTTGATTATTTTGACGACGCTGGTGATTCCGTTTCAAATTTTGGTGATTCCGATTTTTTTGGTTCTGAAATGGGGACATCTCATCAATACTTACGGAGCGTTGATTTTGCCAACGGCGGTGAATGGGTTTGGAATTTTTCTGTTGAGGCAGTTTTTTCTAACGATTCCGATCGAGCTTGAAGAAGCGGCGATGCTCGATGGCGCAAATCGGTTACAAATCCTCTGGCGGGTGATGTTGCCGTTGGCGCGTCCAGCGTTGGTAACGCTATTTCTATTTAGTTTTATCGGCGAGTGGAATGATCTGTTTAAACCACTGGTGTTTACGACGCGTCCAGAATTGCAAACGGTGCAGTTAGCGCTGGCGGGGTTTCAAGAGCAGTTTACTAACGATTGGAAACTGATGATGGCGGCGGTCGTGATTGCAACGATTCCAGTAGTCGTGCTGTTTTTGTTAGGTCAGCGGCAATTAATTCGCGGCATCGCAACCACTGGAATTAAAAACTAGCAGATGAAAAACTTAGGAATCGGCTTAATATTGGTGTCATTTTTGCCCTGGGTTACAGTCGCGGCTGTGCCTTTTTTGGCAGTGTCGATCGCTCAAAAAGCAGTTCTGGTTCCCGTGTTGTTAGGAAGTGCTGAAGTGATGTTTTGGCTTGGTATTTTGATCGTTGGTAAAGAGGTCGCTGAACGATATCGACGCTGGTTAAATCCACGTTATTTGTGGGAGAAGATTCGGCGATCGTTTCGCTAGCTGAAAGTGAATTATTCCCAGGTGCCAACGTCGGATGCTTCCTGGTCGTCGTCTAACTTCAAGCGAATGGTGCGCGAAAAGCCCTCACCTTTTGGGTCGCCGAGACAGAACTCGATCGAGTGGCTAGATAACCTGTCCAAGCAGCTTAACAAGGTTCTCAAATGGGGAGAACTGGCTCCAGTATCAACATATACTCGCTCAGACAAAGTGTTGATACGCTTCCAGGTGGTGTAGAGTTTGGCGATCGCTTGCTCTAACTGTGCGGCTTGGCTGACTAATTCTGCGGTCGAATTCAAACAACCCAGGCGAAGCGCTTCTTCGAGTGCCAATTCTAAGTTTAAGGATTCGTTGTTCAATGCTTGAACTTGAGTTGCTGATTCTAGATAACGAGACAAATAGCGGGCTTCTGAAGTGACTTGTTTAAGCGTATCGACATCGGGATTTTGAGCCACCGCGTCTCGAATTGAGACTTGATGAGACTCTGGAAGCTTTTCTAACTGTTTGACTAACGGCGCTAAATAACGAGTCGGAATGGTTTGATCGGCAGCTTTTTCGCGAACTTCAACGGGCAGCAAATCAGAAGTCATTGCCGTCCAATCATCAGAGAGTTGCCGGACTTCTCGACGAGTAATGCGATCGCCCTTTCGTGCCGTGTCGCCAATCATCTGCTGCACTTCGGGCGCAGCTTGAGCCGTTTCAACAAATGCCCGTTTGGTAAATTGATTCACATCTTCAGGCTCTAAACAGCCGCTATCGAGCAGCGTGTCGGCACTGTTGGCTAACTCAATTAAGTTATAAGCCTGACTTTTGCTGATTTCCCGATCTTTGAGCCAATTGAGAAACCCCACACCTCGCCCTTCGCCGCGCTTTTTCTCTCGATCGCGCACGGTTTTGAGAATGCGCCCACGCCAAATGTCGGTTTGTAAGTCAAAGCGATCGCACACCTGCCACGCGGTCTCAATCTGCTGCTGAAATTCGAGGTCTAAAATCTGGTCGTCTTCTGGGTCGGGTAGCTGAAAGCCGAGATCTAAGAATGGCTCTGAGTCAGACGGAGCAAGGTTTGTCGGAAGTTGAGGCGCTTGAACCATCGGGACGTTTTAATGACAGCCGCACCATTATTGCACGATCGCTTTCCACACTAGCCCAATCACAAAAACGCTGAGGGCTGCAATGCTAACCACTAATAATAAAAATCCGAATAGCAATAGCAACACAAATCCTTGGTTTGCTTTTTTCTGATGCTGAGGTGAATCGAGGTGAGCCTCTAATAGACGAATATTTTTGCTGTTGGCTTTCCAAGTGACATCTAATAAATCTCCGGCAACCGGAACTGTCCCGGCTAGCGTGTCAAATACAAGATTAGACACCATTTGCGTCACGGTCGATCGCGGCAGCCCCAATCGAGCCGACTCCCACACAATGTAGACCGAAAATCCTGCCATCACCAAATCTCCCCCACCGGGAATTAAGCCAACGATCGGGTCAATTCCAACTCGGTAAGGAGTGAAGGGAATGGGAATAGCATTATCGAGGATGTGAGCGATCGAGCGTAATCGTTGCAGAGAAGCCGTTTTAGAATCGGGTCGCATAGAGGCTCAAAAAACATCAGCATAGAGGAAGTTAAAGCGATCGGTATAGTATCGAAATCCTTTTGCCCTTCGATGATCTTGGATCAAACTAACAAATCTTTCCCAACTAAGCGCAGCGATCGCACCGTTTCAATCACAACCTCTGCCGCTCGATCGAGGTCTTCAACTGTATTGAATCGCCCGATCCCAAACCGAATCGAAGCATAGGCTAATTCGTCTGAAACTCCCAAAGCTTGCAGGACGTGAGACGGCTCAATTTTGGCAGACGTGCAGGCAGAACCCGAAGAAACGGCGATCGTGGGCTGCAATCCTAATAAAAGTGCTTGCCCGTCTACACCTTCTACACTGATGTTGAGATTTCCGGGTAAGCGTTGAGTGGGATGTCCATTGAGATGAATGCCGTCTAGTTGAGACACTTGCTGCCACAGGCGATCGCGCAATTGGGTCAAGCGCTGCGATTGGGCGGGCATCTCTGCGATCGCTAACTCAACTGCCTTGGCAAATCCGACAATTTGGGGCGGATAAAGCGTGCCCGATCGCAGCCCTCGCTCGTGCCCGCCACCATGCATTTGAGGTGCCACCTGCACTCTAGGATTTCGTCGCCGCACATACAATGCCCCAATGCCCTTTGGTGCGTAGACTTTGTGAGCGGTTAAAGACATTAAATCGATCTGCATCGCCTCCACGTCGAGAGGAATCTTGCCGATCGCTTGGGCTGCGTCAGTATGAAACAGAACTTGATGCTCGTGGCAGAGATGCCCGATCGCCTCTAACGGCTGCAACACCCCAATCTCATTATTTGCCGCCATCACAGACACTAAAATTGTGTCTGATCGCAGGGTCTTTTCTAACAAATCCAGGTCGATTAAACCATCTGATTTCACAGGCAAAAATGTCACCTCAAATCCTAACGATTGCAAATAGTGGCAAGGATCAAGAACGGCATTATGTTCGGTTTGAAGGGTGATAATGTGTCGTCCTCGATCGAGATATGCTTCTGCAACGCCCTTGATTGCTAGATTGTTGGCTTCAGTTGCACCACTCGTAAAAACAATCTCTTCAGGTGCCGCGTGAATTGAGTCTGCCAGAATTTCTCGTGCTTGCTGAATCGCGGCTTCGGCTTCCCAACCGTAGATGTGCCCCACACTCGACGGGTTGCCAAACTGCTGGGTGAAATAAGGCAACATCGCAGCTAACACGCGATCGTCTACTGGGGTTGTCGCTTGATTGTCAAGATAGATCGGACGTTGAGCCATCATTTGCCTATTCTAACTGAGTGCGCGTTTGCGAAAGATAGACGTTTTGCTGCTGTTGATCGCACTCATCTTGAAACACAGTTCTGCTGCAACTGATATATCAATGTGTGCTACTAAAGGTACAAAATTATTCGCAGCCCTTCATCTACTTCCTCTTGCAAATAGTCTGGTAGTGAACCAATGCGCTCAACCAAAAACGTTTTATCAAGCGTGAGAATTTGAGATACGTTAGCAACAGAATCTCTGGGCAAACCTGATGCTTCATGCGGTAACAAGACATTGCCTGGGGCTTCTGCCAACTGAATGTTGGAAGTGATCACTGCGACGATGACCGTATTGATTCGGCTTTGAGTAAAAGTATCGTCTTGAATCACCAAAACGGGACGGCGATATCCAGGCTCTGAAGCTACTGGTTCAGGAAGGTTTGCCCACCAAATTTCTCCTCGATACATTACCAATCCTCACGCGGCAAGGACATGATTTGCATCCTTGCCAACATGGGTTCTAAATCAGAAGACTCTTCAGCATAAACTTCGTTCAGCTTGTTGAGGATTTGATTACGGTTGTGCTTTCGCAGATAGGCTTGCAAAGCTTGTTTATAAAGCTCACTGCGTGACAGCCCCAACTGTTCAGCGAGTGCTTCTGCCTCCTCAAAAACTGAGTCTGGAAGCGAAATAGCAGTTTTCATAGTGACCCTGAGCTGGATTGCTACACTATTAGTTATACTTTAGTTATACCAAAATTACAAGAGCCATTTATGCTGTAACGCCTACAGAAAAATTTGAGCGATCGGGGTGCTGAATCCTGGCAGCAAAGGTGAGGTGAGACTGTCTCCGTCGAGTAGAGTGGCAACCAGTTGAAGTTGGGCTTCGTTACGGCGATAAACTTCTAGAGTTTTTAGTTGCCAATTAACAATCCAATATTCCTGGACACCGTGCAAGGAGTAAAGCTTGAGTTTAACTTCCTTATCTCGCTGTTCGTTGAGATCACCAGGAGAGAGCACTTCAACTATTAGCTCAGGGGCAACGGTTAGATGCCCTGCTTGATCAATGCCGCTGTCAAGGCTTTCTCGGCTGATCCAAACGACATCAGGAATCACCGCATCAGTTGGGGTGAAAATAACGCCTGGTGTCTGAAAGGCGTTCCCCATCCCACTTGTCTCTGACCAAGTTTCTAAGCGAACGTGCAGTTTGCCTGCTGCGCCTTGATGGCGAATGTGAGGGGCGCGGGTCACAAGCAGTTCTCCATCAATAATTTCATAGCGTTTCCAACCGCCATCGTCGGGCATGGCATCAAGATCACGGGTTGTCCAGCGCAGGGATTTGGCGACCATAGGGTTGACCATTGAGCTTGTTTTTTAGTGTAGTCGATCGTAGAAACGGCTGCTGATTGTCAATAAGCGGTTTAGCTCAACAACGCTCGATCGAGGCTGCTTAACTAAGTCCTGTTCAAAGAATCACCAACTCAAATTTTGACCGATCGCTTTTCATCAACTTATTTAGAAATGCGCTTTAAGGGTAAAGTTTGAGAACCTCCTCTACCTTTTTTCTAGCAGCTAATGGCGAAAACTGTTCTCATTACTGGCGCTTCAACAGGCATTGGGCTGGCAACTGCAAAACTATTTCAGCAGCAAGGCTGGAACGTGGTTGCGACCATGCGATCGCCCGAAAAAACCTCTGACCTAACAACACTCGATAACACGCTGTGCCTACGATTAGATGTCACCGAGCCGGACTCGATCGCCCAAGCCGTCACCGATGCCCTAGAGAAATTCTCAACGATCGATGTACTAGTCAACAATGCCGGATATGCTTTGCTAGGCGCATTTGAAGCCTGCACACCTGAACAGATTGAGCGACAATTTGCGACTAATGTTTTTGGATTGATGGCGGTGACTAGAGCTGTGTTGCCGCACTTTCGAGAACGGCGATCGGGCACCATTATTAACGTCTCCTCGATCGGGGGCAAAACGGCGTTTCCGCTCTATAGTCTCTATCATTCTACAAAATGGGCGGTTGAAGGCTTTTCAGACTCGCTGCGATACGAATTAGAGCCGTTCAATATTCGGGTAAAAATTATTGAGCCAGGCCCGATTAAAACTGATTTTTATGGGCGATCGACTGACCTCGCAACCCGTCCGGGATTGATGGCTTATGATGCCTTCGTTGCAAAAGTGTTGCCCAAACTCAAGCAGGTAGGCGACAGCGGCTCACCGCCAGAAGTTACGGCAGAGGTGATTTATCAAGCCGCGATCGATTCATCTCAGCGACTTCGCTACCCGGCTGGCGGCAATGCGGGGGCGTTGTTGCTGTTGAGAAAACTATTGCCCGATCAGATCTTTAGTACAATAGTTCGGAGCAGCACGATCGGATAATCGCGACTTATGATCAAAATCCTCCATCTTTCCGACATTCACTTAGGAAGCGGATTTTCTCATGGGCGAATCAACCCAGAAACCGGACTCAACACGCGACTAGAGGATTTTGTTGCGACACTGGGACGGTGTATCGATCGTGCCCTCTCTGAACCCGTCGATCTCGTCTTATTTGGAGGCGATGCCTTTCCTGACGCAACGCCGCCTCCGTATATTCAGCAAGCCTTTGCCCGTCAGTTTCATCGCCTGGTTGAGGCGGGCATTCCCACTGTGCTGCTCGTCGGAAATCACGATCAGCATTCTCAAGGAGCGGGCGGCGCGAGTCTATGTATTTATCGAACTTTGGGTGTACCGAATGTGATTGTGGGCGATCGCCTCGATTCTCACACCATCCAAACCCAGAATGGTGCTGTTCAAGTCATCACTCTGCCGTGGCTGACGCGATCAACGCTGCTCACCCGCCCCGAAACAGAAGGGCTGTCAATGTCAGAAGTGGGGCACTTGTTGCTTGATCGTCTCCGCGTTGCCCTCGAAGGTGAAATTCGTAAACTCGATTCTGCCCTGCCGACCGTTTTGTTGGCTCACTTGATGGCAGATTCTGCCACCTATGGCGCAGAGCGATTCCTAGCCGTGGGCAAAGGGTTCACCATTCCACTTTCTCTGATCACGCGCGATTGTTTTGATTATGTGGCGCTGGGTCACGTTCATCGTCACCAGATTCTTTGTCAACAGCCTTTGATTGTTTACCCTGGCAGCATTGAGCGAGTCGATTTTAGCGAAGAGAAAGAAGAGAAAGGATTTGTTTTAGTGGAGCTAGAGCGGAGAAAAGTTGAGATGGAGTTTTGTCCGCTTCCGGTGCGATCGTTTCGCACCATAGAACTCGATTTGTCTGAAGAAGATGAGCCACAGGCGACATTGCTCGATGCGATCGCATCCGAACTCGTTGAAGATGCTGTGGTGCGACTGATTTATCAACTTCGCCCCGAACAGGTTGATCGCGTTGACGATTCTCTGATTCACCAAGCTCTGAGCAGCGCTCATAATTACACCATTCACCCTGAGCTAATCAGTCAACTCTCTCGTCCGCGTCTGCCAGAATTGGGACTTGGCACCACGATCGAGCCATTGCAAGCCCTCCAAGCTTATTTGCAAAACCGCGAAGATTTGCGCGACCTGCAAGAACCCATTCTCGAAGCGGCTCAACGATTGTTGACTGACGAGACGGTTTGGGCAGGTTCGATCGGGTTGACGATTAACTTAGAGGACGCATTACCCGTTGAGTTAGAAGAGACGCAACTGCGATTGCTATAGTGCGATGCAGTTGCATTTCTCCAGTCATGTCAGATTCTCCGAACTGTTTTCACTGAACTTAGGATCGTGGATTAAATGGTATCGGTTACTTGCGATGGCAATGGGCACGGCAATGCCATGCCCCTACTTATTTCTGCTTAACTAGGTTTTGGATCTCTTGACGCAATTGAGGACTCTTTTGCACTGCCTCAAAAATTTGGTTAAAGCGCGGCACCTCTAACCCTTGAGCCTGCACCGCTTTCTCCATCTTGGCATCGCTGTCTTTTTGAATTTGCACTATCTTGGTCACGACTCGATCGTAGCTTTGCCGTTCTTTAGGCTGAATCTGCACAGCAGGAGCCGCCTTGGGATCTTTCTGTGCTTTGTAAATCTCATCAAAGCGCTGCTCGGTCAACCCCTTCTCGTCTTTAATTGCTTGAGCGGCTGCTTTCTCAGATTCACGATTGATCACCAAAATTTGCTTAATGGCATTCGCAAACTTCTGCACTTCATCTTTGCTGACGGATGTAGTTGGGGCTGCTTGAGACGCAGGGGCTGAAGTTTGTGCCTGAGCCGGGAGATGAGCAGCACCTAACAGAGCAACGGTGCAACAAGCGACCAAAACACGCTTGATCATGTTGAATTCTCCTATAGACGTGGGGAGGTGAACTTGTCGCCAACTGCACTGGCTTAAAGTGGTTAAAAAACAACGGCTTTAGAGTGGGTTGTAGACTTGCTTTGACCTATAGTACCGAGAATTGATCGAATCAACATCCGATCGTGACAGTTTTCTCGATCGTCCTCGGCTCAGTCAATTTATCTCTCTAGGCATATCTGAACAACCGCAAGTCAGAACCCTTGATAGAGATAACTTTTTTAGCGCATCGATACAAATTAAAAGCATAGGTGGCGTGAGTTGTCACCCAGTTTCACGCACGAGTTAACCTCTATGCAGTCTTCTGATTTTAACCAGCCCGCTGACTTTCAGTTCTCTGCTCAGTCAGCCCTAGCTGAATCTCCTCCTTTATCCGCTTCTCAAAGTGCCACTGCGATCGCGACTCAAGACGCAGCGCTGTTAATCATTCCACTTTGCTTTGTGGCGATTTGGGCAGCCGTTGTCTGTGTCATCTCTAACACCTGGAAGCCCAGTCGTAAAGAGATTGAAAGCAACAAGCACACGTCTCAACTTCCTTGTAAAAAATGTGCTTACTTTAACAATAATCCTTATATAAAGTGTGCGGCTAACCCTCACATTGCAATGACAAAAGCTGCCAACGATTGTGGTGATTTTCAATCACGAGATCAGAAAACATTACGTTAAGAAAGCACTTCAAAACAGATAGAGTCTCTACCCCTTAAGACCACAACTCCAAAATTCAAACTGGCATGAAATCTCTGGCGATCGTTCCGGGTCGAGCAGGGCAAAGCGTGGATGTTGGTTAAGTAGGCACTGTTTGCTTGCTAACCACGTCAACTTTGCCTGTAGACTAAAGGGCTAGAAAAGTTTAGCCCTTTGTTTCAGACGAGCGAAACCTAGACCCTCAGTGATTGATGCCTATGAAATTGCAGTTTGTACTCCCAGGTTGGCGACGATGGGTTCGGCATCTCCTCCCATTCCTGCTTTTGCTGTCGTTTGTGACGGTCTTGCTGGTCGGTCGCGTGACTTCTGCGATCGGACAAGATGCCCGTCAAGAGATTCGAGGGGTTTGGATGACCCTCAACGACATGGACGTTCTCAAAGACCACACCAAACTGCAAAATGCAATCGGTCAACTGCGACAGCTAAACTTCAACACGGTTTACCCCGTAGTCTGGAACTCTGGCTATGTGATGTATCCCAGCGCGGTGGCACAACGCGCCGGAATTCAACCCTTTGTCTACACAGGTTTGACTGGGCAAGACATCATCGCTGATGTGACGGCGCAAGCCCATCAGCAAGGCTTACTCGCCATTCCCTGGTTTGAGTTTGGGTTGATGGCCCCCGCAACCTCAGAGCTGGTCTTAAACCATCCAGAGTGGCTGACGCAAAAGCGAGACGGCAGCCAGACCTCAGTGAGCGCTGCGGGTGAAGTGATGTGGCTAAATCCGTTTCTTCCTAGCGTGCAGCAATTCATTACCGATCTGGTTGTAGAAATCGTCACTCAATATGATGTTGATGGCATTCAGTTCGACGATCATATGAGTCTGCCTTATGAGTTTGGTTATGATGACTACACAGTTGCGCTGTATGTGAAAGAAACTAAAAAAGCGCCGCCTGCAAATGCCGCCGATGCCGCCTGGATGCGCTGGCGTGCCAATAAGATTACGGCGTTTATGGCACAACTCAACCAAGCTGTAAAAGCCAAAAAGCCCAACGCGATTTTTTCGATTTCTCCTAACTACTATGACTTTGCTTACCGATTTCACTTGCAAGACTGGCTAGGCTGGGTGCGGCAAAACCTAGTTGATGAGCTGATTGTGCAAGTTTATCGACCTGATCTGCAAAGTTTCACCGAGCAGATCAACCGATCGGAGATTCGAGAAGCTCAACAAAAAATTCCGACTGGCATCGGCATCATGGCTGGCTTGAGAAATAGCCCAGTTTCAATGGAGCAAATTCAGTCTCAGGTGCGGGCATCTCAAGATCGCGGGTTGGGCACGTCTTTCTTCTACTATGAAAGCCTCTGGAACGATGCTCCAGAATCGGTTAGCGATCGTCAGGCTGGGTTTCAAGCCATTTTTGCGGCTCCTGCTTTGCGATCTGCCAACAAATAGCGTAGTTGGTCTTCCAAAATTACAAATGCTTTACCATAAAGACGGGCGAGTTGTGAACTAACCGATTATGGCAAAGCGCAAAAAAGACGACCTCAAATGGATTAAAGAAACCCTCGAACTCAAAGACGATCATCGCTGGCAGTGCAGCCCTGGCTATAAAGTGTTTGTGGCCGATCGAGGTGCCGTTCGTTTCGATGTGCCTCAAAATTGGTTTTTTGAGCCAGATGTTAAGTCGTTTAAGTTTCTCGATCGCGAACCCCCCGATGATGATTGCCGTCTCGAAATGTCGTTTACTCGCCTCCCTGACGCAGATTGGAGCCTGTTTCCGCTCCAACATACCCTTAAGAAGATTTTGCAAGATGACGAACGCGATGTGATTGAGCGAGGGGAAGTGATCACGCTCAAACGTCAAACGGCTCGCATTGTCTGGGCAGAAATTAAATTCATCGATACTCAAGACAGTCGAGAAGCCTTTTCTCGCACTTGCATTGGCTTGGGATCAAACGTCCAGTGCCTGATCACGTTTGACTATTGGGCAGATCAAGCCGAGGAATTGACCCCCGTTTGGGATGAAGTCTTGCGATCGCTGACTCTGGGGCTTTATATTCGTGACCCCATGAGCGGCACCGCTTTCCCTGACTGAGTTGTAACGAGACTAGACCGCTTGCAAAAGCCAATTTGGGTTCTGCAAGCGGTCTAGAGTGTGAGTTACCCCATTGCTCCAGGCAGGAGACTCCGCGAATTTAATGAAGGCAATAGCTACTTAGCTTCAGAGCCTACGCCTGCCTTCTCGATTTTTTTGGCGGCTTGAGCTAACGCCTTGCCAACGCTGTGCAGCGGGCCTTTGACTCCTCTCCCGGCTTCGTCACCGATCGCGGTGGTCTGTTCACCTAACTGCTCTAAAACCTCAGCAATTTCACTGGCTTCAGACTTCTTTCCTTTCAGAAGCTTCTTTAGTTCCTTCAGGCTGGCAGAGAGTTCTTTAAGGTTTTCTTCTTTGTGACCTTTGAGAAAGTTCACCCACACATCGACCGACGCGATCGCAGCATCAGACTCGATCTCGGTCAGATCACCATGCAGAACTTCTGCTAGAGAATCCACATCAGGAGATGCGTCATCTTGATCTGCGTCTACGTGTTTTGCTTCTTCAGATTGAGCTTTTGTAGATTGCTTTTCTTCTAGGGTCGAGTCATCTTGCTTGCCTTTCGTCTCTTTTTGAGATGCCATCTTAGTGATTCCTTATGTTAAAGGTTGTCATTACAGTCACTAACTTAAGCCCTTGACAAAGGGCTTTCCTCTCTCTGGAGAGCAACATTAGAATTCACTTGAAATCGTTCAATAGAGAGACGCAAATCAAAAACTTTATCGACTCAAGCCACTAATTAAACAGCGTTGAAAGCGTCAGTACGGTCGTGACATATTACGTGTTTCTGCTGACCGTCTAAAGCATAGATCTGGATCAGTACCGTAGATCGACGATGGCTGATCACTTTCCATAAACAGAGAATAAGCTCAACGCTGATGTGGATGACGACCCCTTAAAAAAGATGATGGCAACTCAAACTTCCCTTCGTTCTCGTGGCATGGAACTGTTAGTGTCCTACCACAATAAACCTTCGGTTCGTGTGCGAAATCAGTTGGTGCAGTTAAATGCGGGTCTTGTCCGCAAGATTGCTCATCGAGTTAGCCATCAGTGCGCCGAACCCTACGAAGATCTAGAACAAATTGGCTACATTGGTTTAATTCGTGCCATTGAGCGGTTTAACCCTCATCAAGGCTGTGCGTTTAGCTCGTTTGCAGTGCCTTACATTCGAGGTGAAATGCTTCACTTTTTGCGAGATCGGGCCGGTACTGTTAAGATTCCCCGTCGCTGGCAACAACTCAACAAAGAAGGGCAACGAGTTCGCGAAAGATTGACCGAGGCATTGGGTCACCAGCCGAGCGACGATGAAATCGCCAACGAGATGGGCGTAGAAGTTCACGAATGGCGTGAGAGTAAGCTAGCAGCTAGAAATCGGCTGCCGTTGAGCTTGGACGCAACGATTAGTCAGCAACTCGATTCTCCGATGACGTTGGGTGACACGCTGCCCGATGCCCATTATCAGCAGCTTCAGCACTTAGAAGAAGACCGTCAGCAATTGCACAAAGCGCTAAACCAGTTAGAAGACAAAACTCGGCAGGCGATCGAATACGTTTTTTTGCACGACTTGTCTCGCAAAGAGGTAGCCGAACAAATCGGAGTTAGCCCGATGACGGTGACTCGTCGCATTCACCGAGGCATTCAGCAGATGGTTGGCTTGTTGCAGCCTCAAGTTTTGCAAACCGATCCTTAATGATTGACTCGTTCTGATCAGTTGCTCATCATTCACGAAAGCGCCGGGTTGAATCTAGTTCAGTCCGGCATTTTCTATACAAAAGATTGTTTGAGGATCGTGAATTAAATCGTATCGGTTACTTGCATAGGCAATGGACACGGCAGTGCCATGCCCTTACGCAGATTTTGAGTCATCGGGTTTTCATGTCAGCGATCGCATTCCGGGTCATGGAAGCGATCGCCTGATCGCTTGCTTTAGGTAAGTGATAATACTTACCTCCCGCTTGTTTAGCGAGTTCCTTGGCAAAGCCTGTCGAGACAAATTTGTTTTCGGTGTCAATCACGAGGAGTTGAGTGCCCATCGCCCGAATTTTGCCTGCGATATCTAGCAGTTCGGCTTTGATGTCGGGCTTTTCACCTTCAGGAATGGTTTCGCCGAGCGATCGCGCCAGCGGCACATTTCCCCGACCATCTGTAATCGCCACAATTACCACTTGACCAATATCTCCCGACTGTTGGGCATTGATCCCCACCCGGACGGCTTGAGTTAACCCGTGTGCTAAGGGAGAACCGCCTCCGCAAGCCATGCGATCGAGACGACGTTTTGCAGCTTCGATCGATCGCGTGGGTGGCAACAAAACCTCTGCCTGTTCTCCCCTAAACGGAATCAGCGACACTTGATCACGATTTTGGTAAGCCTCGGTTAAGAGCGTCAACACCGCTCCCTTTGCGGAGTTCATGCGGTTGAGCGCCATTGAACCAGACGCATCGACGACGAAGATAATCAAGGCTCCGGCTTTGCGGGCAAGTCGCTTTTGTCGAATATCACTTTCTTCAACAAAAACGCGCTTGCGGGAAGCGGCACTCGTTTCGGGTCGGTTGTCTTCAGCACGTTGACGGCGAGACTTTTGGTAAGGAGCCGCCGATCGTAACGTGGCATCGACTGCAACTCGGCGCACTTTTCCTTTGGGCAGCATCGGTTTGATGTAGCGTCCTCGATCGTCAGAAAAGATAACCGAGCGACTCCCAGATTTGCCTTGACGAGTTGCCATTTGAGCAAAATAAAGCACGTCTGGGTCAAGAATCACGCCTTCTGCATCAAAGACAAACTCTTCAGGAATGCTAGGTGGTTCTTGTTCTTGCTGATCTTCAGGTTCTTCTTTTTCTTCCTGCTCGTCTTGATCTTGTTCAGATTCGTCTTGGGGTTCGTCTTGGTTTTGAGGGGGCGGCGGTGGCGGTGGCGGATTCTCGTCAGGTGGAGTTTGGACGATCGTCGATCGTGGCACGATCACCAGTTTGACGGCTTGGTGCAAATCTTCTGCCACTACATCTATGCGTCCGTCTAGCGCGGCGTGGGCTTTGGCAACTCTGAGGGCAAATAGTTCGGCTCGATGCCCCTGAACGCCACCTCGAATCGCTTCATTCACTAAGTAATTAATCTGTTCAGTGGTGATGCGGACATCTTTTAACCACTCTCTCGCCAAAATAATCTGAGTTCTCAACGAGTCGAGATCTTCGGCATATTGCTGGAGAAATGCTTGTGGAGAGTCAGAATAGCGAGTGGCTTGCTCAACGGCTTGCACGCGATCGTCTAGTTCTAAAACCGCGTCGGCAGAGAGTGCGATCGCGATCCGATCCAGTAAATGTTCTCTCAGTGATCCTTCTTCAGGGTTGTAAGTAGCAATCAGTAAGGGCTTACACGGATGCTGAAAGCTAATGCCTTCTCGCTCAATCTGGTTACGTCCATCCGTTAAGGCAGTTAATAGGAAGTTAGAGATCTGATCGTCTAGCAGATTAATTTCGTCGATATAAAGAACGCCTCGATTGGCTTCTGCTAAAAGCCCTGGTTGAAAAACAGTTTCACCTTGTCTAATCGATTGGCTGACATCGACGGAACCAAGCAGCCGATCTTCGGTGATGCCGAGCGGAATTTGTACAAAAGGTGCCCGAATTACCTCAGTTGGAATCTCTGACAAATTTTTTATTTTTTCTAAAGTCAAGTCGTCCCAATCTTCGGGAGTGTTGGGGTCACAATTGCTGAGAGAATCTTTGACGACCTCGATCGGAGGCAGCAACGCATGAATTGCCCGTGCCATCACTGATTTGGCGGTGCCTCTGCGCCCAGCAATCACGACTCCTCCCAATGTCGGATCGACCGCCGCTAAAAGGAGTGCCATTTTGATGGCTTCTTGACCCACGACCGCAGCCAGCGGAAACGTGGTAATTGGGGAATCAACTACGGACATATCATCTCAAAAATAATAATTAGTACATTAAAGAAAAGAAATTGCGCTCAGGGTTCTCCAGCTTTCTGAGATTGTTGGATCACGGCGCTCCAATCATCGTTTTCGACGGCGGCTTCTAGGTTTTGACGACGCTCGGCTTCTGAGGTTGAAAGCTGATCTGACTCTTTGCTGAGTGCTTGATCTGCCATTGCCTTACGAAGTTTCAATTTTTTCTCCTCATATGCCTCTCGATCGGCAGCAGACATCACCAGTTTTGCCGCTTCTCCGACGGTGCCAGCCCAGCGATCGCTCTCGTCTCCATTCCCAGATGGAACTTCACCATTCTCAGCAATCCACGCATCCCTTAACTGCTCCATTTCTTCGCGCTTAGGAAACTTGAAGGTTTTTAGCCGCAAAAAGGCACAGGTCTCGTCGCCAACTTGAGACACATGACCACTGAGAGAAAGCGGCACATTGCGCGAATAGCCCACGTATTGAAGTTGAAGACTGCGATCGAAGACTGCGTAAACTCCCGCAATTTTGGCATTTACCGCTTGAGCAGACCAGTCTACGACAGACATCACTTCATTGCCCTGACTTTCTAAGTTAGGAGCGCTGGTCGTTGTCTCAGTATGCTCGTCATCAGAGCTATATAAGAAGCTGTGTAAGCCTTGGTGCGCTTGGGGGACATTTTGATGCTCGATCGCAACTGAGTTATCTGCTTCCACTTGAGTTGATCTCCGTTTCGCACTGCATCAGATTCATTTTATTATCGGAGATCTAGGCAACCGAATTTTGCGAGATCGGAGATCATCCCCTCCCATTCTTTCTAAAGATGGCGTAAACTTTTGTAATCAAGTTTTAAGGTAATTTTCAGAAATGGCAACTCCTGCTGGATTTGGGAAGGCGAAACCGCAGACACAGAAGCAGCCGAGTAAGGGTGCTGAAAAGCGGGCTGAGGCATCGCAGCTTTACGATCGGTTCAAAGATGATGGCACACCTGAATATGAGATTTACATTCGGGTTCAGGGCAAGAAAAGCTGGTTTCCGGTCGGTGCGATCGCGGTGAAGCGCTCAAATCAAATCAATCATGCCATTTTTGACAACTTAGAAGAACTACAAAAAGGGGCGTTTCGGCTGTTTCCGGTGCTGAAGAAAAATCAGGCTCAGTTGGAGTATGGCTATCGTCTGAAAGGCTTTAAAGACGACGAGATCGAGTTAGCCGAACGTCCTTCAGCCGGGTCAAACGCGGGAATTGGCGTTCAGAATGCGCTGTCGATGATTGGCGATCGTGTCTTCTCAATCTTCAAACGCAAATAAGATCTATAGCAATCCTATTTCAGTTGTCAGAGTGGGACAGCCTTCTAGCCTGTACGGGCAAGATGCCCATCCCACAATTCACCTAGGATTGCTATAGAACTCGTCATTTTGCGAAAAATTAGCCTAGATTTCTCTGTAGCTGCAATCCCAAAAGTCCAATTTTGATGTGTTCTAGCAAGCTGTCTTTGCCCGATGCCCGATCGCACTGTGTCAAGGGTTTACGACAATTCTTGGCAACTCGTTTGGCGCTAATAGTTTGCTTGTGAGGTGTGCCACGGCCGGTAATGATCACGACAAGATCAGCCTGGGCAATGTGGCTCTCAGTTTGTTTCGCCCACTGATCGCCATCCTCGGCGGTGCACCAGACCAGATGCACTTTTGACTGCCGCAAACACTCTTCTACCTGCACTTTGACGTTGTTTTGACCTCCAAAGATCACCACTTTTCCGGCTAATTCTGCATAAGGGTCAGGTTTTTCGTCTGATTGGCCGCAATCATCAGCCGCCGCACGAGAGCGAGAGCTAGGGTTTCCACTGGGCGGCACTAAGGTCAGATGAGATGGATATTTTTGTTGACGTAGCTTAGTCGCCTTTTCATACATCCGAGACAGCTTCCATTCTGGAGTGCCCGCAATCACGATCGCCTTTCCGTCCCGATTACAGTCGTTGATTTTGTCGAGTAAGGCGTTAACCACTTCTTCGAGCGCTTCTAGTGACTTCAGATCTTCTTTGGCGTAGTGAACCTCGATCGCTAAATCGGCGGCTTCATAGTAGTTTTCTTGAGCGGCGATCGTGTCCAGTAGCTGACGCTTTTTCTCGTGTCGTCGGCGCTGAAGCTCTTCTCGTTCACGCCGTCTCAATTGGGTGTCAGACTCTTCGCGCTCTTGTCGCTGCCGTCGCTCTTCGATCAGTTGCCCGACCCAATCAATGGGTTCTTGAGGTTGACTCTGACGAATCTCTAATAATTTTTCTGCCAGCTTAAGCAACTCATATTTAAGCTGATAGCGATAGTGACGAATTCTAACCTCTAGCTGCTGATAGCGATCGTCATCGATCGGCGTGTTGACCCGTTGCAGTTCCCGTTGCAGGTTTTCTAACTTGATGCAAAAATGTTCTAGCTTTTGCTGAATCTCAAGACAGGCTTCTCGCTTAACAATTTCTGTTTCATAACTCTGGACAAATTGCTCGAAGGGATCAAAGCTTTGCATACTGGTACAACCTTTTTTGAGTTGGGTGAGAGAACCAGACCAATGTCAGGATGTTGCTCAAAAGATAAATATTCTTAATATCTCTGTCTAAACTAGGTAAGGTCAGCGTGGAAGTACGGAATCATTCTTTGTCTGCCATCCAACGAGTCCTTGTCTTTACTTACGTTTCATGAAATACAGACGTTTTGGGCGCACTGAGTTACAAATCCCAGTCTTCACCTGTGGCGGAATGCGCTATCAGTACAAGTGGCAAGATGTTTCATATCAGGAAGTCCCAGCCGATAACCAGAAAAATTTAGAAGCGACGATTCACCGATCGCTAGAAGTGGGGATCAACCACATCGAGACGGCTCGCGATTATGGCACGTCAGAGTTGCAGCTTGGAAAAGTTTTGCCAAAGTTGCCCCGTGAAAAGCTGATTGTGCAAACCAAGGTTGGGCCGATGGCAGACGCGAAAGCGTTTTTAAAGACGTTTGAGCAATCGCTGCGGCTGCTAAACCTGGAGTATGTGGATCTGCTGTCAATTCACGGAATCAATCTCGACAGTCACTTAGATGAGTGCTTGCGATCGGGTGGCTGCTTAGAAGTGATGCAAAAGCTTCAAGCTCAGGGAAAAGTCCGATCGATCGGGTTTTCGACTCACGGCCCGACTGATGTAATTGTGAAGACGATCGCGACTAATCAGTTTGATTATGTCAATCTGCACTGGTATTACATCAATCAAGTCAATTGGCCCGCGATCGAAGCCGCAAACCAGCTTGATATGGGTGTCTTCATCATCAGTCCTTCTAATAAAGGAGGGTTACTTTACCAACCTTCGCCGAGGCTAGTAGATCTCTGTGCGCCACTCAGTCCGATCGTGTTTAACAATTTGTTTTGTCTCAGCCATCCGCAGGTTCACACTCTGAGCGTGGGGGCTGCCCGTCCTGAAGATTTTGACGAACACTTGAAGACGCTAGACTGGCTTGATCGAGCAGACGAAATTCTGCCGCCTATTTTGAAGCGACTAGAAGATGCTGCGATCGAGCGATTGGGCGCTGACTGGGTTAACACTTGGCGAACCGGATTGCCATCGGTCGATGAAACCCCCGGTCGATTAAATATTCCGATCATTTTGTGGCTACGAAATCTGGCGATCGCTTACGACATGGTGGACTACGCCAAAATGCGCTACAACCTGCTGGGTCAAGCAAGCCACTGGTTTCCGGGGGCAAGAGCCGACGCGATCGACCCCAAATCTCTACAAAAATGTCTAGTCAACAGTCCTCATGCCGATAAAATTCCAGGCATTTTGCAAGAAGCTCACGAGCTGTTGAGTGATGCGATCGTCAAACGCATGGGCAGCTCATAACTTTTAAATTTCTGTCTAAAGTTGTATGCCACAAGCAAGACATTTGTATCAATCAACTAAGTCTATGATTAGAGACAAATACGGGTCGGTTAAGGAAGCTATCGATTCTTGTCGATTAAAGAAGTTGCAGGTTAGCAACCTCAGTGAATCGACTGGATTGAAAGTGGTGGCATTGCAAAAAAAAGCAGACAAGCTAACACTTAGTCCAGTAGTTATCTGTCGTGCTTCAGTTAACGTCAGTTCGATGAGTTCTTTCGCTTCGTTCTTCAGGGCTTCAGCCCCCTAAATCCCCCAACTCTGGGGGACTTCAAGCCCAGAATTTAGGTTCAAAGTCCCCCAATTTGGGGGGATTTAGGGGGCAACCCGGATTGGCAACCGTAGCGAAAAGCTTCATCGAATTCACGCTTAGTTATGTTCTAAAAACTATAGGAGCTTACTTTGATGGAGACTGATATTCGGATTACTCTTATTGAAGATCATGACCTGACCAGAGTTGGTATGAGAACTGCACTACAGCAGAGACCTGGGTTTAAAGTGGTCGGCGAAGCCTCAAATGGCACCGATGGCTTGAAGCTGATGACTTCTGCAAAGCCAGATGTCGCGATCGTTGATATCGGCTTGCCTGACATTGACGGCATTGAGCTAACTCGTCGCTTTCGCCAAGCCCAAGCAGCAATGGAAGACGAACCCATTACCAAAGTTTTGATCTTGACGCTGCAAGACAACGAAGATGTCGTATTAGCCGCTTTTGCAGCCGGGGCAGACTCCTATTGCATGAAAGACGTGAGCTTAGACCAGCTTGTAGAAGCGCTGCGCGTCACCCAAGAAGGCAACTCTTGGATTGATCCCGCGATCGCTCGTGTCGTCTTGCGGCAAGCGCGAGACACCCAGCCCGAAGACAGCGCAGTGGTTGAATTCAAAACGGTTTCGATCAGTGCCGCCGAGCCAGAATATAACCAAATTATTGAAGCTTACCCTCTGACCGAGCGAGAGTTAGAAGTCTTACAACTGATTGTTGATGGGTGCAGCAACGCCGCGATCGCTGAGAAACTCTACATCACGGTGGGAACAGTTAAAACTCACGTTCGCAATATCCTCAATAAACTGTGTGCAGACGATCGCACCCAGGCAGCCGTGAGAGCACTGCGATCGGGCTTAATTGGGTGAAGAGAGTTAAGCAGCCATTCCAGAAACCTGTGCGATCGCTGATTCGTCATCTAGCAGCGCTGATGGTTTGCATTTCTCTTTGTCTGTTGGCTCCGATCGCGAGTTGGGCATCTGATGCCGATCTTTCTTCTATCACTTCACCTAGCAGCAATTTGGCTAGACCCGACACGAATAATATTCCGTCTGAAAAAGTGACTCAATTTGTCAATGTCTATCTGCAAGTTGTAGCGTTGATTGAGCGGCGAGAAGGAGAGCTACAGGCAGCCGAAACTGAATCTGAGTCACTCCGCATTCAGCGCGATATCGAAATGGCAGCGATCGTCCTGATTGAAACCGCAGGCTTAAATCGTCAAGAATATTTGCAACTTTTAAGTCTCGCCAACGTTGATCCTGAATTTGGCGAACGGGTTGTAACCCTCATACAAGAGACTGCTACCTGATCCCCAGCTATCTGAAGCAGATTGGAAACACAAAGGGCTGAACTTTCCCAATGAGGGAAGCCGCACAACTGGAAATGGGTGATTAAATAGAAAGACAGATTCCAGAAGTCGGCTTATAAATCGTGGTAGAGCAATTGTATTGTCACGATCGCAGCTTCTCTCAATATCTTGCTAAAACCCGATCAATGTAGATCAGTCTTGAAAAGATCCGTTCGCCTTTGCAGTGAGGGTTCATCGACTTGATTCTCTAATTTGCCCATTTTCTAGCTTTATTCAGTGAGCATTCACGATGACCAGCATTGCTCCCATTTCTCAGACTGAGTTAACCCAGCGACGGCAAAAACTGCGCCGTCAGCGACGAGTCAGGTTTTTTCAAACAAGTTGGCGCAGTCTCGCAGTTACAGGCTTGGCAGGTGGGGCGGTTTGGGTTGCCACCTTGCCTGCTTGGGTGATTCGCAAGCCAGAGCAGGTTACAATCAAAGGCAATCAATTTATTTCTGCTCAGACAATTCGCACCTTGCTGCCGATCGCTTATCCTCAATCTTTGCTCAAAATTCAGCCTCAAGCCCTTGCAGATGCGCTGAAATCAAAGGCTCCGATCTCTGAAGCAACCGTTGACCGTCAACTGTTTCCTCCAGGGTTGACGGTGAGAGTTCGTGAGCGCAACCCGGTGGCGATCGCTCAACCCAGTTCTAGAGTCTCAATCTCTAGCCCGCCTACTGCCTCAAAAGGCGGTCAACCTGCTCAAGCTTCTGACCTGCAAGCAAACCCTACTCAGTCTGGTCTTCTCGACGAAAATGGGATTTGGACTTCGCTTGAAACCTACACCGCGCTGAATCAAAGCTTTAAACTGCCAACGCTTAAAGTTACCGGGAACCTATCGCAATATCGCCCGAATTGGACTACCCTTTATCAAATGTTAAGCCGCAGCCCGGTCAAGGTTTCTGAAATTAACTGGGAAGACCCCAATAATTTAATTCTTAAAACTGAGATTGGTTCCGTTCACTTTGGAATGTATGGTTCTAACTTTGCAAATCAACTAAAAGCGCTTGATCAGATGCGCCGATTGCCTAATCATGTCAATCCTAGCCAACTCTCCTATATCGATTTAAGAAACCCAGATTCCCCATTTCTTCAAATGAATCCTTCAAAAACTCCTGTAAAATTAAGTACTCCTTGAGCCGAGCTATGAGAAAATTTGCAAATTAACTGCTAGAAAACTTAACCTGATATCGTTAATCTAAATACCTTTTCGCCGCGATCGATGTGGCAGCATCGTTCATTCTTCTGTCTTTTTCTCTGATTATCTAGCTTCGTCTAGCGCTGATCTCTTGTTCATAACCCTCGCTGAAATTCCAATGACGCTTAACAATGAGTCAGACACCTCAACCCCTCTCGACAGCCGACTAGAGCGCGGCTACGAAAGTTCTCATGAAGGACAATCTAGCTTCTCATCCATGGCAGAAAATCCTAACCCGTTTGGCGGCAACTCCAGTCTATATTTAAGTCAAAACTCCAGCCTCAAAGGTTTGCCTGAAGATTCAAGGAGTGGTGATATCGTGCCAGGAAGCGTAGCAAAGATTAAAGTCATCGGCGTGGGCGGGGGTGGCGGCAATGCAGTCAACCGAATGATTGCCAGCGATGTGTCTGGAGTTGAGTTTTGGACGGTAAACACCGATGCTCAAGCGTTGTCTCAAGCTCAGGCTCAAGCTTCAAAACGTTTGCAAGTGGGTCAAAAATTGACGCGAGGGCTAGGGGCAGGGGGAAACCCGGCGATCGGGCAAAAAGCCGCCGAAGAATCTCGTGATGAAATCGCCACAGCGTTAGAAAACTCAGATCTTGTGTTTATCACAGCAGGGATGGGGGGCGGCACGGGCACGGGGGCGGCTCCGATCGTCGCCGAAGTCGCAAAGGAGTTAGGGGCCCTGACGGTTGGAGTCGTGACTCGCCCCTTCACATTTGAAGGACGGCGACGCACCACTCAGGCCGAAGAAGGGATTGCCGCGCTGCAAAGCCGAGTCGATACCCTGATTATTATTCCTAATGACAAGCTGCTGACGGTGATTTCTGAGCAAACGCCTGTACAGGAAGCGTTTCAGACCGCAGATGATATTTTGCGTCAGGGCGTACAAGGCATTTCAGACATCATCACGATTCCCGGTTTGGTAAACGTAGATTTTGCTGACGTAAGAGCGATCATGGCAGACGCAGGTTCGGCACTGATGGGCATCGGCATCGGGTCTGGTAAGTCTAGAGCTAGAGAAGCAGCGATCGCCGCAATTTCATCGCCTCTATTAGAAGCGTCCATCAACGGAGCCAGAGGAGTTGTTTTCAACATCACGGGTGGCACCGATCTGACGCTTCATGAAGTCAATGCGGCGGCAGAAATCATTTATGAAGTCGTTGACCCCAATGCCAATATCATTTTTGGGGCAGTGATTGACGAGCGGCTTCAAGGCGAAGTCCGAATTACGGTGATTGCGACCGGGTTTTCTCCTGAACCTCAACCCCAGCAAGCTGCTGGAAAACCAACTGCGCTCCCGAAACGATCAGTGACTCCGACGACTCCGACTCCAGCTTCAACTCCCGATCCGAAAAGCAAGCCTCCAGGTTTAGATATTCCTGAGTTTTTGCAGAAACGCAGACCACCGAGATAAAGGTTAGGCTCTTCAAATCTGGAGCACTTGAAGTGATTCTCCTGCCATAATTTGAGTCTGCCCGATCGGAATGACTCCCAAACTATTTGTTCCAGCAAGATTAATTAAATTGCCGGAACTGCTGCTTCCTGTCGCGATCGTAAACTCGTAGGAGTCATTAACCCAGTGCAATTGACCCCAGAGATAAGACTCTCGCTTGCCGTCTGATCGTAAGTCTTGTTGAGCGATCGCTTGCACAAATGTCGGCTCCCATCCTTGGGGCAAGCCCGATAGTTTTTTGAGAGCGGGTTGGACAAATCGCCAAAACGTCACGAGGGCTGAAACGGGATTGCCGGGCAGCCCAAAATAAAGCGCTTTTGGAAACGTGGCAACCGTTAAGGGCTTTCCGGGTTTAATGGCGACCGCGCGGATGTGAATCTGTGCGCCTAGCTCTGCCAAAATGCGATCGACATAATCATAATCGCCAACCGAAACGCCTCCAGACGAGAGAACGACATCGGCGATCGCAACCGCATCAGCGATCGTGCGTTTCAGAGCTTCGGGCTGATCTGCCACAATGCCTAACGGAATCGCTTCTCCGCCCATCTGCTCGACCAGTGCCGCGAGTGCATACTGATTAGAATCAACAATTTGTCCGGGTTGCAACGGTTGATCGGGTGTGACTAACTCGCTGCCCGTAGACAAAATTGCCACGCGAGGACGACGATAAACTCGCACTTGACTACATTGTGCTGCTGCCAACACTGCGATTTCGGGTGCCTTCAGCACCAATCCTGCTGACAACAAGGGCGCACCTGCTTGATAGAAAGCCCCGCGATGACGTACAAAAGCTTGCGGCTCGATGGGAGGTTTCAGGATCAAAACTTGTTCATCTTCCCGCTTTGTCTCTTCTTGGATGACGATCGTATCTGCCCCTTCTGGCATCACAGAGCCTGTGAGAATTCGGGCGGCTTGTCCGGGTTTGACCGATCGCTGGGGTTGATATCCAGCCGGAATCTCTTCTACGATTTCCAAGACGACGGGCTTCTCAGCGCTAGCAGATTTGACATCCTCAAACCGCACGGCGTAGCCATCCATTGCCGAATTGTCCCAGTGGGGAAAGTCTAGATGACTGGTTACAGAGACTGCCAGGATGCGATCGCGCACGGATCGCAAATCCACATCCTCCACGTCCTGTATATTAAACGGTTGGACTAAGTTAAGAATTAGCTCTTCTGCTTGCTTTGCTGGCACCATTGTTTTCTCACCCACTTTATTCAGTCAGCGTAAACCATCTCTGACCTGACACTTAAACGGTTTTTTGCACAAGTTCGCTGTCATGTGGAATAATAGTTGTTTGTGTCCAAATCAGTGTCTTCACAATTAACCGATCATGGCTAAGAATAAGGGCGTTAGAATCGTGATTACTTTAGAGTGCACCGAGTGTCGCACCAATCCTGATAAGCGATCGCCCGGTGTCTCTCGTTACACCACCACCAAAAACCGTCGTAACACTACAGCACGGCTAGAACTAGCTAAGTTCTGTCCTCACTGCAACAAACATACTGCCCACAAAGAAATCAAGTAACTAGTAGATCGTTAACTAGTTATATCGGCTGTCAGCAATAAGCTGGTAACTTCTTGCCCGTAGTCTCTCAGCCCGACTACTGACCACTGACCACTCACCAAGGAATCACCATGAGCTATTACCGTCGTCGCGTCTCGCCTCTCAAGCCTGAAGAACCGATCGATTATAAAGATGTCGATTTGTTGCGGAAATTTATCACCGAGCGAGGCAAAATTCTTCCCCGTCGGATCACAGGACTCACCGCTAAACAGCAGCGTCATCTGACCGTTGCCATTAAGCGCGCTAGAATCATGGCGCTGTTGCCCTTCATCAGCCAAGAAGGTTAATCTGCGGGGTGTTAAGGTGTAGAGTGTGAGCGCGTTTTGCTGCTAGATATCAGGCACCACTCCCCGGCTCTCATTTGCTGTCCTTAACACCCTTAATTGCACTGACCTCAATGGAGAAGGGAACCCTAGTTGAATTTCGCCTCAATAGCGATCGCCGTCTTGCCGTTGCCGAACGTCCAGAAGGCAAAAAACATTGGATTGTGACCGACGATCGTGGGCAAGCTCACACCCTTCATCCTCGACAAGTCACTTACGAAATTGCTGACGAAACTTATAAGTCTGCCGACATTCCCAAGTTTTTGCAGGAGATTCAACCCTATCTTGATCCATCAAGTTTAGAAGTTGCCTGGGAGATCTTGAGCGAAACTGGCGAGAGCACTGCGCCGATCGAAATGGCGATGTTGCTGTTCTCAGAGAAGACCGCGCTCTTGTGTTATGCGGCGTACTGCTTACTTTCAGACGATAAGATTTACTTTAAGCAGAAGGGCGATCGCTACGAACCTCGACCTGCTAACCAAGTTGCCGAACTCAAGCACCAGATTGAGATGGAAGCTCAACGGCAACGCGACTGGGAGAGCTATCTAGAGCGCCTTCAGCAAGCCTTAAAGGGTGAAGCCGTCGAGTGGCAACCCAGCGATCGAGTTCGCCTCGATGCCATTGAGCGATTTGCGACCTTGGGAGATGAGGCAACTCATCGCACGCCTGCCCTTGAAACCTTGGGCGCTCTTAAACGGCAGGAAACTCCTCAATCCGCTTTTCAACTGCTGATCGATCTGGGTTTGTGGAGTCCTCACGAGAATCTGTCCCTGCGGCGCAGCCAGATCCCTACTCACTTTTCTACAAAGGTTTTGGAAGTGTTGCACCACCGCTTGGAGTTTCCGCCTGCTGACTCAAACGCCGATCGGTTAGACCTGACTCACTTAAAGGTTTATACGATCGACGATGAAAGCACCCGTGAAATCGATGACGGCTTGAGTCTAGAAATTCTGCCAGATGGTCAGCAGCGCCTCTGGATTCACATTGCTGACCCGACTCGCTGGCTCATCCCTGGTGATGACTTAGATTTAGAGGCTCGTCGTCGAACCACCACTATCTATCTGCCGACGGGAATGATTCCGATGTTTCCGTCTGAGTTAGCAACCGGGCCGATGAGCTTAAATCAAGGCGAAGTCTGCTGTGCCCTCAGCTTTGGGGTCGTTTTAGACGAATCGGGCGGCGTACAAGATTTTAGCATTCACACCAGCTTGATCAAAGCCACTTACCGCCTCACCTACGACGATGTAGACGAGATGCTGCAATGGGGCGTTCAGGCAGAGTCAGAATTGGAAACGATCGCGCGTTGGGCAAAACGCCGTGAGCAGTGGCGACAGTCTCAGGGAGCGATTAGCATTCACATGCCCGAATCGTCCATCAAGGTCAACGGCGACGGCGAGGTTGTGGTCTACGTCCTGGAAGATTCCGTTTCTCGGCAACTCGTGGCTGAAATGATGATTTTGGCAGGAGAGGTGGCTGCACGCTATGGTCAAAAGCACGGCTTGCCAGTGCCTTTCCGCGCTCAACCGCAGCCCGAATTGCCTCCTGAAGGTGAACTGCTGCAACTTCCGGCGGGCCCTGTGCGCTCCTGTGCGATTCGCCGCTGCATGCCTCGTAGTGAGTTGAGCATCACCCCTGCTCGTCATGCCAGTTTGGGGCTAGACACCTACACTCAAGTCACCTCTCCAATTCGCCGCTATAGCGATTTGCTGACGCACTTTCAGATCAAAGCGCATTTGCGAGGTGCAACGCTGCCATTCTCCCCGGACGAAGTGAAAGATTTGATGCTTACTATTGCCAGTACGGTGCAGGAAGCCTCTCTTGTCGAGCGTCAAACCAATCGCTATTGGGGCTTAGAGTTTCTGCGTCGCAACTCGTCTGAGGTCTGGCAAGCTCTAATGCTGCGCTGGCTACGTGAACACGAAAACCTTGGACTCATCTTGTTAGAAGATTTAGGGTTGGAGTTGCCGATTCGGTTTAGCCGATCGATCGAACCTGGCGATCGCCTCGATCTCAAAGTCAGCCACGTCGATCCGCGTCAAGACATCATCCAATTCCAGGAAGTGGTCACTCAAGCAGTGGGATGAAGAAGCAACAGAGAAGTCACGAACTCCTTAGTCTTTCTTAACAAACAAATAAACCTGGTCATGCTCGTATTGAAGCTGAAACTGGGGAGTCTTTTGGGCTAACTGAAAAACCTGATTCGCAAGCTCTAGGCTACTTGCCCACCCAGGATGACGGAGATTGAGCAACACGTAGTCAAACTGATTGAGAGTCGTAGGTGGCGCAACCAGATTTGTGTACTCCAAAAACGGACGATGGGTGAGATGAGGAGCGATGTAGCTGGTGGTGAGAACGGCACCTTTTGAATGCACTTGGGCGATCGCCTCTCGCGTCGCTTGCCAGGTATCGAGACGATC
This sequence comes from Phormidesmis priestleyi ULC007, assembly GCF_001895925.1. Classification (GTDB taxonomy): domain Bacteria; phylum Cyanobacteriota; class Cyanobacteriia; order Leptolyngbyales; family Leptolyngbyaceae; genus Phormidesmis_A; species Phormidesmis_A priestleyi_A. The sequence goes on along the minus strand of NZ_MPPI01000002.1, from coordinate 222,283 downwards.
GAGATACTTCTCCCAAAAAAAACCGTACTTTGCCAACGCCAGAAATGCCATCAGCGACCAGAGGATTATGGTTCGTGAATTTTTGATCCACCCTTTGCCGGCTGCCATTGCCGAGATCACAGACAGCACCAAAAATGGTAGAGCAGGCAGTGAGTATTGGTGCACCAAGTTGCGCTGAGATTCTGACTCTGACAGAATGTTGATGACAAAAGTAGGTAGTGCTGCAACTAGGGGCGTAAGCGATCGCAGTGAAAGCCCCCAGGCGATCGGGATTACTAGTAAAAATACGTAGAATAGGGTGTCGATCGAGAACAACTTTTCCAAAATTAACCAAGGCTTGAGAAAAAGATTCTTCACAACCTCCGCCAAAGAAGTTCCCAGATATCCGTATCGCGCCACTGACTCGACTCCACCGGGACGAAAATAGGGAATCACAAGCTGGGTGGCGATCGCAAACCAGATACCGCCTAGCAGAATCGCGATCGTGCCACACTGTCGCTTTTTCTCGAATACCAAAAGCCAAAAACCCATCGCTGCAACGGTTAGCGACAAAGCATCTCGACAGCCCAAAATCAACACAATACAGAAAGTAAACCAGCCCACGCGATCGGCTCTTGCTGCTAAAACTGCGGTGAGAATTAACGGTAAAGCGATGACTTCTGGATGAAAATCAAACAGATTAAGGTTGAACAGTAAGGGGTAAAGAAGATAAGAGAGGGCGATCGTGTTTGCCTGTGACGCATTCAATCCCGCTTGTCGTGCCAGGTGCCAGATAGGTAAAGCACCCATGCTCAGAGAAATCGCCTGAATCGCAAACAGCCAATACACACTGGGATAGAGCTTGTAGAACACGGCGACCCCATACAGAATCCAATCTGCGTGACCGCCCATGAAGTGATAGCCCCAAAAAGACACGATCGGCGTGATTCCCTGACTAATCAGATAAATTGCCTGGTCAAAATATCCCAAATCTAGAGCGGTGGATTGAAACAGCAAATGGCGGACGCTACTGCACACAAAAAAGATCAGGCTGTTGATGGCAACTATTCGCGCGATCGCTGGAGGCACAATTTTCTGAAGGTAGGTGCGATCCAGATATTTTTGCCAAGCTTGGACTTTCTGAGTTTGCATGAGTTGAGAAAATGGAGCGATCGGGAGAGACAAGTTAAGTTTCTGCACAGTCTTCATCAATTTACCTGAACACAGCCAGTTAAAAGCTGTCGCACCATCTGGCTCTAGTAATTTCTTGCAGCGATCGCTCCCCGTTGCGAGAGAATGATAGATACTATCAGCCTTTGGGAATTTTTCCCGGTGGGAATGCCATCTGATAGAATTTATGAGGTTTTTATAAACTGAGCCAATGAGATCGACGCGGGTACGAATTGCAATTGATGCGATGGGGGGAGACAACGCCCCTGCTGAAATTGTGGCGGGCGCACTCAGGGCGCAAGAAGAACTAGGGGTAGATGTGTTGCTGGTGGGTGACCCTCAGCAAATCGAAGCCTCCTTAAAACAGCACACTCAATCCTCATCGCTAGAGATTGTGCCGTCAGAAGGCGCGATCGAGATGTCTGAGGAGCCGCTGATAGCTCTACGCCGCAAGCCCAAAGCCTCGATCAACGTGGCAATGGATTTGGTTAAAAAAAAGCGGGCAGATGCCGTGGTTTCGGCAGGTCACTCTGGGGCAGCGATGGCGGCGGCTCTGCTGCGGTTGGGCAGATTGCCAGGAATTGACCGTCCTGCGATCGGGGCTGTTTTGCCAACCATGATTGCAGGCAAACCTGTCTTGATTCTCGATGTTGGCGCAAACGTAGACTGTCGCCCAAAGTTTCTAGAGCAGTTCGCCTTAATGGGCAGCATCTATTCTCAATACGTGCTGGGAGTCGCAGAACCCAAAGTAGGGTTGTTGAACATCGGCGAAGAACCCAACAAGGGCAACGAGTTGGCGATTCAAACCCATCAGCTTCTCGAAGAAAACCCCAACATTCCTTTTATTGGCAACGCCGAAGGACGAGATGTGTTGTCGGGTCATTTTGATGTCATCGTCTGTGATGGCTTTGCGGGGAACGTGCTGCTAAAGTTTGCCGAAGCCGTCGGAGAAGTTGCCCTACAAATCTTGCGGCAAGAGTTGCCCCGTGGCTTACACGGCAAGGTAGGCGTTTCGTTTCTGCGTCCCAATCTGAAGCGGATTAAACAGCGAATGGATCACGCTGAACATGGTGGCGGCCTGCTGCTGGGGGTGGCCGGAATCTGCATCATCAGTCACGGCAGTTCTCAAGCGCCGACGATCTTCAACGCGGCACGGTTGGCAAAAGACGCGATCGACAATGAAGTCCTCGATCGCATCGCGGTCACCAGCCGTTTGGCAGAGAGCTAGGCGCACCACCAATCTAAGACCCGGTAATGATGGAGAAGGAATCTTGGAACAGTCAGGGGTAGGGATTGCAATCACGGGGAGCGGCTCATCGACTCCGACCGTTGCCCTCAATAATGTTGAGCTGAGTCGAGTTGTCGAAACGTCTGACGAATGGATTGCATCTCGCACAGGCATCCGTGAGCGCCGATTAGCAGAGCCGGGATGCTCACTCACAAAATTGGGAGTCGCGGCGGCGAAGGATGCGATCGAGATGGCGGGCATCGCTCCGACCGATCTCGATTTGATCATCTTGGCAACTTCGACCGCCGATGATCTGTTTGGTAGTGCCAGTCAAATTCAAGCGCAATTGGGCGCATCTAGAGCGGTTGCCTTCGATTTGACTGCCGCTTGTTCTGGCTTTGTATTTGGCATGGTCACGGCAGCGCAGTTCATTCGCACGGGCGTTTATAGAAATGTGCTGTTGATCGGAGCCGATGTGTTATCTCGCTGGCTCGATTGGTCTGATCGCCGCACTTGTGTGTTATTTGGGGATGGAGCCGGGGCGGTGGTGATGCAGGCAAGTCAGCACGATCGGCTTTTAGGATTTGAACTCCGCAGTGACGGCACGCAAAACAACTGTCTCAATTTGTCCTATCACTCTCAGCCAAAAGAACTGCTGGCAGGTGTGACAATTAATCAAGGCACCTTTCACCCGATTACGATGAATGGTCAAGAAGTTTATCGCTTTGCAGTCAAGAAGGTGCCTGAAGTGATAGAAAAAGCTCTATTTCGGGCAAATTTAACCGTTGCGGAAATTGACTGGCTCTTGCTGCATCAGGCAAATCAGCGCATTCTCGACTCGGTTGCCGATCGGCTCAAAATTCCTCCCGAAAAAGTGATCAGCAATCTGGCAAAATACGGCAATACGTCCGCCGCGTCGATTCCTTTAGCGTTAGATGAAGCCGTTCGACAAGGCAAAATTAAACCGGGCGATACGATCGTCACTTCTGGCTTTGGAGCCGGGTTGACGTGGGGTGCAGCCATCTTTCAGTGGGGATAGCAGGATTATGACTAAGACCGCATGGGTGTTTCCGGGACAGGGGTCTCAAGCGATCGGCATGGGAATGGATTTGCTTGAATTGCCAGAAGCGATGGCTAAATTTGAGCAAGCCGAACCGATTCTTGGCTGGTCAGTGATTGAAGTTTGCCAAAATCAAGACGACAAAGTTTCTCATACGCTCTACACTCAGCCTTGCTTGTATGTTGTGGAAAGCATTTTGGTAGACTTGCTGAAGGCGAAAGGGCAGCACCCTGATTATGTCGCAGGGCACAGCCTGGGAGAATATAGCGCACTTTATGCGGCGGGTGTGTTTGGCTTTGAGGATGGGTTGCGGCTGATCAAGCGTCGCGCAGAATTGATGGACAGCGCATCGGATGGCATGATGGCGGCGTTGTTGGGCTTCGATCGTCCCCAGCTTGAAAGGGTGCTCGCCAAAACTTCCGGTGTGGTGTTGGCCAATGACAATAATGCAGGTCAGGTCGTCATTTCTGGCACTCCAGAGGCGGTCGAAACCGTGTTAACTCAAGTCACGTCTAAGCGATCGATTCGGCTTAATATCAGCGGGGCGTTCCACTCGCCTCTGATGGCAGACGCGGCAACTCAATTCAAACCTGTTTTAGATTCTGTCCCTTTTGCGGCGGCTCAAGTTCCAGTCCTCTCAAATGTTGACCCGACTCCTAGCACCGATCCGGCAGTGCTTAAAGACCGTCTAGACCGTCAGATGACTGGCGCTGTGCGCTGGCGTGAAATTTCTCTGCAACTGCCTCAAGAAGGCGTTAAGCGTGTGGTCGAAGTGGGCCCTGGCAAAGTCTTGACTGGAATTATTAAGCGCACCTGCCCTGATTTAATGCTAGAAAATATCGGTAGGTTTGCCGATCTCTCTTCATGACTCGCGCTTCTCACTCAGAACCATTTCCCGATCGAGAACCGTTGATCAGCCTGCTGCTTTACCGTCTGTTCAAATGGTCGATCGTCAGCCCGGTGCTGCACACCTATTTTAGAGGACGGATTTATGGAGCCGAGAATGTGCCCCAAAAGGGACGCTTGCTCGTCGTCAGCAACCATGCCAGCGATTTTGATCCGCTTTTGCTCTCGTGCGGTGTGGGTCGTCCGGTGGCCTATATGGCAAAAGAGGAACTGTTTCAGGTTCCTGTACTGAAGCAGGCAATTCGAGCCTATGGAGCCTACCCGGTTAAGCGAGGATCTGCCGATCGCAGTGCAATGAAAGCGGCGATCGCATCCATTGAGTCAGGTTGGGCAACAGGCGTGTTTCTCGATGGCACTCGCACCCTTGACGGACGCATTGCAGATGCCAAACTCGGCGCAGCTTGGATCGCGGCAAAGACTCAATCGCCTCTACTCCCCGTCAGCCTCTGGGGAACTCATACCATCTTTCGCAAAGGCTCTGCTATTCCTCACCCGGCTCCAGTTACGGTGCGAATTGGGGAACTGATTGCACCCCCAGCATCGAGCGATCGCTCAGAACTCGAAGCTATCACTCAACGCTGTGCACTAAAAATCAATAGCCTGCATGACTTGGGACGCTAGAGTTGAAGTTTGAATTGCTAGAGTAAAATTCTGTCTCTCATCACGATTCTTGAAATGTCAGATTTAAGATCAGAACTCACCGAATCTCTAGACGAAGCCGAATGGAATTGGCTGATTCCCCACGTCGATCGAGATGCCGTGATCGTCGTCGCTCCTCAACTAAATTTAGTCGATGTGGGAATGGCGATCGTCAATGACCACTCCGCCTCAGTCCAACATTGGATCGCTGAAGGTCTGATTTACAAGCCGTCTGAGCAACAAAAAACTGACTGGAACGCGCATCAAGACAAGCGATTTCATGCCTTGATTGTTCAGCCTTATGTATTGGTGCAGGACTCGATCGCAGCTTGAGCTTTAGGATTCTCTGCCAACTATCGCCCTCCATGCAGTCGGCTCCAGCTTGCCCCCGTATGCCCTGTAGTCACCCAGAGAACTGCTCTACCTCCGTCTCGGAGTGCCTTCGATAAGGGTTCTTCAGGCTGCTCAGAAGGCACTGAGACGGGTTTGAGATGAATTCCTCGACTTCCCAGCACAATCTCGCCAATGATTTGAGCGCGTCGCATGTGATAGTCAGAAGTCACCAAATAGACGCTTTGAACGCCTTGCTGCTTTAACTCATCGACTAGCGTCGTGAAGTTTGTCACCGTATCTACGGCTTGATAGTCTAAATTGAGTCGATGCAGATCAACGCCCGCTTCTGAAAATACCTGTTCTGTATAATCTCTTGGGCTGCCTGAAGAAATCCAGATCGGCAAGCCAGGATGCTCACGAGCAAACTCCGCCGTAAACCTCTCACGCTCCAACGCCACGGTCGAACCGCCTAAGACGAGAATTGCTTGAGGCTTCTCAAAATAGATACGAACGGCTCGGAAGCCAAACCAAACCACTAAAGGCAAGATGAACAACATCCAGGGAAATCGTTTCCCTTTCGATCGAGTTTTCTTCTTTGAGTGGTGAAGCTGATGATTGTGAGACGCTTCTCTCGATCGCATGATGACACCCGAACTCAACCACTCACTCGATACAAAGTCTACTGCACACCCCTGATCAACTCAAGACCTCGCCGATTACTCAGGTCGCTGTGGCTGAACGGGAGGGGCTGATTGGGCTTGAGCGATCGTCGCCTGAATTCTCGGCACAGACAAGAACTTTTGGGTTGCCGCCAACAGCTTTTCGCCCCACAAATTGTCTTTGAGAAACTTCAAGTCACCATAGCGACTATCTAACCGAATGGCTGCTTCGCCCAGGGTTAAACCTTGCTCACGATCGCCTTTGTTATAAAGCGCGACGGCGGCTGCTAATTTAGGTTCTGCCGCTTTGGGGTCGATCGCTACCGAAGTCCGCCACAGCCGAATCGCATCGTCAACGTCTCCCTGCTCATATTTAACCAGCGCCACATTATTGATAGCGGGCCAATATTCTTTGTCTTGAGCATAAGCTTTTTCGTAACTGGCGATCGCTTCCCGATTTTGCTTCAGCATCAGGTAGGCGTTGCCCAGATCAAATAGCGCTCCAGGCACATTTGGTTTTAACTTCAGCCCAGATTGAATGTAGTCGATCGATTGCTGATAGCTGGCTTTCTGAAAGTGCGCTGTTCCCAAGGCAAATAAAATTGCGGCATTACGGGGATCAATCGTCTGTGCACGTTTGAGCGCATTAATTCCCGGATCAATCTGATTGGCTTGAAGATATAACCCGCCTAAAACTGCCCAAGCTTCAGGAATCTTTGGAGCTAATTGGGTTGCTAACCGTGCGCGCGATAATGCCAGATCAAACTGTTGAAACTGAGCCAGTTGTGTCGCTTCCTGCACTAGACCAATGCCCTGCTGCTCTAGCTTTTTGGTGTCAAGTTGCAGCATGTGGGGCACCAACGCCTGTCCGAAAGCGGGATGAGCGGCAGTCCACACACTCAAAATGGTCAGGGCAGAAAGAAAAGAAATACGTTTGGGCACGGTATAAGCTTGTCCGAAAAAACAGTGGGGCTTCAGTTAGCTTAATCCATCTTGCGGAGGATCGGGGCAAAAAAGCATCCGAAGAGAATCGAAAATTTAAGGATCAAAAAGTCAATATCGGGCACGATCGGAGCTAATCTTATTAACCTTAAACAATTTGTTCTCAACCGCCCAAGGCTAACCTGGCTCCTTTTATGGATCGTTTTAAAGTCGAAGTCATTTCCCAAACGCCAAACCCGCAGCAGACTATCTATGCAGCGATGCACCAAGATTATGCAGAGAATTTCGTCTGTGATGATCGCGATCGCTTTCCCGACGAAGCCAAGTGCGGCGAAGTGATCATCAAACAACTGCTGGCAGGCAATCGGGGTCACTACGGCCCGTTAGAACATCCGCAAATCGTGTTGAACTGCGGCTGGTTTCCCCATAGCACCATGCAGCAAATCCGCACTCATCGTGTGGGAATCTCATTTGATGTCCAATCTGGACGCTATACAGGGCAACGGGTTCTGGATGTGGTAGAAGGCAAGCGCGACATTGAAGAGGTGTTTTATTTGCGTCCGTTGGGCTTTTATAGCGATCGCCAGGGCAAAAAATATGAATACACGCTAGAACAGCGTCAACAAGATATTGAATGGTGTGTCACCGCCTGTCAGCGCTATAAAGACCGAATTGATCAGGGGTTCTCAGAAGAACACGCGAGAGGATTGATCCCGTTTGATGTGCGTCAGCATTGGGTGATGTCTGCCAACGTGCGATCGATGATGCACTTAATTGACCTGCGCTGGAAAGCAGATGCCCAGCTAGAAGCTCAAAAGCTCTGCGAATGCATTTGGGAACCCTTTCAGAAATGGGTGCCAGAGATTGCGAACTGGTACGAAGCCAATCGCCTCAAGAAAGCGCGTCTTGCACCTTAGCTTCATATAAAAGAAACCTTCTTGATGTGATCTTCACATCCGTACGGAACTTGTCACATTTCTAACAGGTCTCGTGAGCAAGAGATGATTCCATTCTACTGATCCGCAGAGCTTCCTCATTGGATTGGTAGAAGGCAGCTTTGCTGTGTCTACTCAAGTTCGATTTGACCATACTAAGCCAAACATTCACTGACAAAACCTATGAAGAATTCTGTGCCTAGTTTCGATTCACACAACGAGACTCTGAAAGATCGTGAGACTCGCAGGTCGATTTGGAGGAAAGCTGCGATCGCGCTCATGGCATCCACGTTGCTTTTGGGTAGCTACAGCACTCAAAAAGCAGTAACGGCGGCTCCCTTACAAGTCAGTCAACAACAAAGCTGGAATGCCGTTCTCAAAGTTGCGCGGCTGGTGCAAACTCGGCAAGATTCAGCCCTAGTGGTGCAACTGGGCATTCTTAACAAGCCGCAAACCAGCTACGCCAACGCGGTTTATCAGGTGTTTGCGCGTCGGAACGATCGGTGGGTGCAGATTTTCACCAGCACAGGGGCGCGTCTGATCACCAACGCTTCAGGACAGACCACTCTGCTACCTGAAGTGATCTCTTTTAATGACTTGCGACAACAACTCGGCAACGACGTAGACCTCAGCAAAGTAGACCTGCGCGTTACGGCTCAACTGCGCTACGACATTCGCGGCAGTGTGCGCGATCGCTCCGTTTTCTTTGAGCAAACTCAGTCTTATCAAACGATCGCCCAAACCACCAGCACTCAGCTAATTAGCAGTTCCTCGACTCAATCTGCGATCGCAGTTAATCAAGGCAGTTTTAGCTTGGCAATTTCTCAGAAAAAAGCCACTCTTTCTAAAGTGATTGCACGAGTTTCGGTTCGCAGTCGAGCGTCACAAGGCTTTTCCGCAGAACAATTTGTCGGCGATTTTAGCTACAAAATCAACAAGAAAGCCAAGTTCATGAAAGGACTGAAGGCAGGCGATCGGGTGATCGTTCGGCTATTCGACCCAGCAAATCAATTCATCGGCTACAGCGAATTTGAACTGCTGTCAGAAAATGCGACGGTGACGCTAGTCTTACCCGATCGCCCCAGCGCTACCCGCATCGTTCGCACCGTTTATGGAATGGATGTCAATCAGGACGGCTCGATCGATTCCAACACTCAGGTTTACGACTATTTCACTCAGGTTTCACAAGTCACGAGCCAGACTTATCGAAATGCACGGGTAACATTCTTCAACAGCGTTCAAAATCTGAATTTGAATGGGTTTACGCTGGCCGGGTTGCCAACTCCACGATCGAACTGTAGCTACCCGACCTCCTTTGAGAGTGGGGCTTTTTTGTTGGTGAATCGGTCGATCGACGTGTTCCAGTCTAGTCTGAATTCGGTGTTTGTGGCGGCTCCGGGGCAGGTCGTGCAGACCATTAATATCAGCAGCACTAACCTTTCGGTTTATGAAGTTAGTCAGTTACTAACCACCTATCAAACGGTCAACACGACTCAAACGATCGACTCGGATGATGACAAAAAAGGCAGAAAGCGTCACTGCAATCAAGGAATTGGCAACGGCTCAGAAGGCTGCGATCCGGGGAATTCTCGCCCTCACGGTGGTAGCAATGACGAAGATGGACGCAAACCAGGTAAAAACAAACGCTAATTTGGCATCCTCACATCTAAAATAAAATCTCCACATCAAGCCCAGTTGTGGAGATTTTTTTGAAATTTTCTTTTGCTCAAGAAGTTCTTTGCTGTTAGCAAAATCATTCATACTGGTTTACTGGTAGATGCGATCGAGGCTGTAACAAGAACGTCAGTTCGACTAGGTTTTTCGACTGCGATCGAACTGACGTTAACAAGAAGCAACGAAGTCTCTAAAATTAAAATGCCTCAGATTAGTGAGAGGCTAGAAGCCAGGATTTGCTGTGGGCACGACTAGAAGGAAGGGCAACGATGAACATCGTAGAACTATTTCAAAAAGGCGGCGTAACGATGCTGCCGTTATTGCTGCTCTCGATCTTGGCGTTGAGTGCAATTATTGAGCGATCGTGGTTTTGGTTTAACGTTCTCAATAAAGAGAAAGAAACGGTCAACCGGATTTTGGATGCCTCTCGCAAAGATTGGCAGATGGCAGGCGAGATTGCTCGGCAAGCCTATGATCAACCGATCGGCAGGTTTCTCTACGCCGCTCTTCGCTTGGAAAAACCTGATCCCGAATCGTTTCGTTTGGCGCTAGAATCAGCGGCTGATGAAGAGATTGTGTCGATGCGTCGAGGTGACAAAATCCTAGAAGCCGTGATCGCGCTGGCTCCTTTGTTAGGGTTGTTAGGAACGGTGATTGGTTTAATCACGTCATTGCGATCGATTCGCATCGGCGATATTGGCACCGCCTCGACTGCTGGGGTGACGACAGGCATTGGTGAAGCGCTGATTAGTACTGCAACGGGTCTAGTCGTGGCTGTTTTTAGCGTCGCCTTCTACCGCATTTTTCAAGCCCTAGTTTTCAATCAGGCAAAAATCTTTCGCAGAGCAGGCAACGAGTTAGAACTGCTCTATAGACAAAACTGGCAAGACAGCAACCGCTAGAAAATTTTAGAGTTTGTCATGATAGACAAATTCTCTGGCTGGCTCCACCCTTCACACTTGATGCTCATGAAGATTAATCTCGACGCTTCCCAAGATGAGGCACAAATTCAAATTATTCCTTTGATCGACGTGATCTTTTGCATTCTGACCTTTTTCATCCTGGCAGCTTTGCAGCTAACCCGTCGAGAAGGCATTAATTTAGATTTGCCCACAGCCAGCACAGGTACGCCCCAGAATCAGGAGATGTTGGTGGTCAATATCGACTCCACGGGGCTGACCTCGGTTAAGAATCAACCTGTCGATCGGGTTCAGCTTTATCAAGTTCTGCAAAATTATCACCAGCAGAATCCGCAAGGGTTGCTCGTTTTGAGTGCCTCCCAAACCTCTTTCTACAATGATGTGATTCAGGTTTTGGATGTATTACGCGCAGTGGGCGGCGATCGTGTTGCCCTCGAAACGGCTCCCCAAACTAGCCCATCGCCCAATCAGAATCCAGCGATCCCCGGTCAGACTCCTTTAAACCCAGGGTTGACGACTCCTGCCCCATCGATCGATCCCCTCAATCCTCAACCTTCTCTAAATCCGATTTCACCCACTAGTCCTAACTTACAGCCAACTAATCCTAGTCAGGTGCCTACAGGTCAATCTCCCGTTTCTCCTCAACAATCTACCCCAACAGTTCCTTCAATCCCTCCTCAATGAAAGCCACAAAAAAGGGTGAGATAGACTCACCCTTAAGAAAAGATTTGTAGGCTATCTCAATGACGGCTGTTGCGAATGGGAGTCCCGCAGGGATAGGTGGCAACAGGCTGCTTCGTCACACCGATCGAAATTGGTTCTGGGGCGGGATGGGAGGGCCGTTGTTTAGCCGCTTCATAATCTGCCTTCAGCTTTGCCAGCAGTTCGTCGCGCCGATCGTATAGCCGCTTTAACGGGCGAGGCTCACACTGGTTGATCACATAAGCAGTCAGGATGGGCAGCGCGATCGTGCTATCGGTGTAGCAGACGACCGTATTGGGCAGTTCTTCGGGATCAACCTTGCCCCAACTGACAGCTTCATTTGGAGTTGCACCTGACAACCCGCCTGTATCAGGACGAGCATCAGTGACTTGAATGAAGTAATCGTGTCCCCGCTCTTCTAAACCCAGAACTTCATGCAGTTGCGGCTGAGTTTGCAGCAAGAAGTTTTTAGGACTGCCGCCACCGATGATCAGCGCTGCGCTCTTGCCTTCCACATCTGGGATGTCAGACTCGCGGGCAGAATAGACGATCGCGGCGGTTTCATTCACATCTAGCATTGGGTCAATGACTAGCTTTGAGCCTTCTAGCGCCATCGCTGCCACATTCATGCCGATCGAGCTATCTCCCGGCGAAGACGTGTAGATCGGAACGCCACACTCATAAGCCGTTGCGAGTAGAGAAGGATGCTTTACGCCCAGTTTCCGCTCTACTTCAGACACATACCGACCCAGTAGATAGTGAAACTCAGCCGTGCCCATGCGCTTCTGAAACGGTTCTGCTTTGAGAATTTGTCGAATGAAGGCATCCGTTCCCAGTAGCACATCATAATCAAAAATGATGTCGTAAATGCGAATGCGACCTTCTTGCCGCAATTTCACATCATCCAAAAATGGGCTGCTGGCGTAGAGATCTAGCCCTAGCCCATAGTGCATATCGTGATAGAGGTTAGCGCCTGTGCTGATGATCCAATCAATGAATCCGTTTCGCATCAAGGGCGCTATCACAGAGACTCCTAGCCCTGCCGGGGTCATTGCGCCTGACAAGCTGAGTCCGACTGTGACACCCTCTTTCATCACCTCACGGCTGAGAAGATGACAAATTTCTCGCAACCGTGCAGAGTTATAAGCCGTAAAGTAACCATCAATCAGGTCAACAACGCTGATCTCGGCAGGCATGGGGGAGGGTGTGATTTTTTGACTGAGAAGTTTGGACATTTTTTTACTCCGAAAAGCTTAAGAAGCATAAAGTGAGGGCTAAACAGTGAGGAACAGCCCGACACCGGACTGAAATTTTTAGTAAGTCGCCAGAATGCAGAAAGGACTCTACGCCCTCAGTCAGAATGCTTTCAGGAATTGAGGACACAAACTTAGACTGACTTTAAGCAGTAGACAAGCAAAACCTACAAAGGCTGAAAATTTTGCAGAACCGAGTCCAAGCTCAGCCTGCGCCACATGATGACTAGCGGCAGAGCGCTTCAGCCATTAGGTTAAAGAATTCCCCTAAAAGAGAACTTGACCGATCCAGTTTGGGTCGGGGTTGAGAGCAGCCATGCTTTTGGATGCTAAAAGTCAACGACAGACGCAAACCTTGAGTTACAGATCGGTCAATTCATACTGGGAGCTTCGCAGCGATCGACCCACGAAAGTGCAGGGTCGCATTGCCGCTTCCGCTTTAACTTCATTTCGAGATACCACAAAGGTCGCCAAGGGTATCCAGTCAAAGAGAAAAATTTCAATGCTCTTTACGCAACCTTTTAGACACGAACGCTTTCATCCTACCATCTATCTTTGAAGATGATGATCGTCCAAAATACTGAGACTCTCCCATTTATTCATAAAGTGGGGTCTCCCTGTTGGTAGGCTAAGAGCAGTCGGCTTGTGACTTTTTTCTCAAATTTCACTCTGGTATGTCATGACTCTTGATTCTCAGCTTCCGATCAACTCAGATGTGTCTCCTGAACTGGACACAGGCGCACCGTCACCAGAAGCAGATCAGCACCGCAAAAAGATGCAGCGACGGAAAGAGGTGCAGGATCAGCGTCTCGCCAACATGACCTCCGAAAAGGGATTGATCATGGTTCACACTGGAAATGGCAAAGGCAAAACTACGGCGGCTCTGGGAATGGTGCTGCGATCGCTGGGTCATGGCTATAAAGTCGCGATCGTTCAGTTCATCAAGGGCGCATGGGAACCTGCTGAAAAAGCAGCGTTTGAGCATTGGGGCGATCAGCTTGAATTTCATGCCCTGGGTGAAGGTTTTACCTGGGAGACTCAAGATCGCGATCGCGACATTCTCAAAGCAACTCAAGCATGGGAGACGGCGCTGGCATTTATCAAAGACCCCGACTTCAAGCTGGTGCTGCTAGACGAAATTAATATTGCTCTGAAACTGGGTTACTTGAGCATTGAAGCCGTCATCGCTGGATTATCAGAAAAGACTGAAGACTCCCATGTCATATTGACGGGTCGAGGTGCGCTTCCAGCATTGATTGAGCGGGCAGATCTCGTGACAGAAATGACGTTGGTTAAACATCCGTTTAGAGAGCAAGGGGTCAAGGCACAACCGGGAATTGAGTTCTAGTGCAACCCCAGGCAAGCAGCTTCTTGTAACGGACGATTTCTTATAAAGCTGATGAGAGAAATAACTGACATGAGTTTTCTACTGAGGCAATAATCTCAGTAGCAATTCTGACGTAACTGGTGCCGTTGTTGTATAAATTTAGACTCAATCTCAATAAATTGTACAGATCATTTCAATTGATTTCATCTTGATTACCGCTCAAATCTTGCTCTGACTTAATTTTCAGCCCGAATTTGGGAACGCTAAAGAATCTATTTCGGTCGAACCCGTCATTAGCTCATAGAGAGTCCAGCCATGCCGCCTACCGACAACAACACCTTTGCTACAGCGACTCCAATCACAAATCTGATTGGAACACCTCCTCTTTCAGGGTTGCTGAACGCAGGTGACAAAACCGATTTTTACCAATTTACGCTCAACGGCAGCAGCAGCACCAGCGTTACGCTAACCGAACTGACTGGTAATGCCCGTCTCCATCTTTTTAACGGTGCAAAGGTTGAGATCACTCCAAACCCCACAAGCAACTCTAAACAGCTTTCAGAAGCCCTCTCAACCCCTCTGGCTCCTGGAACTTATTATATCCAAGCAGAGTTAGACCCCAGCGATGTTACCGCGATCGAAGCTAACTACAAGTTAAACCTGTCTGTCAGCACAGATGCAACGCTTAATAATTTGGTTTGGCGCAGCAAGCCAGATGGCGGTTTTTCGGTTGTGCAGACAGATGGCAAAATTGTGCAATCTAGTGACCCGATCAAATTAGGCGCTACCCCGCAAAGCCTTTCTACCGATTGGCAAAGCCAGTTTGGTGACTTGAATGGGGACGGCGAAGACGATATTCTGTTGCGAAATCAGAAAGATGGCTCGATCGGCTATTGGATTATGCAGGGCGGCACCCTTTTACAGTTTGCAGGATCTCCTTATAAAGTGCCTGCGAGTTGGCAGTCAACCCTAGCAGATTTTAACAATGACGATCGCGCTGATATTTTCTGGCGCAATAAACAGACTGGTGAAACGGCTATTTGGCTCACCAACAGCACAGGTTTGGGGTTTAGCAGTGCGGCACCTCTCCCTGGAGTTCCTAGTGGTTGGGATCCGACTCTAGGCGACTTTAACGGTAAAGATGGGAAAAAAGATATTCTTTGGCGCAACACCCAAACTGGAGAAGTTGCCGTTTGGTTGATGGATGGCACCAAAATTATCAAAGGAGGAGCCGCGTCTCTTTCGAACGTTCCAGATAGCTGGAAGCCTCAGTTGGGTGACTTTAACAAAGACGGCATATCAGATATTCTTTGGCGCAATACTCAGACTGGAGGAGTCGCCATTTGGCTAATGAACGGCAATCAGATCGCCACTGGCGGAGCGGCATCGCTTTCGAGTGTTCCGATCGAATGGACTGCTCAAGTGGGTGACTTTGAAGGCAACAAAGCAGACGACATTCTTTGGCGCAATACTCAGACTGACCAGCTTGCCGTCTGGTTGTTAGATGGCACTCAAATCGCGCCTTCGGGGGCCGCCTTCCTGCCTTCTCCTCTTCCATCTCGATTCAATATTGAGCGACTCGCTGACTTTAACAACGATGGCAAAACCGATCTGCTTTTGCGCGATTCAGCATCGGGTGAAGTTGCTGTTTGGCTGATGAACGGCACAAGCCTTTTAGATGCAGCTTTTCTTCCTCAGCGTTCTAGCAGTGATCAACTTGATGGCATTCAGCGACGACAGTTTAAGTCCACTATTCAAAGCATCGGTGGCAAGGCAGAGCTTTCTGCTTTTAATATTGGCACCCTCAACACGGCTGGGGTTTATACCGACTCAATCAGTTCTGATGTGCCTGATTACTTCAAATTTAATCTTGGCTTCAGGTCTAACCTGGTTTTGTCTGCAACTGATTTAACGGGTCAGCCTCTCAGCTCGATCGGTCTGCAACTTTATAAGGCAAGCACTGATGGCACCGCCTCAACCCCTTTGTCAAACGATGCGACACAACTTCTAGAGCCTGGAGACTACTACATCAAAGTCTCCAGTAGTCTTGACGAGATCAACTATCGGCTAAACGTTGAAGGTAAGCCACAATTTACGGAACTTGTCGGCAATGGCTTTACAGGTGATTCTCAAGTTTTCTTGACTCTAGGAGCGAATGACACTGACAGCCCGGTTTCTACCGTATCGGTTAACTACAGCGTTAAGAATGCTGGAACGATTTTTGCCCCCAACGTCAAGGTTTCTTTCTACATCTCAAGAGATCAGACGTTTAGCCCTAACGATTACAAAGTTGTTTCTGACCTAAGTTTTGACCTTGCAGCAAATCAGTCTAGCCCCACAACGCCTCTAACGTTGAATCTACCCGCCTGGAGAGACACTTTTTGGGTAGTGGATGGAGCTTATTATCTTCTTGCGGTTGTCGATCCAAGTAACGCGATCGCCGAAACCGATGAAACCAACAACGTGAGTGTTCTGACCTTAGATGTTCAACAGATTCCGACCACTAACCTGAGAGGCAAGAGTCTGACCGTAAATAAAACAACCTTTGCTGCCGCAGAAACGGTAACTGCAACATTTGTGACTGAAAACAATGGGTTCAAAAGCGCATTCAATATGGTTCCAACAGATACGCGAATCCAGGTTGGCTTCTACCTATCTACAACTCCTGTCTTCAATAAGAGTAGTACTACTGCCTACAACCTTGCTCGACCCAGCATTGATGGCATCGCTGGTAAGAGTAACTCAGGGCCCCAAAACACCAGCTTCAAGCTTCCCCCCGCAAATTGGATTGGTTGGGCAAGTCCGTCTGGGCTGCAAACGGTTTACATTGGGATGATTCAAAACAATAATGAAGTCGTGAATGACATCGACCCAGACGATAACCAAAATCTCGGACAGGGTATTGATTGGGTGGAAATCACGGTGAACCTGTAGTTAGAGTCTTGATCAATTAATTAGAGGTCTTGACCTTAGTTGACTGAGGTAGAGGGAGAGGGGAAGTAATTCTCCTTTCCCTTTTTTCATTTATTCCTCTAAAACAGCCGGGGTTGAACACTGAGTTGAGATCTCCTGAGTTTTAGGATAGAAGCTCAACAAACGCGAAAAGTATTCTCCATCAAAACTTCTGGGATCTTTGCGCTGGCGCGATCGATCCACTGTTCGGTGAGTGGTAATTCGCGATTCGGGCACCCCTGTTTTTGCCACCAACCACGCCAGTGATTGATATTGGGCGCGGGTATATCCACTATGTCGATTGGTATTGTTGCGCCCATCAGGCGGAGTCACCAGGGAAATGTGATAGGCAAAGTTGTTAACAGATGGCGGAAAGTCTGGGTTTGTTTGAACTGCTTCTTGACCTGTTTCACCTACAAAAACGGAGTTTCCGGCTCCGAAGGCTCGTCTATCTGGTGGCACCAAATAGACGATCGTGCCATCTAGGGTAATTAGCGTATGGTAGCTAACTTGATCATTATCGTTAGGGTGAGGAGTTTGAAAAAAGCCGATCGTAGATTGGGCAGATCCGACGGTTTCATGGAGAACCACGATCGCTGCATTATCGGCTGGTTTACCGTAGAGATCTTGCACAAATCGTCTCCCAAAATTGGTTGGGTGAGCGAGTGCAACTTCTTCTCTGGGGTTGTACTTCGGCGTTGCCTTGCCTAGAGTTTCTTTTGTCGGGTCAGCAAGATTTGGATCTTGTCTAAATCGACTTAAGGGAACTGGGTCACGCACGGCAGCAACAGTTGATTTTGATTTATTCGCTCTAGGGATGGGCTTAAGGGCACAAGCAGAGGATAGAGCAGAACTAGAATCGCTGACTGTTTGAGGTTGTAAGCTGAGAATCGAAAAGCTAGGAAGCCTATTTTTTTGACCCTCGACCAGTTGAGCATCTCCAGAATTAACAGTCAGGATAAGGGCAGCGATTCCTAAAGCCAGGATAACAAAGACCTGTAGAAATTTTCTCATAGCAAATTTTTGTTGCCGGGTGTTAAGCAGCTAAGAAGACACTGCCAGGGATCTCAATTGAAGATACGGTTTTTTTGAACCTACTTTTAGAGAAAATTCTATGGAACCCCCAGAAATGTTTTGGGTATGTAAGATACGAAGATGTGAAGAACTTGCTCTGTTGACCCAAGAATTTCCCTCTTTACTAACGGCGTTCTCATCGATTAAGGCGGGTTTCTAAAGCTGTGACTCTTTCTTTGAGTTCGATCACCAGGGTCGCTAGCCGATCGAATTGAGGATCAGCCGACACAATTCGCCTATCTCCACGGCGATCGCCAGAGGGCAATACGGGAGCCGGGACAGCGACCCCTTGCCTTGAGCGACTCGCTTCTATCTGATTGAGTCGATTTTGAATGCCCAATAGTTCCGTCTCTAGTCTTGAGACTCGCGAATCGAGTCCGGCTTGTGCCTGAGCAGGAGAACACGCCTGTAACGGCAGGACGAGTAACCATGGGAGAACAGCGATCGCCAAGAACTTAGCCATGATGAGTATGATCAATAGGTTTAAAAGCTAACCATTCAACCCAATCGCACTTCAAATGCCTCAACGTCTGGCTGAAGAATGATCTTGGATGGCTGTATGGAGTGCTGCTCTCTACAGAGAATAAAGTCTAGGGCCGTGGATGATGCGCTCGACACTAGGAAGGTATTCACAATGCATTAAGGTGAGAACTATAAGTAATAAGACAATTTGTTACGAAGTATAAATAGATTTTATGTCCCAAGGCGACAATTAGACGATTGGAGTAAGAAGTAAACGTTACAATCATCTCAACTAGGCATTTACACCGCTTAGGGCTGTTTATTTGAAGTTTAATCATCTCTAGTTTCTACCTTTTTCCAGTCGAAGCCGATCAAGTCAGGAATTGACAGCTCTTTACAATCTGTTACAAACTAGTAAAGAACCGTTGCAAATAGAACTATGCTCAATGGCTTCACAAATCTAAAAAATGCTTCGGGCACCGACTTTGGTGAACGGATGCTAAACAAGGTTGCGAGTGAATCCATTCGTCGCCTGTTTTCAAAGAGCGAGTCTGTTGAGGTTTCGATTCGTTGCTCTCCTTCTAGCAAGCTGTTGCAGGGCAGTCTCGACAGCTTCAAGATGGGCGGACGCGGGTTGTTGATTCGCAAAGATTTTTGGGTCGAAGAGATGCGATTTGAAACCGATGCGGTCGCGCTCGACTTTGGCTCAGTTCTCAGTGGCAAGATTCGGCTCAAGCAACCAACTCAAGCGATCGCTCAAATTACGCTTACCGAAGCAGGCATCAATGAAGCGTTTAAGTCTGAGCTAGTCGTTAAAAAACTGCAAAATGTGACTGAACCCGCGCTGATGAATCTGTCAGGAGGTGAGCCTGTCTCCTTCTCAGACATTGCACTGAAGCTTTTACCCGAAAACAGAATTCAGATTTTTGCGAAAGCCTTGCTGCCAAACAACACCTTACCTGTGAGCATGACAGCGACTCTGGCGATCGAGCGGCGGCGGCGCGTTGCCTTTCAAAATCCTCAGTTTGAGCCAGAAGCGGTTCCAGAAGAGTTACGCAGCATTTCAGAAGTATTAACGATGGCATTTGCTGAGATTCTTGACAACATGGTCGATCTCGATCGCTTTGACCTCGATGGGGTACTGCTACGCATTAATCGTCTCGAAACGCAGGGAGACCATCTGGTTTTTAGTGGCTACGCCCAGATTGAGCGCTTTCCTAACATCGCCTGAATCTCTGCGTCCTAACTGAGAATTGTAGCGAGGAAGCCCACGAAGCACTAAAATGAACCCTCGTGACTCTTCAAGTGGCTGAACGATCGATATGGGGTCTAATAATTGGTTTGCTGCTGGCGGCGTTGTCATGGTTCCCCTGCTCGGATTTTCGATCCTGGCAGTCGCGCTAATCTTGGAACGAATTATCTTTTGGGCGAAAGTTAGAAAACGCCACGATCGGGTGCTTCGAGAAACACTAGTGCTTTATAAGCGCAGTCCTAGAGCCGCTTTCTTGATGTTAGAGCAAAATTCTGATTTGCCCGTTGCCCGCATTTTCATGGCTGCCCTAGAGTTAGAAGAAGCGACCTCAGAAGAGTTTCGGCTAGCGCTAGAAAGTGCTGCTCAGGCAGAAATTCCGCTTTTAAAGCGCTTCAATACCGTCTTTGAAACCATCATTAGTCTTGCGCCTCTGCTAGGGCTATTGGGCACCATTTTAGGATTGATCACCTCATTTGCCTCGCTGCGATTGGGAGATGTCGGCGGCACTAACACCTCCAATGTGACGGGTGGGATCAGTGAAGCGTTGATTTCGACAGCATCGGGATTGGTGGTGGCGATCGTGACTCTTCTCTTCGCTAACACCTTTCGAGGGTTATATATTCGACAGATTGCTCTGATTCAAGAGTATGGTGGACAGTTAGAACTGCTCTATCGCCGCCGCCACGAAAAGGGGGAAAGTTCCTATGCGTCTACCTGAAGAGCCTGATCTGCCGCCTCAGATTTACATCGTGCCAATGATTGATGTGATCTTTGCGCTGCTGACGTTTTTTATTATGTCTACGCTATTTTTAACGCGCTCTCAAGGGTTGCCCGTTAATCTTCCAAGCGCGGCTACGGCTGAGGCACAAAAATCGACTCAAGCAACGGTGACGATCGACCAAGGTGGCAAGCTTGCCCTCAACCGCAAACCGATTCAACTCAATAGTTTAGAAAATCAGGTTCAGGGGATCAAAGGCAAGAATCGCCAGATTTTAGTGATAATTGATGCCGATCGGCGGGTCAGTCACGGGCAGGTGATCACCGTGATGGATCGGCTGCGATCAATTCCAGGGGTGCGGCTGGCGATCGGGACGCAACCACCCTAGAAGCGATAAATTCACGATCAAGCAGGTTTGCCATCGGGACGATGAATAATGGTTTCGATCACTCGGCGACGATCGCGCGAATCAACTCCTACTAGACGTACATAGTCTCGCGGATGTTCGGCAAGGCAGGACTCTAATGCTGCGATCGCGTCGGCTCCATTCCCTTCAAAAGTGCCGTAACAACTCCAGGAATTGTTGCGAAAACGTCGATCGTCTACAAACTCGATTCCTAAGCGGTGTCCGTGTCCCAAAATGCGATTGAGTTCGCTCACCATTTCTGGATCGAGGCGCGTGCTAGAAGGCTGACCACTATAGCTGCTGGTCGATGGCGGCGTATGTCCATTTGATTTGATGGGAGCTGGGGCAGACGGCATCATGTTGACTTCGCCAAGCTTGCGATTGCCAATCACACGATTATATTCATCTACTAACCGCATTTCTTTTAATCGCTGCTGCTCACCGACCATCAACTGCCCCAGTTCTAGAAGATGTGACAGGGTGAAATCGGGTTTGCGGAACTCTGGCGGACGTTCGGCACTGTTGACGACTCGCATTGAGATGTGGTCTAAGCCAACTTCTTGAATGAGTTTGCGGACTTGTTCATCATAGAGGCGCGATCGCAGCGCTCCATAAAAGTCGATCGACTGGTCAGGAAACGCATCCACCAGTTGCTCAACGTCGCGGCGATCGAGGTGATCGACTTCAAAAATGCCGCTGACGATGCCAATGCGATCGTCGCGATCGGGTTCCCAGAAAAACTTCTCCATGCGTCCATCACGAGTCAACGGGGCGTAAAGAGTGCCTAAATCGTTACCCGTGACAATGATCGGAATGCGCTGAATCGGCTCAATTTCATAACTGCCCGGAAGTTGCACATTGGTTGGATTGTCGGCAATATTCATCAATGTGCCGTGAACTAGCTGTGTATTCACCGTGTATTGAGTGAATTGATCAACGCGCCCCGCTCCTGCGTCGATGTCGTTGATCATCAACACCGCCATTTTGCCGCGCACTTTGACAATATCTGCCGCCTCGCGATAGCGCAACCGAATCAACCGAGCCGGATCGCCTGCATCAGGGCTTTCTAGTTCTCCTGCTGACATATAAACGGCTTCGACTCCCATCCGCTCAAACACCAACTCGCATTGAAACGATTTGCCCTCTCCCTTGCGTCCGTGAACTCCCAAGATTAGAGGCACTTTGACCTGGGGGAGATCTAAGTAATTTTTGGTGATATGAACCGAAAGTTTATCGATAAAGCGGGGAGAGATGTAGTAACTCATGAAGCTAGAAACCAATGATTGGAGACATCAGAGAAAAGGCGAGTCAAGACAAAAAATAAGATGGGTATTACCCACCTGATCAGTCTCGCTATATTGTGCGATCGCTGTCTAGATCCTACAGAAGGAATGTGCCTGTATTTGAAGAGATTGAGCAGGTTAAAACCTTCAAGACGATTATTCGCTTCATCGATAGTAAGCCTGTGCCTCTTCTAACTCTTCCTGATCTAAAGACCAGGTGACTGACTCATAAGGCTGACTATAGTAAGCAGACGTGTCATGAGACATTCGAGCCATGTGACCCATACAGTTGCCCATCAAAAAATAGACAGTCATCAATGCGGCTGCCGAAGATGCCACAAGCGTGCCTGCCAACATTAGAGAAAATTCACGCTGCTCAACTGCCTCTTGCATTAATTGCAAAGACCAGGCGACAAGAGCAATCACAATCACGAGAATAATGATTAGCATAGTTTACACAGTGTAACAGACGCTCATAAAACGTTGCTCTCTTTTAATATTTGTCAGCACTTCAGATCCCAATAATAGTGCAAATTATTGATTTGGCAAATAGTTTGAAACGCTTATCAGTCGTGGAGTTTCTCTATGTGAAGCGCACCGGAATTTGGCGATCGCTCAAGTAGGTCTTGATCTGAGCCACGCTTAACTGTCCGTAATGTAATAAAGACGCAAGCAGCGCCGCCTCAGCTTTCCCTTCGGTGACTGCTTCATAGATATGTTCACAGTTACCTGCACCCCCCGATGCAATTACGGGGATCTGGACTTGCTCTGCGATCGTCCGAGTCAGCTCTAAGTCATAGCCAGACTGAGTGCCATCGGCATCCATGCTAGTGATCAAAAGCTCTCCAGCCCCGCGTTCTGTGACTTCTCTTGCCCACGCGATCGCGTCTAGTCCCGTGTTTTCTCGCCCTCCGCGCACAAACACATCCCAGCCTGGATTTGCGGGATCGGAGCGACGACGGGCATCGATCGCGACCACAATACACTGATTGCCAAATCGCTGACTTGCTTGATTAACAAAGTCGGGATCGCGCACCGCAGAAGAATTAATGCTGACTTTATCGGCTCCCGCTCGTAACAATTTCTTAATCGTCTCTAAGTTTTGAATGCCTCCACCAACGGTTAAGGGAATGAACACCTGTTCCGCCGTTCGATAAACCACGTCGTAGATCACGTCTCGGTCTTCGTGGGTGGCTGTAATGTCGAGAAACACCAGTTCGTCAGCGCCTGCCTCGTTATAAGCTTTCGCTAACTCAACCGGATCACCCGCATCCCGTAAATCAACAAAATTCACGCCCTTGACCACGCGCCCTGCTTTTACATCTAGACAAGGCAAAATTCTTTTAGCCAGCATGGAGCCTCTAAGACCTGAAATAGTCCTTGAATCCTATCATTCTGGCTTTTGTTCTTTGTGAATGACGAATTACCAAAAGCCTTAATCTGATGCAACATCCTGGTAAACTTTTGAATGGCTTGTATCAGTCTGTTTGCAATGGAAATCGGTCAAAAAGTTCGGGTTCGACGTTTGCGCGATCGGGTTTCTCAGGAAATCATTAAAAAACTGGGTAAAACTGGCACTATTCGCGACTTTAAAGTTGTGGACGGTTATGGAGTTGGGATGTTAGTTCAGTTTGAAGACAACACCGGAACCTGGTTCTTTGAAGACGAACTAGAGTTGTTTAATTAAAGCGCTCCCGATTCCGTGCAGTCGCTAACATGAGGAAATGAAAGAATTTTGAATTTTGAATTTTCGGTTGCGTTGGTTCAAAATTCAAAACTCTAATGGTTAAGTTGGCTCGGAATAGTTAAATATGGCTTTTATCTTGACGTTTTTAGGCAAAGGTGGCACCGGGCGAACGACGATCGCGATCGCGGCTGCCAAAAAACTTGCAAATCAGGGCAAGCGAGTTTTACTACTCGGACAGGATTCTAGTCCGGCGTTTGGGGCGGCACTGGGCACAGCTTTGAGCCTCGATCCCCAAGAGATTTCCCCCAACTTATACGCCGTTCAGCTACAGACTGCAACGCTTTTAGAACGCAGTTGGGAAGAAGTCAAAAAACTAGAAGCGCAATACCTTCGCACGCCTTTTTTTAAGGAAGTGTTTGGGCAAGAATTGAGCGTTTTGCCAGGAATGGATACTGCCTTGGCGCTGAATGCCATTCGAGAATATGAGAGCAGCGGCAAATATGACGCGATCGTCTATGACGGGTCTGGCGATCAAGCTACGCTGCGAATGTTAGGACTACCCGAAACGATTAGCTGGTATATTCGGCGATTTCGCAAGCTATTTGTTGAGTCTGATCTAGGTAAAGCGCTGTCACCTGTGATTCAACTCGCAGCAAGCACCGTCTTGACCAATGTCAGCTTTGTAGGCGACAACTTTGCTCAACCTACAGGTCAGGTGAATGATCTGCTAGAGCAGGGTAAGCAGGTGGTCGCTAACCCGCAGCGCATGGCAGCCTATTTAGTGACGACTAATGATCCGGCGGCGATCGCCACGGCTCAATATCTTTGGGGCAGCGCTCAACAAATTGGATTGACGGTGGGCGGTGTGATTCTCAACCGGGCATCTGGAGCCGATGAGGTGACGACTGCCTTTGATCCGCTTTTGGTGACGACGATTCCGATCCAATCCGTCAACGACTGGCAGCCCTTGATCGATGTCTTGCCAAACTTTCAAGATCAGGCAAGTCAGGCTCCACGTCCGATCGCGGTTAACGTCTCCGAGCGCAAAGTTTCGCTCTTTCTACCAGGGTTTGATAAAAAGCAAGTCAAACTGACCCAATCGGGCCCTGAAATCACGATCGAAGCGGGCGACCAGCGGCGTAATGTGGATCTGCCGCCGCAACTGCGGGGACAACCCGTTAAAGGTGCTAAGTTTCAAGACGGCTATCTAATTATTTCGTTCTAGACCTCTTCACAATCTTTCGTTATGTCTGACTCATCCCCTGAGATTGAAGTGACTTCTAGTTCCCCGGACTCTTTGCCGGGAGTTGTAGCGGATGACCGCAGCGCAAAAACTCGTCAACTCCTCGGCATGAAAGGAGCCGATGTAAAAGGGGCTTCGATGACGAAGATCCGATTGCAGTTGATGAAGCCGATCACCTGGATTCCGCTCATGTGGGGAATTATCTGCGGTGCAGCCTCATCGGGCAACTATACCTGGACTTTAGAAAATGTGCTGATTTCAGCCGCTTGCATGCTGTTAGCAGGGCCTTTATTAACGGGCTACACGCAGATTCTCAATGATTATTACGATCGTGACATTGATGCCATCAACGAACCCTATCGCCCGATTCCCTCTGGTGCAATTTCTTTGCCTCAAGTTGTAATTCAGATTTGGGTGCTGCTGCTGGCGGGGATCGGCGTTGCTTATGCGCTTGATCAATGGGCGGGGCACGAATTTCCGACCATTACAGCGTTGGCGATCGGCGGTTCTTTTTTGTCTTACATCTATTCTGCGCCGCCGCTCAAGCTCAAGCAAAATGGCTGGATGGGCAGTTTTGCGCTCGGTGCTAGCTATATTGCAATCCCTTGGTGGACGGGTCACGCTTTGTTTGGCGAGTTGGATAGCACGATCGTGCTGCTGACTCTCTTCTATAGCTTTTCTGGGTTAGGAATTGCGATTATTAATGACTTCAAGAGTGTGGAGGGCGATCGTCAACTCGGACTCAAATCGCTCCCTGTGATGTTTGGAGTCACTAACGCTGCCTGGATTTGCGTTTTGATGATCGACCTGTTTCAAGCCGGAATTGCTGCTTATTTGATCAGCATTCATCAAAACTTGTACGCGGTCATTCTAATTCTGCTGATAATTCCGCAAATTACTTTTCAGGATATGTATTTCCTGCGCGATCCGCTCAAAAACGATGTGAAATATCAGGCAAGCGCTCAACCCTTTTTGGTGCTAGGAATGTTAGTGGCTGCCTTAGCATTTGGTCATGCTGCAATTTAAGCCGCTTTAACATAGGCTCTAGGTCACCAGGCAGAAGTCATCACATTTTGATGCATACGGTTGACTATCTGAGCGCTTTCGGTCAATCTGAGTCTCAGAATTGCGATCCCAATATTTTGATCCAAAAAACTTGGTGAGATGAGTCGCAGATCATGACAAAGGATGACTCAAACTCTACAGGCAGATCTACCCATAACTCCCAAGCAACCAGGCTGGAAGCCATGACTGATGGACAAAATGATCAAAATCGGCAAATCGCACGACGCGATCGACGCGCCCGAAAAAACCGCAGATTTACAAGGTTGCTAAATAATCTTCGGCTACCAGGGTGGCAGGCACGCTTCGACAAAGCGGGCGGAAAGCTAAATGAATTTGAGCAAAAGCTGCCTCCTCCGCTCAAGAATCCTATCGTACGTCGGCGACTTCTTTGGCTAGGGATTTTGGTAGGAGGCTTTGGAGTTTTTAAAATTGCCACCTGGCAGATCGATCGTAGTCTGCCCAACCCTGCTGATTTGGCTGTGTTTTCGCGCCCCGGCACCCTCACGATCAAAGCTTCAGATGGCACCGTTTTGCACCAGCTAGGGCCGGCAACCCGCGAAAAGCTGACGATCAGCCAAATTCCTAAGCCTTTAATCAATGCGTTTATTGCCTCAGAAGATCGCCGATTTTATGAACACACAGGCGTTGACTATCAGGCGATCGTGCGAGCGATCGGGCGTAACCTGACCTCCGGCAGTTTGGTCGAAGGCGGCAGCACGATCACGCAGCAGTTGGCTCGCGTGGTGTTTCTTAACCAAGATCGCAGCATCGGACGCAAAGTCAAAGAGGCTCTACTCGCCCAAAAACTAGAGCGAGAAGTTGATAAGCAACAGCTTCTAGAACGCTATCTCAATCTGGTTTATCTGGGTTCTAACGCCTATGGGGTCGGCGACGCGGCTTGGATTTATTTCAGCAAGTCGGTCAATCAATTGACGCTCTCAGAGTCTGCTACGATCGCCGGACTTCCTCCCGCGCCGAGCCTCTATTCGCCCATAGTCAGCTTAGAAAAGGCTCGTGAGCGTCGCAATGTGGTACTTGATAAAATGGTTGAGGCAGGCTATATCACGCCTGCGGAAGCTGAAACTGCAAAAGCTGAAGACCTGAAAATTAAGCCGAGTTCGCCCAAGAAAATAGAAAGTGATTCGCCTTACTTCACCTATTATGTGCAGCAGCAGTTGCCGAAATATATCTCAAAAGCGGCACTCGAAGCAGGCGGAATCACGGTAGAAACGACACTCAGTCCGAAGTTTCAAAAAGCGGCAGACAAAGCGATCAAAGATGCCATTGAAGTAGAGGGTTCTGCTGAAAACTTTAAACAAGCGGCAATGGTGGCGATCGATCCCCGCAGTGGTGAAGTTCGAGCGATGGTTGGCGGCTACGACTTTTATAAAGAAAGTCAGTTTAACCGAGCCACTCAAGCCCAGCGACAGCCCGGTTCGACTTTTAAGTCATTTGTCTACACAACGGCGATCGCGGCTGGGTTTTCTCCCTATCGTTCCTACTTAGACGAACGATTTGTGGTAGACGGCTACCAGCCCAAAAATTACAGCAACAAATACAAAGGCTGGATGAACATCCGCAATGCGTTGACGGCATCGGTGAATGTGATTGCAGTTAAAACTCTGATTGATGTCGGCTTCAACCCCGTAATTAAAACTGCCGAGAGTATGGGAATTCATTCAAAGCTGAATCCTACTTACTCGATGGCTTTGGGTGCTTATGAAGTTAACCTGCTAGAGTTGGTCAGTTCTTATGGCACCTTGGCGGCTCAGGGGAAAGCGATCGAGCCTCACGGCATTCGTCGCATCATCAACAGCAAGGGCAAAGTGCTTTATCAAGCTGACGTTAAAAGAAAACAAGTCCTTGATGCCGAAACTGCCGCAATTATGACCTGGATGCTGCGAAACGTTGTTTCTGATGGCACAGGGCGACCCGCTCAAATCGATCGACCAGTCGCAGGCAAAACAGGCACTTCTGAGAAAGCGCGAGATCTCTGGTTTATTGGCTATATTCCTCAACTGGTGGCAGGGGTGTGGTTGGGCAACGATGACAATAGCCCGACTTGGGGCAGCAGTGGCACCGCCGCCTATGCTTGGCACCAATTTATGAAAGCCTCCGTCGAGGGGATGCCGATTCAGAAGTTTCCAGAGATTCCTGCAAATTTGGACGATCGCAAGGGTAGCCTCAAAGCTGAACCCGTCAAACCCAATCGCACACGATCGCTAGGCGGATCTGCTGACCCGGATGAGTCTCAAAGTCAAAGCGGTGATGCCCCCGAAAGCAGTTATTCAGAGCCAAGATCTGAGCGATCGTATGAATCTGTGCCTGCCGATCCACCCCCGGCTGAGACGGCACCAGAGCCAGCCCCTCGTCAAGAAGAGCCTCCTCCAGAGTCAGCGGCTCCCCTACCAGAGCCACCTCCTCGACGAGAAGCTCCGTTAGATCCGGCTCCTGCTTCTTCAGACCCACTACCCCCACCAGGGAACTAGAAGATAAACTGAGCGAATCAAACCTGTGGTGGATGTATTGATAAACTCACTCTAATATCCTGACCCTAGTAAAATATTTGAGGAATTGTGCAAATGAGTATTCTTATGGATGTGTCTAATTACGGCGGCATGAACTTTCCGGTGTCTGCCACTGTAGTTTATGTAGTGGGATTCATTGCCGCCGTTACCTTTGGGTCGCTTGCCTGGTATAACTCTAAGCGCCCAGTGGGTTGGGAAGATAAAGAGCGCCCTGACGTGGTGCCAGAAGTCAAAAAAGAAGAAACTCCGGGTCTGTAAACCGATCTGAGTTTTTACAGTTCAGTCAGCCAACGCTGATAAACTTTGCGGAGCGCAGACAAAACTTTGTTATAGAAACGCTCTGGGGTATCATTGCCTGTGTCGATTAGCTGCAATCTTGAGAGCAGTTTGGCTTCCTCGATCGCTACCGTCCCATCGCTGTAGATTAGAGCGCTAATCGACTCGATTAGGTTTTGACAGGTTTCAGAGGTGGGACGCTCACCCAGATAATCTCGCAGCCATTGATAGCATTCTTCTGGCTTCACTGCTCGGAGTTCGTGCAAAAGTGGCTGAATTTCGCGATCGTTTGCCATGCCTTTCTCTTGGGTAATCTGATGCAGATATTGCCGCTCTTCGGGCTGGATTTTGCCGTCGAGCCAAGCGACCCCAACTAAAATTTTGATCAGCGTTTTAATATCAGTTGCCATCGGTTTATCATTTCTCCCGGTCTTACACCCGCTTTAGTCTTATCATAAAAAATCCATCCATGACTTGCTGATGGGGCAATACTTTCGCCCAACCTTCAGGTTGCAAAAATGGCGCGATCGTTGCATCAGACTCTGGGCGCTCAATCCTCCAATCAGAATGCTGACTCAAAAAGTTTTGAATCACTGACTCATTTTCAACAGGATGAAGCGTACAGGTTGCATAAACTAAACTGCCCTTTGGCTTGACCCAAGATGCCGTGTGATTGAGAATTTCTCTCTGAAGCTGAGAGAGTTCTTGAACGGTTTCGGGATTTTGTCGCCAACGAGCATCAGCGTGGCGATTGAGAGTGCCTAAGCCAGAGCAAGGCGCATCAATGAGAACACGATCGCACTGTCCAACCAACTGCGGCAAGTCGCGGCTGTCTCCAATGCAAATCTGAATCGACTTTAAACCCAGCCGATCGACATTTTGCTGCAATCGTTTGAGGCGAGAAGGCGTGCGATCGCAGGCCCAAACCGTGCCATGATCGTGCATCAATTCTGCCAGGTGCATAGTCTTTCCGCCTGGAGCCGCACACGCATCTGCAATGACTTCGCCTGGTTGCGGATCGACGAGATAGCCCACAAGTTGAGCGCTACTGTCTTGGACGATCCACCAGCCTTCTTGAAAGCCAGGTAGATTTTGAATTGCCCCTGAGCCTTGCGGCAATCTCAACGCCTGGGGCAGATGGGGAACTCGCTCGACTGGGATGCCCGCAGACTGCATCGCGGCTTCGACTTCAGAGAGGGACGATCGCAGCGTATTCACCCTCAGATCAATGTGAGGCGGCTGGTTCATAGACTCGCAGAGCTTTTCGGTTTCTGCCAGCCCAAACTGATCGAGCCAAACTTGCACAATCCAATCTGGAAAGCTGTGCAAAACGCCTAATCGCTCGATCGGATCGTCAGGTAGTTTTAGGGGATCGCTGGCTTCACTAGCGCGCAGATATTGCCGCAACAATCCGTTGACAAATCCAGTTAACCCTGAAAATCCGTTTTG
This sequence comes from Phormidesmis priestleyi ULC007, assembly GCF_001895925.1. Taxonomy (GTDB): domain Bacteria; phylum Cyanobacteriota; class Cyanobacteriia; order Leptolyngbyales; family Leptolyngbyaceae; genus Phormidesmis_A; species Phormidesmis_A priestleyi_A. The sequence continues at coordinate 192,161 of NZ_MPPI01000002.1, read as the reverse complement.
CTTGGCTAACTCAACAGTGGTATTGACCGCCGCCGATGCCGGGATTTGATTGAGATAGCGCAGTTGATACAATCCCAAATGCAAAATGATTCGCAGATCTGGGGGTTGATCTTTTTTGGTTGCAAGCTGGTCAATCAGAGTATCTAGCGTTCGCTGTCGTCTCACACAGCCATAGACTAGTTCGGTCAGCAGGCGGCGATCGACCGCACTCAATTCGGTCTGATGCAGCACTTTGTCAACGGCGACATCTGCAAAAGCGCCTTTTTTGATTAAGCGGAGGGCAAGAAATGCGAGTTGGCGAGAGGTTTGGGTCAAGAGAGCGATGTTCTAAAATTGCCATATTCAGAATAGCAATCAGAATGAAGCTTCGAGAGATTGTCAGTCAAATCAGTCGTGATCTGTGTTTTAAAGCTCATCTCGAATTCAAACTCTAACGGTGTGATAGCGTGTGAATATCCTCATTTGATGTGCCGCGTATAGATATGCAACAGGTTCAAATTTCCACCGACACATGGGTTAGCGCCACTTGGGAAGAGTATCTGCAAGTGATTGGTCATCAGGCTTATGCAAAAGCTAAAGGATATTATTATGACCACAGAATGAGGATTGAAATGGCTCCCCTTGGGCATGATCATGCTGCCGACAATACGATCGCGAGTTTTACAGTCAACTTATTTTGCGGTCTCAAAGCCATTCCAACTCAAGGGTTAACAAACTGCACATTCCGTAAAGTAGAGTTTGAGGAGGCTCAACCCGATATTGCGTATTACATCGGAGCCAATGCTGAAGCGATTCCTTGGGGGACTACTATTATCGACTTAGACACCTATCCACCTCCTGATTTGGTCATCGAAGTCGCAAATACTTCTCTCGCTGACGATCAAGGTGCAAAGCGATTGCTCTACGAAGATTTGGGGGTCAAGGAATATTGGGTCTTGGATGTGAAAAATGTTCGAGTGCTGGCGTTTGCAATTGAGAACCAAGGTAGCTATCGGATTACGGAATCTAAAGTATTACCTAAGCTGCAAATCTCTTTACTTCAAACAGCATTGCAGCAATCTCGTCAAACCAATCAAAGTCAGGTTGTTGCTTGGTTAATATCAGAGTTTGGAAAAGAATAGAGATTTCACTTTTCACTCACGCCGTAGATCTACGAACACACCGTTATGGTCACTCATCTTTCCATCTTCTTGTGTTGTGCCTTCCCAAGCCCCTACTTCTACCTGGTGAGAAATTAAACGCTCAGACAAACAGATATGATCAACGGTCGATCGAGAGAATCCTTTAAGTTGCAGATTTTCCTCAGTCACACAGACCATTGAAAGATCGTGTAAGGCTGCACTCAGCATCTCAACTGACTGCTTCTCTTCATACCAACCTGACTGATCTCGACTCTGATTAAAATCAGCCGAAACACACATTAAATGATTGGGATACTGTTTCTGAATCCGCAACCAATCCTCATGATGCCGTTGAATGAATCGACGATGTTCTTCCCATCGCTTTGCAGTTCCACTCATTCCTTTATCATTAGCGAAAGTAATCACGGTTCCATAAATAATCATGGCTCCGAGTGGCGAATCTACCTCAGCACAAACCGCCCAAGCTGGATCAAATGTGGGAATAGAACGCAGCACTTTCAAGCGTGACCAAATTGTTGAGAGATTTTCACCTGCTGCGTGATATCCAGAAATGGAAGCTGATGTGACAGCCTCACAATCACTGGGAAGCGCGATCGCCGTATTCGTCTCAGTCAGCACCCACACGTCTGCATCAATCTCACGAATTTTATCAAGACGACGCTGATTTTTAACCCAACCGTTTTGTTTGGGGCGTTCCAGGTTCCAAGTAGCAATGCGAAGCTGAGGGGATGAATTCATAGCAATGTATTATTTATCACTTCAAGACTATATTAACCACCAACTCAAATATTGATTGCGTCACGGGATGAAAATTCGCCTTGCGCCCCGATAGTCTTCGATGTCAACGACGATATCAACCAAACGGTTGACACAGCGCTCTCGATAATCTGGTTCAACCAGTAATCGATCGATGTTTCCGATCGTCACGACAGGAAGCGATATGGAAGTGTTTTCTTCTCGCATCACTTGTTCTAACGAGTCTTTTCCCTTCATGCTCCGATTAGCGGTCAGGAGAATCATTTCATTAGTTTGAGCGCACTGCCAAACAACGCGATCATCGCTAGTGATCGCTAACCCTACTTCTTCAAACAAGACGAAGCATATAGAGATTAAGTCAAGCCATCCACTCGCTGTAAGACTGCCTGCTAAGACAACAGAATGCCCTCTTAAATTATGATCAACCAGAAATTTCATGCCTGCGACTCAAGCTTCGCTCTTTCTGCCTGAAGTTTTGCTCGGATTGCTTCTGTTCCTGGTTTAGGAGGATTTGATGCAATGCGTGCAGTTCGTTCGCGATTTTGCTCTTCATAATACCGCCGTAGCTCTTCAGACTGCTGGAGAACAAGATAATATTCTGCTTCAACCTCTGCATAGTGGGCATCAATGTAGGACAAAGCAGCATTCACTTGGTCATCCGTAAGGTCGAGCATGGTGCGAATAAATTTAGGTGGATAATGTTCTGTCACATAATCCATCACGTCGTACAGAGTAATGCGTGTTCCAGAGATCGTCAATCCTCGCTCGGTACGGACAATATTAACTTGCTCGTTGGGTCTTGGAGTCATAGCCACAACCTTCTAGAAGTTAGCTCTATAGTAACTGGCTCCAAACCTACCCGGAGCGATATCTATTCTGTCTATATCGATTTTTCTCTAAATAATCGTAAAAATATACGGAAAATCAAAATTTCTTCGTGTAGAGCATAGCAAGTCACCATATTTACATTAATCAAAGATGAAAGTTTCTTTGCAACTCCTTTCTTCGGTGCTATCTTTTTGCCTTCTATCTGCAAGTGCTATCGTCGCTCAACCTAAACCAATAAATCCATCTCAATCGTCAACACAACCTTCTACGAGTTTAACCCAGCAAGATAAAGCAATCGAGGACAAAATATATCGGACGACTAGAGAGGAGGTTGATCGGCTTAAGAAAGATAATAAAGATCAGGTTGAGCTTTATATTCAAAACAAAGTTAACGAAAAATTTACCACTTCTGTAGGCTCTATCTCTCTGATCGCTTCCCTAGTCGCTGTGCTATTTGGAAGTACAGCAGGGCTAGTATTAGCTGATAGGTGGAAAAAGGAGTTTAAAGAAGAGTATATGCGAAAAACTGGAGATGATATCGAGAAAACAAGGAAGACAATTATCAATTTGCAGAAAGAAACTGTAGCTCTGTTTATGTCCTTGGTGCTTCCAACCTACTCAACTCTAAGCTTTGAAGAGAGTGTTACGCCTGACCAAAAGGGTGCGACCTCCATCCGATACATTGGAAAAAACCGATTACCTTTTGCTCCATAAGGGTTTTGAGTGCCTGTAAAATTGATCAATGAATAATCAAAAAGACTACTGTGAAATCGTTCAAAAACCTTATCAGCAGGAGGCTTGAGTCACTTTAGTATCAGGTAGAGGTCGCACCCGACCAAAAGGAACAATTTCGAGACTTAGCAAAAACATTAAGTACCCTAATTTTGCCTGAGTCATGCACAGAAAAGGATTTCGTAACTTTGGGGAAAATATTTTATTATGGTCGCCAGTATGAAAAAGCGTTTAATGCTTATGAGAAAGCAGTCGAAGCAAATTCTAACTCCTCCGATGCTTGGCTAGGTAAGGGAAAAGCGCTGAGATGGTTGGGAAGATACGATGAGGCAATTGCGGCACATAAAAAGGTTCTTGAGATTGACGATAAATACTATTCTGCATGGGTTGAGCAAGGTGCTGCTCTCAGACGCAAAGAACAATATGACGATGCGATTAAATCATGTGAACAAGCCATCAAAATTAAGCCTAATTATGCAAGAGCTTGGTACAACAAAGCTTGTTATTTGGCATTACTAAACAAAATTGAACCGGCGATCGAAAGTCTACGAAAAGCGGTTGAGCTTACAGCATCCGATGGAAAATATAAGAATATGGCACAAGAAGATTCTGATTTTAAGCCAATCAGGAACGATGAGCAATTTCAGAAATTATTGAGGAATTAAGTATGATGGCTTGTGACGATCAATCAGAATTTGCTTGCTAGTTAAACAGAATGCTAGGAATGATGCTTATCAGCAGATTCAGAAAAATAGCCTTGTTACCTATGTACATAAATCTCATCAACTTCATTTCGGCGAAAACTTATCTATTTGTTGAAGTTGCTGCACTTCTTCAAGCGATAATCCGCTAAGAAATACTTAAACGCGTAAGCAAAATTGTGTACACAAAAACGAAATCCTTGAACAGATTACAAAATCAACGATCGGATAAGCAAACTCTTGTATTTAAAGACGAGATCAAGAAAGCTGTAAAAAATAGTTATATTTATATTTCGTTTTCAAGTTTTGTATAAGCGATCGCTAATTGCAAACAACAAAACGCATCAATATAATAAAAAAGCCTTTATTCACTAAAAATTTCATCCGAGTGCCCCCAAATCAAATCCGATCGCTTTCCTCTTGCACCTGCAACACGCCACTTTCAGCCATTGACCTTGGATAAACCAACAGAAAAAAGCCCATCCAGGTCAAAATCGGAATCGCCACCAGCACTGTCACCCAAATCGCTTTAAACACAATCCAACTGCCGCTAATCAACGTGACTCCGGTCAGCAAAATTGACCAGGGTCGACACCACCAAGGCTTATAGTCCCAAACGCTAGAGGATTTGTTGATATCAGGCTGCATCGATCGCAATTCATAAACGTCACTCTGTTCAAGATAGCAATCAGAGACGATTTCAGGCGACAGCATTAGGTTATTGTGATCAAGTGACCTTTTATAGAATCTGCCCTCCCATGACTCTGGCGCATCCTCACAAAAAGGCAAAAGCCCTCAAATCGTCTAGCCGTCGCCCTGCTAAAGAACTGTGCAGCGAGTGTGGGCTGTGTGACACCTACTATATTCACTATGTTAAAGATGCGTGTGCATTTCTCAATCAACAGATTGCCGCCCTCGAAGAAACCGTTCACGGGCGCAGTCGCGATTTAGAAAACCAGGACGATTGGTATTTTGGCGTGAGTCAAGACATGATGGCAGCGCGGAAAAAAGAACCGATTCCAGGAGCGCAATGGACGGGGATTGTGAGTGCGATCGCCATTGAAATGCTGAATCGCGGCATGGTTGAAGGAGTCGTCTGTGTGCAAAATAGTGAGGACGATCGCTTTCAACCTAAACCTGTCATTGCTCGCACACCTGAAGATATTTTGGCTGCACGAGTGAATAAACCGACGCTTTCGCCAAATTTGTCGATTTTAGAAGAGATCGAACAGTCTGGAATGAAGCGATTGTTAGCGATCGGAGTCGGCTGTCAGATTCAAGCCCTTCGAGCCGTCGAACAGCAGCTAGGACTCGAAAAGCTTTACGTGTTGGGCACTCCCTGCACCGACAATGTGACCCGCGCAGGATTGCAGAAATTTTTAGATACGACGAGCCGATCGCCCGATACAGTCGTCTACTACGAGTTTATGCAAGACTTTAAGGTGCATTTTAAGCATGAAGATGGCTCGACTGAATTGGTGCCCTTCTTTGGCTTAAAAACCAATGAGCTTAAAGACGTATTCGCGCCCTCGTGCCTGAGTTGCTTTGACTATGTAAATTCCCTATCAGATCTGGTGGTTGGATATATGGGCGCGCCCTTTGGCTGGCAGTGGATTGTGGTGCGAAACGATCGCGGTCAAGAAATGCTCGATTTAGTGCAAGACCAAATCGAAACTCAGCCTGTGATGTCGCAGGGCGATCGCAAAAACGCCGTCCAGCAAAGCATTCCTGCCTATGATAAAGGTGTGACTTTGCCGATGTGGGCAGCCAAACTGATGGGTGTGGTAATCGAGAAAATCGGCCCTAAGGGATTGGAGTATGCGCGATTCTCGATCGATTCTCACTTCACCCGCAACTATTTATATGTCAAGCGCAACTACCCCGAAAAGCTAGAGCAGCACGTCCCAGACTACGCAAAACGGATTGTAGGGCAATATAAACTACCAGACTAATTTTGAGGTTTGAGTGAGGAATTCCCATTCAAACCCCAAACTTTAGAGCAGTTTCTCAAACGCCGTTTCTTCAGCAACTTGTTTGCCCTCATTCAACAAATAGTCAAAGAAAGCTTGCGCGATCGCGGATAGCTGTTTGCCTGATGGATAAACCACATACCAATAGCGCTCGATCGGAAAGCCTTCGACATCTAAGATCATCAACTGGTTATTGAGTCCTTCCAGCGCCAGCGTGTGTTTAGAGAGCACCGAAAGCCCTAAGCCGCCTACGATCGCTTGTTTGATGGCTTCATTGCTGCCCAAATCGAGTTTGACTTTCATCAGCAACCCCTGGGAGTCAAACAGTTGTTTCACCGCCTTGCGTGTGCCCGAACCTGGTTCTCGCATGATCAAAGGTTCTTCAGCAATCCGCTTTAGGGGAATGTTTTTCTCGTGAGCAAGAGGATGATTACGCGGGGCTAACATCACTAATGGGTTTTCCATAAATGAATGCGCCGTCGCGTCAGAATCTTCGGGCAACTGGCTGAGAATATATAAATCGTCGCGGTTGTCGTTGAGACTATCTAATACATATTGATGATTAGTCACCGTCAGAGAAATATCAATGCCGGGATAGCGCTGACAAAACGGGCCGAGAATGCGAGGAATCACATATTTTGCAGTGGTGACAACGGCGATTCGCAAACAGCCCTGTTTGAGTCCTTTAAGGTCAGCGATCGCGATCTCAAATTGAGCAATGCGATCGAATAAATCTCGACAGGTAGCATAAAGTTCTTTGCCAGCAGGGGTCAGATAAAGGCGTTTGCCGACTTGCTCAAACAGTGGCAAACCTACCGTTTTTGACAACTGCTTGACCTGCATTGAAACTGTTGGCTGAGTCAGAAATAGTTGCTCGGCAGCACGGGTAAAACTGCTGTGACGAGCAACCGCTTCAAAGACTTTGAGTTGGTGGAGGGTAGCGTTCTGCAAGGCGAATGGCTCCTGGCGATAAGCATCTACTCATAGAAAAAAGTCTATTGCGTCTATTGATAACAATGACTTTTCACTATGAATTTTGTAGATATGATAATCCATAAGAGCATATGCTCCCTTCCAATCAGCGTTGCACGATTCAAAGTTTTGTTGGAGCCGTTGCCCAGCTATTGCGGGTTTCTGACTTGCAGCGATCGCAGACTGGCACCTTCACCTCTGACGTGCAGCGCTTTTCTAATCAGGTTCAAAATCTGGTCGCGATCGCAAATCCGTTTCTCCTGTAGATTCTCAATTTTATATTTACTATGGCTGATATCGTTGACATTGCTGTTGGTGCAGGATCTTTTAATACGTTAGTGACCGCCGTCAAAGCCGCTAACTTAGTAGATGCGCTCAAGAGTCCCGGCCCGTTTACGGTGTTTGCGCCGACGGACGATGCTTTTGCTAAACTACCACCCGGAACGATTCAAACCCTGGTGCAAAATATTCCTCAGCTGGCTCGAATTTTGACCTTTCATGTGGTGGCTGGAAAATATACAAAAGCTGATTTAGAGAAGCTCGATTTTGTCACGTCGCTCGAAGGTTCGCCCATTAAACTAAATTTCACCGATGGTTTCGAGGTAAAGAATGCTACCGTGATCGCTCCCGACATCGAAGCTGATAACGGCGTGATCCATGTTATTGATACGGTGATTTTAATGGGTTAGCGATCGTAAATTAACGTGAGTTCGATAGAAGTGGTTCACTCCGATGATGAATTCGGGAAGCCCCCTAAGTCCCCCAATTTTGGGGGACTTTGAACCGGGAATTTTGGCTTGAAGTCCCCCAAATTGAGGGATTTAGGGGGCAGAAGCCGCTGACAACGCAGCGAAAAAACTCGTCGAACTCACGTTGAATTACATCACGTTGGTTACTTGGAACGACTCTGGGCACGGCAGTGCCGTGCCGATACGTAGATTTGCGGTTCACTCTGGGGTCACTTGTTGCAAAGTGGCGGTAAAATCAGGATAAGAAATCGCCGCCGCTTCTGCACGATGAATAGTTGTGACACCCGTCGCGTTGAGCGCCGCGATCGCTAAACTCATCGCAATCCGGTGGTCAGTATGACTATCGACTTCAGCCCCCCTTAACGACTTGCCGCCGACAATTTCCATACCGTCGGGCAACTCGGTGATGCTGGCTCCCATGAGATTAAGTTGAGTTGCAGTGATGGTGATGCGATCGCTCTCTTTGACCCGCAACTCTTCAGCGTCTCGAATCACGGTGGTTCCTTCGGCAAAGGTGGCGGCGACTGCCAAAATCGGAATTTCGTCAATCAGGCGAGGAATTAAATCTCCGGCGATCGTGCAAGCCTTGAGTTTGCTGTGACGCACTCGCAGATCTGCAACAGGCTCTCCGGCAACTTCGCGCTGATTTTCGAGAGCAATGTCTGCGCCCATTTGTGCCAAGGCTTCTAACACGCCAGTGCGAGTCGGATTCACACCGACATTCTCGATCGTCAAATCAGAACCGGGGACGATCGCCCCAGCCACGAGCCAAAATGCTGCCGAACTGATGTCTCCCGGAACGATCACGGTTTGTCCTTTAAGTCGGGCTTGTCCGGTAATCGTGACACTATTGGTTTCGGAATCAACGCTCAACTCTGCCCCAAATGCTCTGAGCATCCGTTCGCTGTGATCGCGTGAGAGAGCAGGTTCGGTGATGGTTGTTTGTCCTTGAGTCATCAGCCCCGCTAAGAGAATGCAGGATTTGACTTGGGCAGAGGCGATCGGAGAATGATAGTGAATCGGCTTTAAAGCCTGTCCTTGAATCGCCAAAGGTGCGAGGGAATTTTCGTTACGTCCCCAAATCTGTGCGCCCATTTGCTGCAAAGGTTTAACGACGCGAGACATCGGACGAGAACGAATCGAGCGATCGCCCGTCACCGTGAAAAACTTGCCTGGATGCGACGCTAAAATCCCCAGCATTAATCGAGTTGTAGTCCCAGAGTTCCCAGTGTTAAGCACATCTTCAGGTTCTTGCAGATTGCCCAACCCGATGCCATTCACCCGCACTTCTTCTGCATTAAGTTTTGAAATCGTTGCTCCCATTGCCCGAAAGCACTCTGCCGTGCTGCGCGGATCTTCACCCAGCAACAACCCGTGAATGATCGTTTCCCCTTCAGCGAGGGCACCTAACATCAGCGATCGATGAGAAATCGATTTGTCTCCCGGCACTCGAATTCGCCCGTGTAGTGCTTGCCCTGTGCTTTTGATGATTAACTCATGCTGCTGGTCAGTAATCTTTAAAGCGATCGAAGTAGGAGTTGTCATGGGGATCAGCTAGACTGACATCGCAATGCGTAAGTCATCCTACCATTCCATGCTGACCCACCATCACAGACTTGTCTCGCTTTCGATCGTGTCTACAGACTTGCCTGTTTGGTCTGACGTGCAGGCGATCGCCACAATCTATCAGCGAGATCAAGAACGGTTTCATCTGCTGTTGACCGAGCCTAAAGTCGCAGTGGATCACGAGCAGCGCGATCAGCCATCAACCCAGAATCAGCCATCCACGCCTCGATTGTTGTGGTTAGAAATGTCTCCCTACCGCATCACCATGACGATGCAGGGCGATGGCAAGCTCAGTTATCGTCACCACTGGGAGCGCGGCGTTTATGGCATCAGCCGCTATTGGCTGCAAGGCGGTCAGGCTGGGCTGGGCAGTCAGCTACAGCTTCGCAATTTTACGCGTCGGCTAAACCTTGATGGCAAGACTCTGCCTGAGCGCTTGCACTTAGAATATGAACTTTGGTCAGACAAGATTCAACTAGGCTCTTATGTGTTGAACTTAGACATTCAAGCCGATTAGCAGATTCAAGCACTATTGCCCAGTTTTCTGAGCCACTTGCTGAATTTGACTGGTGAAATAATCGGTTCGGTAGTTGAGTTGCTTTGCCACGGCTAACCCTTGATTAAACGCAGTCAACGCTTGTGGATAGGCTTTGCGCGCCAGATGAATCTGTCCAATCTGATCGTAGGTATCCATCAGTCCATAAGTGTCATAGGCCTGCTGCTCGACTCCAGCTAGATATTCATAAACCTGCAAAGCGGCATCTAAGCGATCGTTGGAGCGATACAGCACCCCCAATTTTCGCAAAGCATCCCCTGCATATGCCAGTTGAAAGACGGGTTGTGCCAGCTTAAAGGCTTCCTGATAGTTCTGCTCGGCTAAATTGATCTGACCACTCGTTGCGTAGTTATCGGCGATTCTGATTTTGAGAGCGGGAAGCAACTCAGGCTGTGAATTTTTTTGATAAAGATCAGCGAGTTGCTGCTGATATGGAATGGCTTGAGCAGGTTGTTTGGCTTGTTCATGAACATAGGCAAGCTGATTGAGATAGAAGGCTTCACCCGCTCGATCGCGCTGCCCCTGAGAAAGGGTGAGCAATTCTTGATAAGTTGCTGTCGCCTTGGGGTAGTCAAACCAACTGAGATGCAGTTGCCCGATCGTGTTGAGCAAACTCACTTCTTCGGTGGCATCTTTGCGCTGACGAGCTTCTGCTAGCATCTGCTCATAGACGCTGACTGCCAAACCGGGCGATCGCACCAGTTGATAGGCCGTCCCTAGGGCCTGCAAGATTTGAGGACGCTCTGACAGATTTGTCTTGGCGCTTGGGGCTTGCACCTGCTTCTGAATCGCTTGCAGCCGTCTCGTGATCACAATCACCTGATTGGGCTGATTTTGCTTCCAGGCGATATCGCCGACCCGACCCAGTGCTTCGACTTCATTCAACAAACCTAACGCTCGACGCAAGCGCAATTCGCGATTCCAGATCTCAAAGGCGTTGATAATATCGCCCGATCGATACTTTGCGATCGCTTGGGCGTTGAGATCATCCAAAGCAGTGCCAAGCTTCTGGCGCTCCGACTCACTTAAAGGACGCTGCAATCCTCCCGGCAATAGAGGATCAGGTGCCGTCAACTCTAGCGGGCTAGGCGGAAACTTGTCGGGTTGAGACGGTGGCTTTTGAGGTGCAGGCTTTCCGACAGGACTCGGTTGAGGCACGGGTGAAGTTGCGGCTTGTCCAGGCAATGTTCCTATCAAGCAAATAAACGCGATCGTTCCTACCCAGGGCTGTTGAAGAAAATTGGCGGTCATGATAAATAAATGTTAGCGATCCCTAATATTTAGGTGACTGACTCAAGACTAGAAGGTTTCAGACTCTCCATTGACCTCTAATTCCCGAGAGCTTCCCCAAAATTCCGTCCTCCCATGACATAATGGGATGCCATTTGCCAGATCATTAAAATTTTATCGGTAAGATGTTAAGTCTACCGAATAAAAACACCCCTTAAGGAAACCCGATCGAGGTTTCGATTAACGGTGGATGCACTGTCAAATGCTAACTAATAATTTCTGAGCGAGGGCAACGTGAGGGTTTTGATTGTCGGCAATGGGGGTCGTGAACATGCCCTGGCTTGGACGTTATTGCAGTCGCCACAAGTTCAGCAGGTGGTCTGTGTTCCGGGCAACGGGGGAACTGCCACGCTAGAGCGCTGTAGCAACTTAGCGCTGTCTCCAGACGATTTTGAGGGGATTGCGCGATTTGCGTTGGTGCACAATATTTCTATGGTGGTCGTGGGTTCTGAAGTTCCTTTATCTCAAGGAATTACAGATGCTCTGACTCAGCAAAACTTGGCGGTGTTTGGCCCCACTCGTGAGGGTGCTCAGATTGAGTCGAGCAAGGCATGGGCAAAAGCGCTGATGCAGGAAGCCAGAGTTCCGACCGCAAACGCAGAAGTGTTTACGACTGCGGAGGCTGCAAAGACTTATGTACGTCAGCAAGCAACCCCGATCGTCATCAAAGCCGATGGACTTGCCGCCGGAAAAGGCGTGACAGTGGCACCAACAGTAGCAGCCGCAGAAGCCGCGATCGACCTTTGCTTCGACGGGCAGTTCGGTGCTGCCGGATATCAGGTCGTGGTTGAAGAATGCCTGCTCGGTCAAGAAGTCTCAATTTTGGCAGTCACCGACGGGTTGACGATTCGCCCACTGTTGCCTGCCCAAGATCACAAGCGCATCGGCGAGGGCGACACCGGGGAAAACACAGGCGGTATGGGGGCTTACGCTCCGGCTGCGATCGTCACGCCCGCTTTGATGAACCGCATTCAGGCTGAAATTTTAGAGCCGACGATCACGGCGTTGCGCGATCGCAATATTGACTATCGCGGCGTTCTCTACGCAGGTTTGATGATCACGCCAGCAGGTGATCCAAAAGTGATTGAGTTTAACTGTCGGTTTGGTGACCCCGAAGCTCAGGCAATTCTGCCTTTGCTTGTCACTCCGCTAGAAAAACTGTTGGCGGCTTGTACTCAACAGAAGCTAGAGCAGTTTCCGCCCCTTGAATGGAAGCCCGGTGCTGCTGCCTGTGTTGTGGTGGCTTCAGAAGGCTATCCCGGCAACTTTAAGAAGGCGTTTCCGATCACTGGCATTGAGCAAGCTGAGACAACGGGAGCGATCGTCTTTCACGCGGGAACTCAGCGTAAACAGCAAGTTTTAGTCAGCGACGGTGGGCGAGTGCTAGGCGTGACTGCGATGGGTAATGACTTTGAGCAAGCGATCGCCCAAGCCTATGCCGCGATCGCGCAGATTCAATTTGAGGGCATGTATTATCGTCGAGATATCGGCTACCGAGTCCGAACGGTTAGCTCTCCTCAAAATTGATTTATATTTAGGATCAGGAAGTCGTCAAAAGGAAGCTTTTTAGCTTCTAGTCCCTCACCCCTGGTCTTGCTCTTGTTTTCCTTCTTCAACCCCGTTCGAGAAGTTTTGGTGCGCTGGTGGTCGGAGTTTACGCTCCAGACTAAGCTGATGGCGGCGGCAACCCTAGTCGTGTCGCTGATTATGAGTGGGCTGACTTTTTGGGCAGTCAACACAATTCAGCAAGATGCTCGCGTTAACGATACGCGGTTCGGCAGCGATTTGGGGCTGCTGCTGGCGGCAAACGTGGCTCCTCTGGTTGGAGAGGACGATCGTACTGAGTTAGCTCGTTTTTCGCATCGCTTTTATGGCAGCACTTCCAGCGTGCGCTATATGCTCTATGCCGATACGAATGGCGAAATCTATTTTGGGATTCCTTTCTCAGATTCTGAGGTGCAAAATTCGCTGACGATTCGCCGTCGCATTCAGCTACCCGAAAATTTTGCTGAAACCTCAGATTTACCGATGGTGCGCCAGCACTTAACGCCCGATGGTGAAGTCACCGACGTGTTTGTGCCCTTGGTGTATGAGGGCAAATATTTGGGTGTGTTGGCGATCGGCACTAATCCAAACCCGACGGTGGCCGCGTCATCTCACCTAACGCGAGATGTCACGGTGGCTGTGTTTGTCTCGATCTGGGTGATGGTGATTTTAGGGGCGGTGTTTAATGCGCTGCAAATCACTAAGCCGATTAAAGAGCTTGTAGTTGGCGTTAAAAATATTGCCAAGGGCAACTTTCAGCAGAGGGTTGATCTGCCTGTGGGGGGCGGCGTTGAGTTGAGCGAACTGATTGCTAGCTTTAACGAGATGGCAGAAAAACTAGAGCGCTACGAAGAACAAAACATTGAAGAACTCACGGCGGAAAAGGCGAAGTTAGAGACTTTGGTGGCGACGATCGCCGATGGTGCTGTTTTGCTCGATACCAATCTGCAAGTGGTGTTGGTGAACCCGACTGCTCGCCGCATCTTTGGCTGGGAAGGCAAGCCCGTGGAAGGAACCAACGCGCTTTACTGTTTCCCAGTGCCTGTGCAGGTCGAATTGACTCGCCCACTCTATCAGGTTGCCAGAGGTGAACTGCGTGAGGAAGCTGAATTTCGGATCACGCTCACCGAGCCAGTGAATCGCACCCTGAGAATTTTGTTAAACACCGTTCTGGATTCTTCTAAAGAAAACGTCAAAGGTGTGGCGGTGACGGTGCAAGATATCACCCGTGAAGCGGAGCTAAATGAAGCAAAAAGTCAGTTTATTAGCAACGTGTCTCATGAGTTGAGAACGCCCCTGTTTAACATCAAATCCTTTATCGAAACGCTGCATGAATATGGCGATGAACTAACTGAGACGGAGCGGCAAGAGTTTTTAGAAACGGCAAATCGAGAAACCGATCGTCTGACTCGACTAGTCAATGATGTGTTGGATCTGTCTCGCTTAGAGTCGTGCAAGATTTATCACTTAGAAGCCGTCGATCTGGCACAACCGATCGAGCAAATTCTTCGCACTTATCGACTCAACGCTAAAGACAAAGGCATCGAGCTACTGCAAGAAGTTGAAGCCGATTTGCCTGCGGTGATGGGGCACTATGATTTGCTTTTGCAGGTGTTTGCAAATCTGGTGGGCAATGCCCTTAAGTTTACTGAAGCGGGCGGCAAGGTGATGATTCGCGCCTCTCTGCATTCGCCCGAAACGGTTCGCGTTGAGATCGCAGATACCGGAATTGGCATTGACCAGGAAGACCAAAATGCCATCTTTGAGCGATTTTTTAGAGTTGAGAACCGGGTTCACACGCTAGAAGGAACGGGTTTAGGGCTGTCGATCGTCCGCAATATTGTGCAGCGTCACCACAGCCGCGTCTATCTAGTCAGTGAAGTGGGAGTCGGAACCACGTTTTGGCTTGACCTCCCCATTTATCAAGATGAGATTGCTGCGATCGCAGCGTTGAAGCTAGCCGAAGAATCTCACACCCTGGAGGCGGCTGTTTCTGAGGCGAGTATAGTCACCACAGGTTCATAACCAATGTGATTTCGTCACGCGATCGCTGAAGCCGATTTCCAGGTTTGCAATCCTTGCAGTACTTGATCGGTGGTGGCAGTCCAGCCGACGATGCCACCTTGGGCGCGCACCATTTCTAGCGTCGCTTGCTTGAATTCTGGAAAGTAGCTCTCGGTCGCATCTTCGACGAGCAAGCACTCATAGCCCCGATCGTTGGCTTCTCGCATGGTTGTTTGGACACAAACTTCAGTCGTTACGCCTGTGATCAGCAGGTGGGTCACGTTGCGCTCTTTTAACAACGGTTCGAGGTCGGTGTTGTAGAACGCACCTTTGCCCGGTTTTGGGATCACGATTTCTCCTGGAAGCGGAGCCAATTCGGGGATGATGCCGTTACCTGGTTCACCCAAAATGAGAATTCGTCCCAGCGATCCGGCATCGCCGATCGTCAATTTTCCTTTACCCCGTTTGCGCTTAGAGTCGGGACAGTCTGACAGATCGGGTTGATGTCCCTCAGTCGTGTGGAAAATGGGGAGGTTTCGCGATCGACAGCCTGCTAACAGCGTTTTTAGAGTCGGCACGATCGCTTGCAAAAGGCTAACATCGTTCCCCAAAATGTCACCAAATCCACCCAGTTCCATAAAGTCACGCTGCATATCAATCACGATCAGCGCAATGTTGCCGTCTTCAGGCAACTCGTAGTCATAAGGCTGTGCAGAAATAATAGTCATAGGGCTAATGTCCTGCCATGCTGCGACCGATCGCAGCAAAATCAGCCGTTGCGATCGGGCTTTCATAAGCAAATTTGCCTTCACTGATCACGAGGATGCGATCGGACAATTTCAGCAACTCGTCCAGATCTTCGCTGACGAGCAGCACCGCAACGCCTCGGTTTCGAGTCTCCAAAATTTCGCTGTGAATATAATCGACGGCGGCAAAGTCCAGACCAAAACAGGGGTTAGCGGCAATCAGAAGGTTAATGTGATCTGAAGAAAGCTCTCGTGCAAGAACGGTGCGCTGGACGTTTCCACCAGAGAGATTGCTGACTGGAGTTTCGGGAGAAGGCGTTTTAATTTTAAAGATTTTAATCAAGCGCTGGGCAGCCTCTCGAATCGGCTTAAAAAGCAGCATCCAGCCTTTGGCTTGAGGCGAACGATCAAACGTTCTCAGTGCCAAATTCTCTGCCACGCTCATTTGAGGCACACAGGCATTTTTAAGCGGCTCTTCGGGCAGCACAAAGACGCGATGCTTAAACATTTCGCGGCGACTGGCCCGATAGACTTCGCCATTGACCAAAACCTGCCCAGCGGTGGCGATGCGTTGACCTGCCAAGACTTCGACTAATTCGCGCTGACCGTTGCCAGAAATGCCTGCAATCCCGACAATTTCGCCACTATTGACGGTCAGATTTACGCCCGAAATCGCCTCTAGCCCATTGTCTTTATTGGCGTGAATCTCCTGAATTTGCAGCACCGGGGTCGGGTCGGGATGCACCGTCTTCTCAACTTTTTGAGGATCGCGTTTTTCGCCCATCATCATCTCTGCCATGTCGGCGATCGTCAGATCTTTAACGCTGCCGCTCCCCGCAAATTTGCCCTTTCGTAAGACGGTGATCTCGTCTACAAACGCTGTCACCTCGCGAAATTTGTGGCTGATTAGCAGCACGCTTAAATGCCCCGCGACGACTTCTTGGCGAATCAAGCCCAACACCTCATCGGCTTCACCGGGCGTTAGCACTGAGGTTGGCTCATCTAGAATTAGAATCTTGCTCTTGAGATAAAGCTGTTTGAGAATCTCTAGTTTTTGCTTTTCTCCAGCCGCGAGTTGAGCCACGATCGCACTCAACGGCAGCTTAAACGGAGCCGTCTCCATAAATGCGTTCAGCACCTCGTATTCAGCTTTCCAGTCAATCAGCGCGGCACTTTCATAGCGGCAAAGCACCAAATTTTCTGCCACCGTCATCGCCGGAACTGAGGTGAAGTGCTGATAGACCATGCCAATTCCGTGTCTTTGAGCGTCGCGGGGGCTAGCGATCGTTTGCACCTGCTGGTTAAAGCGCACCTCTCCAGAAGTGGGCTGATAAAAGCCCATGACGCATTTTACGAGCGTACTTTTTCCGGCTCCGTTTTCTCCCAACAGGGCGTGAAACGTGCCGGGTTTTAGGGTCAATGAAACCTGATCGAGGGCGATCAGTTGACCAAATTGTTTGGTCATATTTACGACTTCGAGTTCGGGGGGCAGGTCGAGTTCTTTGGTTTGGCTGATTTCGACGGCTGGATTCATGACTTTTATTGAAATTTAGAGTTTTTAAGTGAAAGTTCCTAAAGCGCCAGGTGCGCCTGTGAGCGTCTTCTTGGGAGAACAAGTAATGATCATGATCAGCAGCGTCAGAATGTAAGGAGACGCGTTGAAGAGATAATAACCGCCCTCAACGCCGACCGCTTGCAAGGCAGGGCCGATCGCTTGTGCGCCTCCAAATAAGAGCGATGCCCAAAGGCACTGAATCGGATTCCAACGGGCAAAGATCACCAGAGCAACCGCCATCAAGCCCTGACCGCTAGAAATGCGCTCTGACCAGCTACCGGGGTAGTAAAGCGACAAATATGCCCCGCCAATCCCAGCTAAAAAGCTGCCAGCGATGATGCACAGCATTCTCACTTTTGCGATCGAGATGCCCATCGCTAACGCTGCATCGGGACTATCGCCAACCGCTCGAATAAATAATCCCCAACGAGTAGACTTAAAAAACCAAGCCATTAACGGCGCGAGCAAAATTCCGATGATCAGCAGAGGACTGATTTTTAGAGCGGATTGAATTTGAGGAACGTTGCTCCAGGCACCCAGATCAAATGTTGGCAGTTGAGGGGCAGGCGGTTGAATAAACGGTTTTCCTAAAAAGAAGGCGATGCCACTGCCAAAGATAATCATGGCAATGCCGACAGCGACATCATTCACCTTGGGCTGCTGAGATAGCCACGCGTGAATAAAGCCTAAAACCATTCCGGCTAGACCTGCTACTAGAACGCCCAGCCAGGGAGAAATTGCCGGGCCGACGCTCTTTTCGGTCAGATAAGAGATCGCGTAGGCACTCATTGCCCCGGTCAAAAGCGTTCCTTCTAACCCCAAGTTGACTTTGCCGCTTTTCTCAGTTAGGCACTCGCCCAAACTCACAAATAAGAAGGGGGCACTGCCGCGTAACATACCCGCCATGATTCCTAAAGGAACGCCCCACCAACCTAGTGCTTCTGTTGCCATTTGAATATCTCCATTGAATTTGGGTGCGATCGCAAGTAATTTAACGTCAGTTCGACGAGGTTTTTCGCTTCGTTGTCAGCGGCTTCTGCCCCCTAAATCCCCCATTCTGGGGGACTTTGAACCGGAACTTGTGGCTTGAAGTCCCCCAATTTGGGGGATTTAGGGGGCTTCCAGAATTCACAACCGGAGCGAACCGCTTCCGTCGAACTGACGTTAATTTATACTGCCAGGGTTGCTGAAGGGGGAGGCAAACTCGGTGCTTCGGGTTCTTTAAAGATGGCGAACCGTCCGTAGAGAGATTCGCTGTAGAGAACGACGAGAAACACTAAGCCTTGAAAGACATAGACTGTGGCATCGGGTAAGCCTAACTGTCGCTGCAAGATGCTGCCGCTGGCGAGAATTCCGCCGAGTAGAATTGCCACAACGCTGGCAGCGATCGGGTTATGTCGCGCAATAAATGCCACCAAAATTCCCGCATAGCCATAGTTAGCATTGAGTGATTCGTTGGCTCGACCGTGTACTGCCGCGACTTCGACCATCCCGGCTAACCCAGCAGCAGATCCAGCTAGAAAGCAGATCGCGATCGTCAATTTGCCGACGGGCAATCCGGCAATTCGGGCGGCTTTGACGTTTCCGCCTGCCGTTCGTGCTGCGAATCCAAACGTGGTGCGCTGGATCAGGTAGTAAGCAATGATGCACACGACAATGCCGTAGAGCAACCCGTAATGGACTCGTGTAAAGGGAATGTTGCCTAGCTTATCGGCATCAGGAATCGGGAAGCTAGAGGGCTTGTTAAGAGAAGTCGGATCGCGCATCGGGCCGCCTACCAGATGGTTGAGGATCGCGATCGCGATGTAATTCATCAATAGGCTGCTAATCGTCTCGTTGACAGCTCGATAGTGACGCAACGCTCCGACTATGCCGATCCACACCCCTCCAGCGAGGATGCCTGCGATCGCCATGACGATTTGAACGACGAGCGCTGGGGCAGAACCCGCGACGGATAAGCCTGCGGCGATCGCGGCAATCCCACCCATGACTAGTGCCCCTTCGTTGCCAATGATTACCAACCCCAATCGAGCAGGAAGCGCGGTACACAAAGAGGTCAGCATCAACGGGGCGGCTCGAATTAGCGTATTTTGAAAGGCAAACCAACTGCCAAAGGCTGCTTTATAAATTGCCCCATAGACCGCAAAGGGATTGGCCCCCGCTGCCGCACAAAACAAGCCAAACAAAAAAAGTGAGAAGATCAGAGCAGCGATCGGAATCGAAACCGCTTCTAACGTTTTACGCCAATGAGCGCTAGTCAGCATACGCAACCGAGTGAAGGATGATGAAAGAATATAAGCCTTTTTATTCGATAAAAGTGCATCGTGATGTACCAAATTTAACGATCGTGGAAGAATAGCGATCGTTGAGGAAATTCTTTAAAGTTTTGTAACTAATTTGATAAGTTCTCTGAATGCCTAAATCTTGGCTGTTTGTGATAATCGCTTTCGCGGTGCTTCGTTTGGTGTTTTGGCTGACGGCGTTTCCAAACCCTGACGAAGCTTACTATTGGCTTTGGGGTCAGCATCTAGACTGGTCTTACTATGACCATCCGCCCTTAAATGCTTGGGTTCAAGGGGCTTTTACTGCGGTTTTTGGACGCTCTAATTTCACACTGCGGTTGCCCAACTTAATCAGTAGTGGCGCGATCGGTTATACCTACTATAGAATTGTTCATTATCTTTATCGAGATAAGATTGAACAACATTTTTGGTTAGTGATTATATTAGTGCTTGCGTCCCCGTTGTATTTTTTATTTTTGGGGTTGGCGTGGCACGATCACTTACTAATTACGTTTTCGTTAATTTCTGCATACTTATTTATTACGTTTCTGGATGGTTATGTTACAGAGCAAAAAGGTGAAAGTTGGCGACTCTATTCATCAGCTATTGCGATCGCGCTTGCTGGATTGTGCAAATATAATGCCGTGTTTGTGCCGCTTGGATTTCTCGCTGCGATGATTGCCGATCGCCGATTAAGACCATTTTTGCGTGATCGTCGGCTCTATTTTGCGATCGCGATCGCCAGCAGTGCGTTGATTCCGATTCTGGTGTGGAATCTCTCGAATGATTTTCAGTCGTTTCATTATTATGTCGATCGCAGTATTCATCCGGTTAATGGTGGAATTAAATTAGGTTCGTGTCTTGCTTTCATTGGCGTTTCATTTTTTGTAGTTTCTCCATTCTATTGGAGAGGCTTTTATCGGAGTTTTAAACAGCCCAGTCATTTGATTCGCACTGATTCTGTTTACCCGATCGTCGCATTTTGGATGTTCGCAGTCTCTACCATTATTTTGACGGTTATTTCTCTGATTTCGGCTGCGCTTTATTATTGGAATATTACTGCTTATCTTTTATTGTTTCCTTTACTCCCGGCCTGTTTTATTCGGGCTTCAAATTTCGGATCTAAAGCGTTATCTGGCTTTCAGCTTTATGGATTATTATTTGCAACCCTGCTAGTGGTACATTATTGTGCTTTACCGTTGTCAGCACTGGTCAGCAAAGACGCTGATCCAGATTCACGGATGTTGTTTGGCTGGAACGAAGTTGCTGTTGTCGTTACACAGCAGGCATCAGAACTTCAGACTTCGCCCTTGTTGATCACCACCGATTATCGATCGGCATCTGCTCTGGCTTATCAACTTAACGATAAAACTGTGAGAGCGATCTCCGATCGGGTCGATCAATTTGACTTTTGGTATCCCGATGATCTGCCCTTTCGAGACAAAAATGCAGTAATTTTGTCGGATGATTGGTTTCCGGTGCAGTCAAAGCTACTTGCAAAGTTCGATCGAGTTTCACCACCGATTACTGTTCCGATCATTCGGTTTGGCGTGTGGATCAAGAACTACTATGTTCAAAGAGGCTATGGATTGAAATAAATGGACTGTATTCACATAACAGGCATTCTCAGTTATGGCTACACGGGTGCATTGCCTGAAGAACAACGATTAGGACAGTGGTTTGAAGTCGATATAACGCTGTGGCTCGATCTCTCTCAAGCTGGAGAAAGCGATCTATTGGCACACACTTTAGATTATTGCGATGTGATCGAAATTGTGCAGAACTTAGTGAAGACTTCTCGTTTAATCTTGTTAGAGAGATTGGCAACGCTGATTGCAGAATCTGTTCTTAACTTCGATCGCGTCTCTCAGGTGCGGGTGCAGTTGATCAAACCTGCGGCTCCGATTCCTGACTTTGGCGGCAAAATCACGATCGACATCACTCGCACTCGATCATAAAACAACGTGAATTCGAGACTTCGTTACGAGTCCATCGCGCCCCCTAAATCCCCCAATTTTGGGGGACTTCAAGCCAAAAATTCCGGTTCAAAGTCCCCCAGAATGGGGGATTTAGGGGGCAGAAGCCGCTGAGAACGAAGCGAAAAAACTCGTCGAACTGACGTGTTAAACACGATAATCAGCCAGAAGCTAACTTGTGAGCAAAGCGAGTCGTTTCGGGCAAACGATATTTGGTCGTGCAGCCCATCACATAAGCGATCGCCGTTTCTAAACTAATGCGATGACCGGGAGAAATATAGAGCGGGTTTGTATTGGGGCGAGTTTTGAGCACTGCGCCGATCGTCTCGCCGCGATCGTACAGTGGCTCCCAAGTGCCTCTTTTGTCTGGTACTTCGGCGTGTTTGCCAATCAGACGAGATTTTGCCACTCCAATCGCAGGTAAATTGGTCAACACTCCCAGATGACACGCGATACCAAACCGTCGAGGATGCGCGATGCCTTGACCATCGCAGAGCAGTAAATCAGGCATAATTTTGACATTCTCTAACGCATCTAAAACCGCCGGAACTTCTCGAAACGAGAGAAACCCCGGAATGTAAGGAAACGTGGTGGGACGACGCGCGATCGCCTGATCACACAACTGCAATTCTGGATAACTCAGCACGGCAACGGCTGCACGAGTCACTGTCCCGTCTGCCTCAAAACCGACATCAACGCCCGCCACATAGTTCACCACCCCGAAGCGATCGCGCGTGATCACCTCAGTTCGCAGCGTTTGCTGAATCTCGATCGCGGCTTCTGCGGTCAAAACCCACTCATGTTTCTGCTCAATTTTCATGCTTCATCCCTCATCCTTCCTCTTGATATCGCCCTACAATCAAGTGGTCTACCATCTACGGGCGCAATGTTAGGACGACTGCTCAGTTCGCGCTATCGAATCGTCAGGGTGCTTGGGTCAGGCGGGTTTGGTCACACGTATGTCACTCAGGATACTCAGCGTCCTGGGAACCCTTTGTGTGTATTGAAACACCTCAGTTTTGCCAGCCATAATCCTGCGATTTTGCAGCAAGCGAGGCGGATGTTTCTCTCAGAGGCAGAAACCTTGGAGAAGTTGGGCGAACATGATCAAATTCCGCGACTGTTGGCATATTTTGAGGAAGACAAAGAGTTTTATCTCGTTCAAGAATTTATTGAAGGGCACCCGCTCAGTGACGAATTACTGCCCGGAAAAAAGCTCTCTGAAGCCCAGGTAATTCTACTGTTAAAAGATGTCTTAGGCATATTGAACTTTGTTCATGCTCAAAACGTTATTCATCGAGACATTAAACCTGAGAATTTAATTCGCCGCGATCGCGATCAAAAACTAGTTCTAATCGATTTTGGTGCCGTTAAAACCATCGAACATACGATCGCCGAAGCCACCGGAACCACTGAGATCAGTATGCCAGTCTACACGTCAGGCTATGGAGCAAGTGAGCAGTGTTTGGGCAAACCTCGCTTTAGCAGCGATGTCTATGCGTTAGGAGTGATCGGCATTCAAGCTTTGACAGGAGCGCGCCCTGTGCAGTTGCCGCAAGACCCCAACACCTGCGAACTCGTTTGGCAAGATTTGGTCGAAGTGCAGCCAGAACTCGCCACCGTGCTGGAAAAGATGACAAAGTTTCACTTCAACCAGCGCTATCAAACTGCTGATGAAGCACTAGAAGCACTGCAACATCTTCAGGAAACAGAGAATCAAACCCAAGCCCCGCTCTCTCGATTTGATGCCGTTCGGGGTGCTAATGTTCGTGCCGCGATCGTACCACCACGCCCTCGATTTTTAGCCGGGGCTGCAATGCCGCTGAAGATCGCGACTAGCATCGGTGCAGCGGCTTCTCTAGCTCTGGCCACTTGGACGGTGACTCGCACATTAACGCCCAAAGCACTTCCGATCGTCAGTCCGAGTTCGATTCAGACTCAGATTAGCGTAGGTGAAAAAATCCTCACACCCGGAACGGTTCTCCCGCTTAAGCAAGAAGCCACCGACCAGATCGCCGTCGGAAACCTCAAACAAGCGGTCACTCTCCTAGAAAAAGCGCGTCGAGCCAACGTCGCCGACCCCGAAACTCTGATCTATCTCAACAACGCGCGAATTGGTCAGCAGAAGTCTTACACCGTTGCCGTAGTGGTGCCCCTCAGCACTCAACCCGGTTCTTCGGCAGAAGTTTTGCAGGGAGTGGCGCAGGCGCAAAATCAGGTTAATCAAACTGGGGGTATTAATGGAGTGCAGTTAAAGGTGGCGATCGCCACAGACAACAGTGAACCAGAAATTGCTAAACAAGTGGCAAAAGCCTTTGTTGATGATGCAACAGTTTTAGGCGTAATTGGTCACGGCACGAGCGATACCACTCTCGCGGCTGGAACAATCTATCAATCTGGAGAACTTGTTGTTATCTCCCCCGTCAGTTCTGCTGTTGCGCTGTCGGGGTTTAGTCCCTATGTGTTTCGCACCATGCCTAGTGATCAACTGCCTGCAAAACAGCTTGGCAATTATATGGTGACGCAGCTTAAAAAACGCAAAGCTGTAGTGTTCTTTAATTCTGCCAGTGCTTATAGCAACTCGCTTAAAGACGAATTTAGTAAAGCTTTGTTCTATGGCGATCGTGGTCAAGTAATCGACGCGATCGATCTAAGCAAACCGGACTTTAACCCCGTTGAAAGTGTCGATCAAGCGATTAAGAAAGGGGCACAGGTGATCATGCTTGCACCCAATAACGAATTCTTCGATCGGACTCTTCTAGTCATTAACGCCAATCAAAATCGGTTGCCTCTTTTGGCAGGTGATGCGCTTTATTCACCTAAAACCTTACAGATCGGCGGCAAGACTATCGCAGGCATGGTTTTAGCCGTGCCGTCTTATCAAGCTGAGATCTCAAAATCTGCATTTCAAAAGCAAGCCAAGACACTTTGGGGAAGCCCAGTGCGGTGGCGAACAGTGTTGGCATACGACGCGACCGAAGCGTTGATTGGGGCACTTCAGCGCACACCAACTCGCAATGGCATTCGGCGATCGCTGGCAAGTCCTGATTTTGCGGTGATGGGCGCAATTCATCAAGTCAAGTTTTCTGAGAGCGGCGATCGCCCGATTGATCTCGAACTGGTGAAAGTGACGGCTGCTCGATCGGGCAAGCAATACGAATTTAAAGCGCTGTCGAACAAGAAGTAAAAGATTCGGCGTTGCTGAACAATGGTATGAATTCGCCCCCCAACCCCCCATTTTGGGGGACTCTTGGACTTTCAAAGTCCCTCACTTGTGGGGGATTTAGGGGGCGTTCCAGAAATGTCGCTACCCACCGATTCATACTTGGATTCAGCAACGCCAAAGATTCAAATGATTAAATCTGCTGGGGTCATGTCTTCATAACGCTCAAACGGCTGATGAATCCAAGGATTATCAGCCAAATAATCGACATAATAATCAGGCTTGATCACCGAGCAGGCTTTGTACCACAACACACCTGTCCGCACCTCTTCGATATAAAATCCGTAGTGATGCTCAAGCCAAGGAATCGTTTTTTGTAGTGTCACCCCAGAATCTACTAAATCATCCACGAGCAAGACATGGCTGCCCAAGTTAGGTGTGGTCATCGTCAAGTCGCGCGAAAACACTAAGCTACTGCGGCTTTTGCCACTTCGATAAGAAGAAGTCGCCAAAATTGCCAGGGGCACGTCATAGATACGAGCCAAGACATCTCCAACCCGCAAACCCCCTTTAGCAAGGCAGACAATTTGATTAAATTCCCAATTAGACTTGTAAACTTGAGCGGCTAGGTGCTCGATCGTGCGGTGATAATCTGACCAAGATACATGAAGATCTGACATGGGAAGGCATATTAAGTCGGTTAAAGATTTGGCACGATTTGGACGATCGAAACCCAAAGATGATGAAAATAATACAGCTAGTAACCCGGTTTCTATGATGTTCCTATGAATAATTCTGCCGATCAACCTGCCGCAATGTCAGGAAAACTCAATTTAAGCACCAAGTTGGCATACGGGGCAGGTGATTTTGGGCCAGCCGTCACTGCAAACATCCTATCTGTATTCTTGCTCATTTTCTTCACCAGCGTTGCAGGGCTAGACCCAGGAATGGCAGGCAGCATTCTGCTAATCAGCAAAATTTGGGATGCGGTGAACGATCCGATCGTGGGGATGCTGAGCGATAAGACTCGCAGCCGTTGGGGTCGCCGTCACCCCTGGATGATCTTTGGCGCAATTCCCTTCGGGTTTTTCTTCTTTCTACAGTGGCTGGTGCCCCAGTTTAGCAGCGACCCGACTACCAATCAGTGGAGTTTGTTTTGGTATTACATCGCGATTAGCATTCTCTTCAACAGCTTCTACACGGCTGTCAACTTACCCTACACGGCTCTCACACCCGAACTCACCCAAGACTATGACGAACGCACTAGCCTCACCAGCTTTCGATTTGGGTTTTCGATCGGGGGCAGCATTTTGTCGCTGCTTTTAGTAGGACGCATCTTCGATCTGCCATTGCTAAAAGATAATCCTCTTCAACAATACTCAGTCATGGGAGCAGCCTGTGCTGTAATCTCTGTTTTACCCTTATTTTGGTGCGTTTGGGGCACTCGTCAGCGAGTCAAAGAAACAGAGCACCTGCGTCAAGAAACGAGTAACGAGGTGTCGCTTCCCTATCTCGAACAGCTTAAAATCGTCTTCAGCAACAGACCATTTTTGTATGTGATTGGGATCTATCTTTGTTCGTGGCTTGCCGTGCAAAACACCGTGTCAGTCATTCCCTACTTCGTCAAGAATTGGATGGGTCTAACCACGCAGGATTTTATCAATGTCATTATTGCGGTTCAGGTGACATCTTTTATCATGCTGTTTGTCTGGAGCGAGGTCAGCAAACGAGTCGGCAAGAAAGCGGTCTACTTTATGGGTATGACCGTTTGGATCATTGGTGAAATCGGGCTATTCATGCTACAGCCCGGACAAACCGGACTGCTGTATGTCTTAGCGGTAATGGCAGGTTTTGGGGTCTCGACAGCTTATCTAATTCCCTGGTCGATGATTCCCGATGTAATTGAGCTAGACGAGTTGCAAACTGGGCAACGCCGCGAAGGAGTGTTCTACGCATTTATGGTGCTGTTGCAAAAAGTGGCACTCGCGATCGGGCTGTTCCTCGTCGGCTGGGTGCTGCAACAATCAGGCTTCTTAAAAACCATCACAGGTGAGGCAGACCCGACTCAGCCTGCTTCTGCACTCTGGGCAATTCGCGTTTTAGTCGGGCCCGCTCCTCTCGTCGTGCTGATCATTGGCTTGGTGCTAGCCTACTTCTACCCCATCACCAAAGAAGTTCACGCTGAAATCTTGCTCAAGCTGCAAGAACGCAACCGCGAAAGGTCTCAAGAAAATCAATAGCTCGGCTGCCTGACTCGTCACCAACCCCAAGAGTCAGGTTCCCCTTTAAAGGGCCCCACAATATCGCTAGTCACCCAGCCACCATAAAAGTTTCCAGGCTGCGGTGTCACCTTTTCACCATCGACATAACAAGCATCCATCGGTGCCGCATAGAAGGCGACATAGTGCGCGATCGCCGCAAACTCAGGAGTCGGATTGGCATAATACCAGGCGACATCTACCGCTTGTTTGTCGCCGACTGACACTGTGTAGTAATTTCCAGAACCCTTCCACTCGCAGTAGGTCGATCGGGCAGACGCAATTAAATACTGCATCTGGATATCGTCAGGCGGAATGTAGTAAACCGGAGGATGACTGGTTTCTAACACCCGCATCGCCCGTCGCGTGTCGGCAATCACTTCGCCATTCAACACTACTTGAATCGGCTTCTCAGTCAACTCTAACCGAGGCGGACGGGGATAATTCCAAACAGATTCTTGACCAGGCTGCGGGGCAATAGGTTGAGGACGCATGAAAAACTCTTGAAACATCAAAGGGACACAATTCGATCGTGTCCCTTTATTTACCAGTTATCTAAACCCATTGTCCAGCCTTACCAAAGGGCACGAACTCCTCCGCTTCCATCATCAGAAGTAGAAGACGGGGTGGTCGTGGTGTTGTCAGGGGTAGAAGATGGCGTGGTCGTACTGTCAGGACTCGTCGATGGCGTAGTCGTGCTATCAGGAGACGTTGACGGTGTGATCGTGCTGTCAGGTGTAGAAGATGGGGTGGTCGGATTACCAGGTGTGCCAGGGATGCTGTTGGGTGTCGTCGTCGAATCGGTAGGATTGCCGCCAGCCGGAGAGATAGATCCACCCGGAGCAGCCGTAGGCATACTCATGCCGCCCGGTGTCATAGAGCCGCCAGACGACGGAACCACGACATCAGCCCCAGTGCCACCCGAACCGCTCGGAGCCGCCGAAGGATTGGTAGGAGTGCCGCTCGGAGCCGCGCTCGGTGAATTTGGTGAACTGCCAGGAGTTGTTGAACGATCCATGTTCACACTGCCAGGACTCGTTGAACGATCTAAAGTAGGCCCTACATTAGAAGGTTCCGCAGTGGGAGCCGAAGAGGGATTCGTCGGGGTGCCACTAGGGGTTACGTTATTCATCCCGCCACCTGATGACTGGGAAATGCGGTTGTAGGGAGCTTCGTTAAAGATAGTAGGATTAGGATTGACCTTCGAGAGAGAAGGAGTGGCTGAGAAAGCAGGGAAGGCAAGCAGAGAGCTGGCACCAGCAAGCCCTAAAGTTCCGGCAAGTTTAGCGCATAGCTTTGCTGCACTAAAAGTGTTGACGCGTTTGTTAGTTCCGTTCATATTGATCTCCTTACTGTTGATGATCTAGCAACCACAGAGGCTGCTGTTCAAGAGCCGAAATCACGACTCATTGCTGCACGAATAATCTGATCTAGAATCATCGCCACTAGCCAGAAGTGTAAGGATTCACGAGTTGCGGATACTCTCCCCCCGGATATAGATCTATGTTTCTCAACAAATGCTCAACAAAGGGCTGATATTGGGATTCATTTCACCACTTTGACGACTGTTCCCACGTTGATCTTTTCAAAAAGTTCTGCCGCATCTTTGACATGCATGCGAACACAGCCATGAGATGCAGCTTTTCCAATTGAGAGAGGTGTGGGCGTACCGTGAAGCCCGATCGAGTTTTTGCCGTCTGTCCAAAAACCCAGCCAATAGCCACCTAAGGGGTTTTCAGGGTCTTTGCCCGCTACTTTCTCACCTGTGAAGGGATGCACCCAGACTGGGTTTCTGACTTTTTGCCTGACTCGAAAGTTGCCTGTCGGTGTTTCCCACCCAGGGCGACCCACTGCGATCGGGTAGGTTTTGACTTTGACATCTCCTTGATAAAGCGTGACCTGACGTTTGCTGAGACGAATTTCTAGCCGCAAAGGCTGAGTGACAGGCTGGGTTTGAGGAGTTTGAGGAGAATCGAGAGATTGGGTAGGAGTGGGTGTGGTTTCATTCAAGCTAGGCTCTGCGCCGATCGCCAGTCCTGATTGAGAAACGGTGAGGGCGACCATCATTCCTAACCAGCCCATTCGCCTAACAGAATACTTCAGCATTGACAAATTCAACAAAACTACACCGATGAGCGAAACAGGTTAAGCGTTTGTGCATCATCCATCTACAGGAAGACGATCGCCCTTAACCACTTCAAAAACCGTCCTAGGTCTTTAGGCACAGATTGCCAGAAAGTCTTTATGAGGTGGTGGCTAAAAATTGCTTTAGACTCAAAAGACTGATCGTTTGGCCTAAATTAATCGGCAAAACTGAAATGCCTTCGATGCGCGACTGCACCCAACCATCACCCCACGCCCATTCGTGAAAGCCATCAATGCCTTGACTGAGCAAAAACCGCACCCGATTAGGTTCTGCAATCTCGACCTGATGTTGAATCGCGATCGCACCTGCCCAACTCATAAACGTCAATCCGGGATGCAACGTTGTGGGCAAGCCAGGTGAGAATCGCTCAAACCAAAGCCACTTAGAAAACTGGGCAGGGTTGGCGAGACTCTGACGAAGCAGGGCTTCAGAGGCCGCAACTTCAATCCGCAAACTGCTTTGTTGAAAGATACCAAACATCAGGCAAATCAAAATTGGGAATGGTTTTAGTATGGCAAACTCTGAGGTTTAGCGACTGCCAAACTCTAAATCTCGTCTACCCTCTAGGGCGCGTGCCAGCGTCAACTCATCGGCATATTCTAAGTCGCCGCCCATCGGCAGACCAAACGCAATCCGAGTCACCCGTGTGAACGGTTTGAGCAAGTGACCCACAAACAGAGTCGTCGTCTCGCCTTCAACACTGGGGCTGATCGCCAATATCACCTCGTCAATCTTCTGTTGACTGACGCGGCGCTGTAGCGGGTGAATATTTAGCTGATCAGGGCCGATGCCGTCGATCGGAGAGATCAATCCACCCAAAACGTGATATTTCCCGCGATATTCACGAGTTTTTTCTAACGCGATCACGTCTCTAGAATCGGCAACTACGCAAATCGTGCTGCTATCGCGATTGGGAGCGCGGCAGATGTCACAAACTGGTTCAGCCGACAAATGAAAGCAAACCGAACAGAAGCCCACTTGCAGCTTTGCCTCTACCAATGCCTGAGCGAGTGCCTTCACCTCTTCTTCAGGGCGCTTGAGAATATGGAGCGCAAGCCGTTGGGCTGTTTTAGGGCCAACACCAGGGAGATGTTGAAGGTGCTCAATTAAACGAGCGAGGGGGCGTGTGTAAACCGTGATCTTTCCTCCGATTCTGTCCAGATCCTAGCGCATCGGGGCGGGTGTTTGCTTAACCGGGTGGCCAAGTCAGGGGGCGACCACCAAGGATGTGCAGATGCAGATGATCAACGGTTTGTCCGCTATCGTCGCCTGTGTTGATCACAACTCGATAGCCGTTGGTAAGCCCGACTTGCTCGGCGACTCGCTTGGCGGTTAAAAGTAGGTGCCCCATCAGCGCGTGATCTTGCGAGTCTGCGTTAGAGAGTTTGGCGATCGCTTGTTTAGGAATCACTAAAATATGCACGGGCGCTTGCGGATTCACATCGCGAAAGGCGAGGGCGAGATTGTCTTCATAAACAATGTCGGCAGGAATCTCTTTGCGGATGATTTTGCCGAAAATCGTGTCGTTGGTTTCACTCATGGCAGACTGCTAGGTGCGATCGCTCTCATTCTAAAAGCGGTGTGACTCTGAAATCATGCCATGAAACGACCTAGAGAGACTTATTTGAGATAGGTGCAGTCCGATCGCATTCTTTACGTTTCAGGCGATGGCATAAACCGTTGTCTTTCTGTTTTGCGTTGGTTTGTATTGAGTTGGAGCAGAGAGGCGGTTGTGCGTCCTTCTGGTGTAGTGCCGATAATTTCGTGATTTTGCAGCGTGAAGTGTTCTGACCAAATTTGAGTGCGCGGATTGAATAAGAAGCAAAACCGACGGGTTACGGGGTCGAACGAGCCAAGATCACTGCCTTTATGTCGATTGCATCGCCAGCAGACGAGGGCTAAATTTTCTGGTTCGGTCTTACCTTGATGTTTTTCGGCAATGATGTGGTCAACCTCGTGGGGAAAGAACGTAATGTCGATCGGGACGAGGCAAAGTTCGCAGCGATACCCTGCCCGTTCTTCGACTAACCGCCTGATAGCGGCAGGAATAGGGGTCTTGCTCATCCGACGGGAGGGAAGGCGTGAAAATTGCCGGACTTCAGCATGATGATGAGATGTTCAATGCGTTCAAATTCGTCGAGTTCGGATTGTTCTAGGGGGGTAAGTTGGTTAGCTTGGCCGCGATCGAGCAAAATCGATAGCCGCTCTCGCATAGCAGCAGTAGGGCAAAAGTTGGCGATTTGTTGGGCGGTGGGATTGCTAATGATGAAGTCGAAAATGTAGCGGTAAATGGCGGCAGGCACGGCAGGTTGCTGAAGGCTCAAGGTGAGAAGTTCGATTAGGCGATCTCGGCTACCGCTTTGGTTGATCTGTTGCAGGAGATCGTCTGGAAGATCTAGGGTGATTTGGGGCATGGCAGAGTTTTGTGTAAGCACTCTGTGGGTATTTTAGCAGGGCGGAATCCAGGCTGCGAATAGTAAATACTGCGCGCTCACTGCCATGCACTTGCAGAAGTTAGAGGCTTCAGTATGGTTTAGAGGTCGTTGCATCTAGAATGGCTCAACCTCTACGTCGCTTTGCGAAATCCCCCCAGCAGCCCGATCGCTAGAAACCCACTGTAAGGGCAGGCGACCGCGTTCGAGGGGGTGACAAACCGAGCAATTTGGCGCTTGATCGCCCGATGAAAAAGCGATCGCTTCCATTTTAAGGGCTGTGTAACCTCTGGAATCCTGCCATAAAATAGACAGCAAAATACCTTCTTAACAGATTCTAAGTTAAAGATCCAGGCTCTTTTAGAGGTATTTTCTCAGAAGGCTTTGCTGTTCCTGTATATCTTTCGATAAGGGTATTAAAGACACTATCCACAAAGCGATCGCTAAACCCAATTAGAAATGAGAGAACTAAAACGAGTTCGTCTTTAATGGACGGTTGAGGAGTGGATGCTTGAGAAGCTGCGCCGTTTGTAATCAAAAACAAGCCTGAAGTCAAAACTAAATAAAAGGCTGAACTAAGCACAATGCCTTGAACATGGCGAGTTAGCATCCACTTTATAGCATCGTTGAAATAGTAAACAGACTGACTGTTGAAACGGTGTATCATTGCCGCAAAGCTGCCAATAAAGCTCCAAATCAGAATAGGAGTAGGGATTCCCCAAAAAGAAACCGTAGCTTGGGTGAGTGGCTCTTCACTTAAGTTGATAGTTGAAACTGGAAGACTTGGAAAAATAGTTTTCAATAGGGGTAGGACAATAAGACATATTGCAATAATTACAATGTAAACAGAAACGCCAAAAACAGTATTTCTGTGCCGTTTTTGGTCTTCACGAACTAACTCTTCTATCCGCAATCTACGCGTCTCGATCGCAGTCATCGCCCCTATTAAAGCCGTTGCTCTATTGTCTAGGATATCTAAAGCTAACAAGCTTGTAGTATTTGTCTTAGGCAAAGTTAAGCTAGAATCTTCTTCTTTTTCTTGCAGTAACTGATTAATTGAGTTCAACAGTTGGCTAATGATTTCGCTGTTGCTTTCTGCTTCCTTAATTAACTCTGGATGACCAATTTTTGAAACTAGGATCTGAACGACTTTTCCTCTTATAGAAATCGGCAAAACAGAATGATTAAAAAGGCTACTTAGTCTTTGACGGACTAAATTAACATTGCTTTTAATGTCTAGTAATTGTCTTGTCTGTCTGGTGTTTCCATCTTCAGAGTCAGACCATAGAGCGTTTAGCTGTTTTCCGTACTCTTCTAAACTATTTGATTTTAGTGAAGATGCTAATTCAAGCAAAGGCTCATAGGTTATCTCGTGAGTTGCTCTTGCTTTAAAGTTTGGCAAAGATCTTGACTTATGATTCGGCTCTAATGGAAATCCTGTGGAAACTGCTCGCAGCTTTATCAGCTCGACTAAAGCATCTGAAACAGGAATCAGTTCGCTTATTTTATCCATCAGATCTTGAATTTCATTAGAATTCAGCGTGGATTTGATAGAAGGGTTACCATTCATAATCTCTAAGTCCAAAAGGTGAAATAAAAGTGTTTGGAGGCAACATTATCAAGCTGCTTTTATAAAACGGCGATCGCACAACATCAAAGCAGTGTAGTTGGATGATTCTTTAACCACACCGAAATTAGGGCAAGAATTGCATACCGCTTTGAGATGATTAAAGCCTCAACGCAGCACGAGTTTGCGGGCCGACAATGCCGTCAACCATTTCAAATCCTAAAGACCTCTGAAATGCTATGACTGCGGCTCTGGTGTTTTCACCAAAAAGACCATCTGCTGCTCCGGGCTTAAAGCCTCTAGCAATCAGAGCTTTTTGCAGTTGCAGAACATCTTCGCCTGTAGAGCCAAGTTTTAGCGATCGGATCGGACGATCGTTGCTTAATTCATCAGGACTCAAGTTCATCCCCAGCTTGTCTGTCACCTCTTTTCGCAGTTGGGGAAGCTGATTATAGAGCCAGTCACCCGGACAATCAGTATCGCTAAAGTCTCGGTGTCCTTTGATGTTGACAGGGCTGATTTGACAAGAGCTACAAAGGGAAGCACATAGCTCTACCAGGCTATCCCACTGGTTCTGCTCCATTTGAAACGTCATGAAATTTCCCTCATTCTCAATGCCGGGGGAGTCATTGCCGCCAGCTAGTTTCCCGTCGTCTTGGGCAGCGTGGGCAGAGCGAATGCAAAGTCCCTGCTCAACGGCATTTAGAGAACCATGTCTTCCTTCAAGAATGAAGCCTCCGGTCGTGTTGAGAAAGTTGTGTCCAGAATCTGACCATCCCCTACGAAAATGCCCGTGTTGAATGTTGCGGGCAAACTGCTTTGCTCCATCTAGAGTGCTTTGTGATGGGTCATTGGGAGGGTTTTTGTTGTCTGTGTGGTGAACAATGATGTAACGAGGGGAAGTGACTGGAAAGGGAAATGTTCCTGGAACGGGAGGTTTGGCATCCCACTCATCGGCTGTAATGACTTTGGCAGTAAAAGGCATGATGATCGTTCCTCAAAAATGACTTGGGATAGAAGGATGATCTGCGATCGCGACTTCGTGGGTTTTGATAGCTGCGATCGCAAGTATTGTTCGAGGAGTTTAGGGGCTTTCTGACTAAGCAGGTAATCCCAAAAACTTACTTTGGGTTCCTACAATTCTGTCTTTACCTAATCCGGTTATCTCTTGAAAATTTTTGACCGCGACCTGAGTTATGGAGTCATAAACGTCAGTCACCTTATTGGCGGTGAGAGAGCTACAAACTCGTCGAACTCACGTTTAGTTAAATCCTATCTGGATGAACTGCTCTTCGTCGGTCGGTAAAA
The DNA here is from genome assembly GCF_001895925.1 of Phormidesmis priestleyi ULC007. GTDB lineage: Bacteria > Cyanobacteriota > Cyanobacteriia > Leptolyngbyales > Leptolyngbyaceae > Phormidesmis_A > Phormidesmis_A priestleyi_A. Next base: position 157,917 of record NZ_MPPI01000002.1, on the reverse strand, counting down.
GGTCGGATAAAAGTCAGATAAAAGAAAAGTAGATGACCTCTGTAAAGTTACTGAAAATTTCTCCGGGATTTTTCTGGAATCGAGAATTCTTCGGTGAATATAATCACCAACTTCCTCAATGTTCACCTTAGTCACGACGATCGACGAAACCTTGCAAACGATCGAGCGCCTGCTCCCTCTGGGACGTTTGGCAGGAGAAGGAGGCGTTCCCGGATGCGTGCAGGAGAGTCTACTCTTGCCTTGAGGTAAACACGAGGTCAACCTCTAGCTGAAATTACTTGCGTCGATCGTCCATCTAGGAATGCCAAAGCTCAAGTCAATGAAATGAAAGCGTTGGTAGGGAATGCCAAAGCTCAAGTCAATAGAATGAAAGCGTTGGTAGGGAATGCTAACGCTTAAAGCGATGTAATCAAAGCCTTCCTGAGAAAAGCCGAGGCTCAGGTTTGTTCAACAAAAGCATTCCTAAGTGAAACTAACACCCAAGTCGATCTAATTCAATATCAGTTCGATGAGTTTTCTCACTGCGTTATTCAGCGATTCAGCCCCCTAAATCCCCCAAAATTGGGGGACTTTGAACCGGAAAGCTTGGCTTGAAGTCCCCCAATTTTGGGAATTTAGGGGCAGCCCGAATCTGAAACCATAGCGAAAAGCTTGATCGAATTCACGTTAATTCCGTACAATTGCCAACTTTAATGCGAATTTACTCAAGCTCCACGGGAATGATCCTTGAATCCTCTGAGGGTTTGGCAAAACCCAGGCGGTTAGAGTGCAACTGTAAACATTAGCAAAGGGTGCATTCCGATGCCTCGGCAAAAACGCAATTCCCAATCATTAGACCGAGCGCAACACCGCGCTATTAGTCTACAGTCGATCGATCCTGCCCTCGATCTCGGCAGAAGCCTGACCTTAGCGGCTTATCAAACTGCGATCGCGACCCACAAAACCCATTTGGATGACTACAATCGCACCTTGTCTGCGATCGAACAACTGGCACTTGCGGTTGAGGAATCTGAGAAGGTGTTAAAAGATCTGAGTGAGCGGATGCTGCTGGGTGTGGCTGCCTTTTATGGCAAAGACAGCGAGGAATATGTAATGGCGGGAGGTGCCCGCAAGAGCGATGTGGCGCATACAATGTCGAAAGCTCGAATGGGCATACCCAAGAAAAAAGCGCCAGCGGATGCTGCCTGAGTCAATGGGTTTGAGGTGATCCGGTTGGTTTGAATTGCCACTTTGCTGATTGTTTAGCGGGGTGGTTTTTTGGGGCTGGTTGTTCAGCTAGGTTAGGTTATGTTGGCTGCTCTTTAAGTCCACTTGCGCCCGAATTGGTAGCTGCATTTGTTTTGGCATCTGATATGGAAGGGCAAGTAGTTTCTGTCAGCGCACCCACGATGATCTTCCAATTACCATCCACCTTACGCATGGTGTAATTTAAGTTGAAGCACTCAAGAAACGTTTCTGGGTGTTCTTCCTTGCACTGTTTGAAACGAATCACAACTCCAGTCACGATCGCCAGATTATCGCTGAGTTGCTGAACATGCAGCGATTCAGCAACACTTCGAGTAAAACAACGCCGCTTCAGATCTTTCATCACCTTGCTAAAGCCAAAGTAACCGATGATTGGGTTGCCGATTACAGCAGCTTTTTCAGGTGAAATCAGCATTGCCGGGAAGTGGAAAAAAGGTAGCACTTTTGCAGGGTCAAGCGCTTGAAAAGCATCTGCATATTGCTGAAATGCCTTCTCAATCAGGTCTTTTTCGTCTGTCATTACGAATGCTCCAAAAAGTTGATGATAGCTGTTGCGGTAGAATCTGGATGGCTGAAACAGAAAGCATGAGCGGCATCTTTGATGGTTTCTTGTTTAGCACCAGAGATTTTTTGGGTCAGAATATCACTGTTTTGTGGAGGAATGACGCGATCGCGATCTCCAGTGATCACCAGCGTCGGGGCTGTGATCTTTCCCAATCGATCACAAGTATCGTGACTGCTCATCGCATAAAACTGACGTGCTAAAGCATCCCCTTTGCTGTGAAGCGGTGTAGTTGTTTGGAAGAATGTTTCTAAGTCGAGTTGATGCTGTTGGATAAACTCTGGTGTGAAGAGTAACTCCAGGACATCGCTGTTGAACAAGTTACTCAAAGCTCCAAATTGACTACAGGTTCCTCCAGCCATTGTGCAGCCGAGAATCAGCTTATGCAATTTGTCAGCGTGATTGAGGGCAAAGTGCTGGGCAATCATGCCGCCCATGCTGACACCCAATACATTAACTTTAGACTCACCTAATACATTAAGTAAAGCTGCGGCATCATCTGCCATCTGATCAATGGTATAGGCATGGGGCGACCCTTGCGGTATCTGCGAAGCAGCGCGACTGGTTTCTCCTGCATCCCGATTATCAAACAGAATCACTTTGTAACGCTGTGAGAGTAGCTCAGGAAGTTCTGTGCCCCAATCTAATAAACTGAAGCTAAGACCCATAATCATTAACAGTGGATCGCCCTGACCTTGAATTTTGTAGTTGATATTCAGGTCGCCGATCGTGACTTTAGGCATATCGTTTAATTAAGAGAAGGGGCAACAATCAAACTCAGATATAGAGAAGATTCCATCACTTGGAGATCGCACCCCTAATCGATGAATTAAATGTAGCCGCCGACTACTCTACTTGGCAGTCGGTAAAAGGTCAGATAAAAGTCAGTTTTTCCTGAGAGGGGCGGCTGGATGATGGGTATTTTATTAAAGAAGAAAATAAAAAGGGCGATCGGGTCGATTCTGTCGGGTTTCACTGCACTTAATCGTTTGCAGGCGATCACTTGAGGGTGATCAATTCAATCGATGGCTAAGTAAATTAGACTTTTTTTACCTGACTCGGCGGTCTCTCTTTCGTTCGAGGATAGCTTTACTGTTGTTGTGGATCATGATTGGGGGGATGCCATCCGCCACGCATCCAAAGCCGACGGGCGCGACGAATAGAGCCATCGTCATGGCGATCGTCGTTTATATCTAGCCGATTAATTGTTGCGCGTCCCATTGGACTGATACCAATAATCTTTTGACCATCATGGTTCCAGATAAAGTGGTCTGTCCAATGATCTTGTCGAGGATTAAATAATCGCTGAGTGGTTTGGGTGTCTGGGTCTATGCCATCCATGAAGTTATAGCGGCGACCGTTGCAGCGGGTGCAGGCTAGGGCAAGATTGTCTTCATCATCACTGCCATTGAGAGACTGAGGAATGATATGGTCGAAGGTAAATAGCGCGGTGCTGCCTTCTTCTGCGGAGTGGCAGTATTCACACAAGGAATTAGCACGTTGGCGGACACGTTGACGGGTAGCACGACTAATTGTCACGAGTGGTTACTGGTGATTCCGCGATCATCCGAGCATTGATCAGTGTGAAGATGCGATCGAGTTCGGTAATGCCAGCAAATTCAGCGGCTTCGGCTTCGGTAAGCGTGTTGTCTTTATGCTTATCAAGAAGCATTTCGAGATGGGTTTGCAGTTCGTCGGTGAACTTGAAGAGGTTGAGTCCACGTACTTTTTGAATTTGAATTCCGGCTTCGACCCAAGAGGAGGGCTGTACCATTATTTGTGTGACCATACGTTTCCTTCCCACAATAGATGATAGGTTTTAGTTTATCGTATTGCTCCCATCGATTGTCGGACAAAACAGCGATCGTAACCTGGGTGAGTAATCTTCTGTAGGTTGGCTTGAGCTTGCGAAGCCCAACAATTCCAACCTTTCGTCAAACTTTCCGCACTGTTAAACAAAACCATCCATTCACCATTGATACGATCGCCCTTCACAAATTAAAGGACGATCGCAGCTATGTTCTATGCTCTATGCTCCTCTAAAATCGCTTGCGCCTGGTTAGCTTTGCGCTTCCGCAAAACTCCTAGACCTAGACTGACCAAACCAGGCAACAAGGCAGGGGTTGGCACAGGGGTTGCAGAAGATGAATTGGAAAAAGCGACATCCCCGTAGGTATAAGCGTAAGCAGGGTAGTTGCCAGTGGAATCGTACGAGTAAAACTGAGCAAAGGAGGCAACAGATTTCCAGCTAAAGGTGCAGTGAGAACTGCCTGTTATGCCACGCTTCTCGGCAAGCTTTTACAGACGTTTCCCGTATTAAGTCTTCTTCAACTTGATAGCAAAACCGATTCTAGGCTCGGGGACAGGTGGATTGCATTTATCTGTACCCGTAACACACATAACCCGATTAACTGGAACATTAACGACCTTGAATTCAACAGAACCAAGACTAGGAATACTTAAGCTTCCTGTCTTCGCAAGCTCAAGAAACTGTTCTAATGCAATTTCTGCCCCCACTTGAGTCGCAAACTGGGAGAAAAAGATGAACTCAGACTTGATTTTTTCTTCAAGCTCCAGCATGAGTTGGCTGGAGAGCGCTCCACCAGTAACACCAGAGAGTATGAGATTTGTAGCTAGATTTTTCGTGGAAGCCCACTCCACGAAGGAGCGCGACGAAAAATAGGTAGAAGTTTGTGATCCGGGTTCTGCTCCCGATTGCTGAGAGCGAATTTGATCGTAGGTGTCGTCAGACTTATCAGTCACGCCTGGAGGAATCATATTTACGGCTGCAACGATCGAACCCAACGAGGGAACTTCACCATTTAACACCCTAGCAAGTGCGCTAGCATTGATTGTCAAGTTACCAATTCCACCTTGACCACAGCTTATCGTTGGCGTTGATTCACTTGTGGTTAGGTTATAGATGTAAGTGTAGTTGCAGGTAGCCGAAATTGGTGGAGGTTGAATGGTTCGCCACTGCATCTCTACGTCTGGATATGGAACATTTTTCCACTGCATCTCTACGTCTGGATATGGAACATTTTTCCATTGCATTTCAACAACAGGCACTTTAACTGTCACTTCTCGCCACTTGTCTACTGGCACATCTACTCTCTTACGACATTTACCCCCGATACTGAGTACACACCTAGATTCCATCTCAATGTAAGGTACTCTCTTAGTCTGGGTTTTCATGACTGTGACAGGAACTTTTTCTTTCCGATACTTTGTGACTGTGACAGGAAACTGTTCTTTCCGGTACTTTGTAACCGGAACTGGAATTTGTTCCTTGATCTCGCCATAAACGTGCCTTGCCAAAATCACTCCTTCAACTTTGATTTCCTTGCCTGAAAGGTTGTAAGTGACGCGGCTCAACTCGTACTTACCTTCATTTCCAATTTCAGCACCAGATAGAGTAGATAGAGCGCCATTGATTTTAGATGCCACACTAGAAGATAAGTCGTTGACCTTTTTCAACTCAGGCACACAGGCTTCTAGTGTTGAGTCAACAGGTTTCAGTAGATCTAAAGTCTCTGGCATAGTTAAGTTAACGCACGAATTAACATCGAATGCTCCTGCCAATTCAGAGAACACAATTCCAGCGCCAGACATAAAAAAAGAGGTTGCAAAGATTTTCAGGCAAACTTTGTTCATGGATTTCCTTTAGTATCGATAGTTGAAGCTAAATGCCAACACGTAAATTTCAGGTGATGCCCCAGCGCCTACCCAACAAAATGACTTTGATCTGAACTGAGTTCAACTTAACTTCCGTTCATATGTTGGGATTTGAGTAGTTTCGTAGGTTGGATTGAGGAACGAAACCCAACCTACGGAAAGGATGCGATCTCACTAATTGGTCAGCGCAACGTAGAGGTCAGCAGTAACCTACCTGGGAATGATTTTAACTAGAACAACATCAAGATCTCCCGATGGCTTCTTTTGAAAGTCATACTGTTCCCCACCAGACAATACGCGCTTAAGCGAGTATCGAGGATTGCGACCATACTCGGTATAAAAGAGATAGGTAGAACGTCCAGAATAGGTACGGCACTGTTTAGCCTCTAAAGCCTCCACCTTACCGTCAAGCTTAAAGGTTGCTCTACCGGCTAGACTACTGCAAATGACAGTTTGATTAGGTGCAACTTGAGCAGAAGCAGTCAGTGGCAGAAGTCCTAGCAATGTGCTGAAAGCAGTCAAAACGGCTACATGAGCGCTCTTACGCATTGAAGCAATACTCCTTGGTATCTAAATGTTTGCTTGGACTGTTCAACCTTAATCTCTGTTCACTTGCTTTGTCAGTCGGAGAAAGTCAGAGAAAAGTCAGAGAAAAGTCAGATGTACTCCGCAAGCGATCTCCTAAATGCACTTCTATTGAGAATGTGCAGTTACTTGGCGATCGCACCCCGCACAAAAACCCTTACTCACTTGAACGAAAATCTTTGCCTGTTGAGCTATCCTGTGTTTTTTGTACAGATCGCTCCTCTTCACACTCTGATGACAGAACGCGATCGCGACCCCCTTTTAAGCAGGTCTCTTAGCTTCTAAGTAATCCAAAAAATGACGTTTCCCTGACTGCCTGCTGTTTCGATAACCTTAGCTTTTTGGCATTACGCTTGACTAGTCGGAAAAGTCGGATTAAAGTCAGTTAAAAGTCAGGGATTCTACTGAGGCGGCTGAACGGGTAGAAGTTTATAGAAGCTGAAGCCTTTGTCAAGACTGCATAACGAGTCAGTCTGTTCCTCCGGAAAAAGTTAGGTTGGATGCGGTATCTACTGAAGTAGCGAAATCAGTGACCTTCAAACGTCACACCATTCAATAGTGCCTGGAAGGAATTGAACTGATGACGATCGAAGAAGCCTTAGCAGTCGTTGAGCAAATCTTGGAGCGAGGGCGCTTAAACAAGGTCGAAGAATTGGTGCTGCGGCAGAGTTGGGAGGGTCTATCCTATGGAGAAATTGCTCGACTCTCTGGCTACGAAGCGGGATATATCAAAGATACAGGCTATAAACTGTGGAACGTCCTTTCAAAAGCTTATGGCGTAAAAGTCTCGAAGCACAATCTTCAAGGTGTGCTGAAACGAGCCGTCAAAGATGACCTGACTGCAATTCAAAACTCAAAGCCCAAAACTCAAAATCGCACTGACTGGGGCGACGCGATCGACGTTTCTATCTTCTATGGTCGCACTCAAGAAATCACGACGCTCCAACACTGGATTCTGGAAGACCGTTGCCGCTTGGTGACGCTGCTGGGCATGGGCGGCATGGGAAAAACTGCGCTCTCAGTCAAGCTAGCAGAGCAGATGCAAGGGGAGTTTGACGCTGTGATTTGGCGATCGCTCCGAGATACTCCAGCGATCGCAGATTTGTTAACGACTCTGATCAGATTTCTTTCGCCTCACCAAGATTTGTCTCAAGAGATCGGAGACAAGATTTCTCAGCTAGTTGAATTGTTGCGGCGATCGCGCTGTTTGATTATTCTCGATAACTTTGACGCATTGCTAGAAGGCGGCAAACGGGCAGGAGCTTATCGTGATGGCTATCAAGAATATGGCGAGCTCCTGAAGCGAGTCGGAGAGATTGCTCATCAAAGCTGTGTGGTGTTGACCAGTCGAGAAAAACCGCAGGAGGTCAGTGCGCTTGAGGGCGAAAAGTTACCGATTCGTACTTGGTCATTGGCGGGTGTGGATGCGATCGCTGGACATCATATTTTAGATGCTAAAGGCTTAACGAGTTCAAGAGTTGACACTGCAAAACTAATCGAACACTATCGAGGCAACCCGCTGGCGCTCAAGATTGCAGCTACCTCGATTCAAGACTTATTCTCAAGCGACATTGGGCAATTTTTAGAGCAAGGAACAGTCGTCTTTAATGGCATCGGCAGTTTGTTAACCCAACAAATGGCTCGTTTGTCTGATTTAGAAGCTCAAGTGATGGATTGGTTAGCGATTAATCGCGAAGCCGTTTTGCCCTCGGAACTGCGGGCAGATATTGTGCCGGAGTTGTCTAGCTCAAAACTGGTTGAAGTGCTGGAATCGTTGCGCTGGCGATCGCTGATTGAAAGCAGTCCGATCGGGTTTACGCTGCAACCTGTGGTGATGGAATTCGTCACGGAGCGACTGATCGAGCAGGTGAGCCATGAGATTATCACTCAATCACCTCAGCGCTTTCTCAGTCATGCTCTCGTGAAAGCTCAGGCGAAGGACTACATTCGAGACACTCAGATTCGCGTCATTGTCAGACCTGTGGTTGAGCAATTGTTGGCTGTGTTTCGAGTGCCTAAAGCGATCGAGCATCACCTCACCCAACTCTTAGTCAACCTGCAAGAATCGGCTGAATCTGGCTACGGCGGCGGAAATCTCCTCAATTTGTTCCGTCATCTCGGAACTGACTTAACGGGCTATGACTTTTCTCAGTTGCAGATTCGCCAAGCTGACTTGCGAGATATCAACTTACATCACGTCAACTTTGCTCACGCAGAATTCATCGACTGTAGTTTTGCTGCCACGTTTGGAGGCATTACCTCAGTTGCCTTTAGTCCTGATGGACAGCTGCTGGCGACCAGCGACACAAATGGCGATACTCAACTCTGGAATGCCTCTCAAGGTCAGCAGCTTGGAGTCTTCAAAGGTCACGCTGGTTGGGTTTGGCGAGTTATTTTCAGTTCAGATCAGCAGACTTTAGCGAGTTGCGGTCAAGATCACACCATTCGATTGTGGAACATTCACACAGGACAGTTACGAAGCATTTTGCATGGACACACCAGCATTGTGACTGACATCGCTTTTAGCCCAGATGCCCAACAACTTGCCAGCAGCAGCGAAGATCAAACCATCAAGCTATGGGATGTTGAAACCGGACAGTGTTTGAAAACGTTTTACGGTCATGGTGCTTGTGTCTGGAGCGTGATTTTTCACCCGCACGATCGCACGTTAATCAGCGCTGGAGAAGACAACGCAATTAAGGTATGGGACATTGCTACAGAAAACTGTTTAAAAACACTAATCGGACACCAACAATGGGTGAAAACAATTGTCCTCAGTTCTGATGGTCAAATGCTGATCAGCGGCAGTTTTGACAGCACTATCAAACTGTGGGATCTCCATACCGAACGCTGTCTTGAAACACTGGTCGGACATCAAGGCGTAGTGTTTTCAGTGTCGCTCAGTCCCGACGGAAAGATTTTGGCAAGCGGCAGCTATGACCAAACGGTAAAGCTATGGAGTTTGCAGACTGGGGAATGTGTGAGGACGCTGCAAAAGCACACCAATCGAGTCTGGTCAGTGGGCTTTCATCCTCAAAAAGACTTGCTTGCTAGTGGCGGAGATGACCACACGGCAAGACTTTGGGATATCTATACTGGGCAATGTACAAAAACGGTTCAGGGACACAGTAATTCGATTTATACGATCGCGCTCAATCCAACAAATTGCCTACTCGCCAGCGGGCACGAAGATCAGACCATCCGACTGTGGAAGGGCGATTTTAAATCACCGACTCAACCCTGCACAATCTTGCGAGGACACACAAACCGAGTGTTCTCAGTTGCATTCAGTCCCGATGGCAGCGTTTTGGTGAGTGCCAGTCTCGATCGTACTCTCAAACTCTGGAACGTCCACACGGGGAAATGTCTGAACACGCTGCAAGGTCACACTAGTTGGGTGTGGGCGATCGCGTTCAGTCCTGATGGAACCCTACTCGCTAGTGCCAGCTATGACCAAACGGTAAAACTTTGGGATGCTCATACTGGGAAATGTTTGCGAACATTGTCGGGACATACTAGCTCGGTGTTGGCGATCGCCTTTAGCCCTGATGGACAATGGCTTGCTAGCAGTGGCTATGAGCAAATCATTAAACTCTGGGATGTCTCAACAGGTGAGTGTTTCCAGACATTAGAGGCACATACTAATCGCGTTTGGGCAGTTGTCTTCAGTCCTGATGCTCAACGGCTTGCCACTTGTGGTGATGACCAAACCATCAAACTTTGGGACATCAAAACTGGCGATTGCCTTCAAACTCTGCACGGGCACACGAGCCAAGTTCTATCGATTATCTTTGATCAGAAGGGCAACAAACTGATTAGCAGCAGTGCTGACACCACAATACGAGTGTGGGATGTGGCGACTGGAGAATGCCTTAATCTCTTGCAAGGACATCAGAATTGGGTTTGGTCGATCGTCCTCACTAATGACGATCGCACCCTTCTAAGTGGCAGTCAAGACGAAACCATCCAGTCTTGGGATCTCACAACAGGGCAGCATTTGCAACGCCTACAAGCACCTCGTCCTTATGAGAAGATGAACATTAAAGGTGCGATCGGACTTACCCAGGCTCAAAAGGCAACTGTCTTTTCACTAGGCGCGATCGCTTCTGAAGCTGAAAATAGAACAGTTATATAGTACAATTGATCTAAATCAGTTTTCTTTCTATGACTACAAAACTCACCATTTCTGGCAAAGTTATGGGCAAGACTCGCCCAACTTTCGCCAATTGGGAATTGTTCTTATCAGAAGAAATGGGCGACGCAGAAGTGACGCTGCGATCGCTCCTCACTCACATTGTTCAAGCTGAGGTCGAAGCCTTTAAAACGCGGCAAAGTCAACGGCGACTGTTGACGATTTTGAGTCCTGAACAGATTCAACTGGGGGTAGAACAAGGCAAAATTGATGCGGGTGGCAGTGAGTTAAACCAAGCTGTTGACGTTCAAATAGCCGTAGAAACTGCACTTCAAGCGTTTATAGATGGGCTGTATTTTGTGTTTTTAGATGATGAGCAGATTGAAGATCTAGAAGCGCAAGTGGTGCTAAATGCGCGATCGCAGTTGCTTTTTCTGCGATTGGTTCCATTAGTCGGCGGGTGATTGGGAACAATAAGTCATATTTTGCTGCGTTGTTTTTGTAGGAGCCTTGGAAAGATGCTGAATCCTGAAGTTGCACAAGCTCAATTAAAGCAGGTTTATGACAAAAATTGGCGATCGCAGCGACTTCAACAAATTGCAGCATTGCCGGAGCCGAGCCGCACGATCGCCTATGCATTAATAGGTCATCGTGCGGATGGTCTTTCGTCAACAGAGATCTATCAATACCGAGACACAGCGCTGCAACAGTTAGACCGTGTTGATGATCCGACTCCAATTTTTGATTGCTTGTTTCCACAGTTTGGCACGATCGTCACTGCGGCTTGGAATCTTCATACTCAGTTGCCTTATCAATCGGGATATTCTCGGCGATCGTTTCGCGCACCTCATCACCCACAGTTTCAGCAAAATCGGAGAAATTGGCTCCTAATTTTGATTGAGGCAGCAGAGGGATATGACCAAGATCTAACTTGGTTTGCGGCTTGGGTTCCTTATCTGCGAAGAGGGATAGATTCATTTGGGATCTTGTTTGCAGCCGCGATTAATCAAGGCGATGAGCTAGGACAGACTATCTTTCAAATTCTGCTCGATTCGGCTCAGGGAGATCATGAAATTGGAGTGATGGGACGACATATCACTCGCGGATTGCTCGTTGCAAATCGACCAGAGGGTTGGGAGTTTGTTGAACGATTGTTGCTGGCAGCACAGCGGCAAGAAGGTTTAAGACAGACGATTTTAGAAACCATTGATGAAGCACACCCGATCGCCTTTGAGCGAATGTTGCGGCTGATTGTAGCAGAGAATCTGACCCGGTTTAGTGCTGTAGTTCGGGCGATCGATGTTTGGTTTGGCTTTGGGTTAGAGTCGCTGAATGAAAAGTTAGCCAAGCAAATTCTAATTCAAGTCAGCGAATTGTTAGGCGATGAAACGGCTCAACAATCGGCATTAGAAAGTTCTGATCCACAGACGGTTTATCTAGCACTTTGGAGCTTGGGATTTAGAGATGCGATCGCGGCGATCGAGACTGCTGTTCCTCTTTTGCAGCACTGCGAACCCACCCATCGCTTTGTTGTTGTCCATTTCTTAACTCAGTTAAGCATCACGCCTGCGCGATTGGCGTTAATCGATGCGATCGACGATCCCGATTTACAGGTTGCAACCCATGCAGTTCAAACATTTCAATACTGTGCAGACGAGGTATTGAAAACGTCTGAAGTGTTCGAGCATTTAGAGAAAAATCTACCGCGTTTTCCTGAAAAGCCAAAAACTTCTGCGATCGTTTGGGAATGGATGCGGCTAGAGTCAAGTCAGGGGCTAGTTGCAACTGCATTAGTGCATCATTTAGGAACACGATCGCCCAAACGGTTAATTCCGTTTTTGTCGGTGATGGATGCTTACAAACGGCAGGAAGTAGCGCAATTGTTAGCAGCAGTGCAACCTTGGGATGCGGAGATTCGAGACACATTGTTTAAGCTGGTTGGCGATGCGAAGCAGTGGGTTCGACAAGAAGTGATTCGACTGTTGCACCAATGCACGATTACGACTGACGAAAGCACTCAGATTGAACAGTTGATGACGCGCAAAGCGAGTGATCTGCGACGAGGGATTTTAGGATTGTTGCTAAATCAATCAGATAAAAGTGCGATCGCGTCTGCCAAACGACTTTTACAAGCAAAGCAAGCACCCCAACGGCAAGCTGGATTAGAACTGCTGAGAGAGCTAGTGTTGAGTCAGAGAACCGTTGAATCTTGTCGAACTTTAGCGATCGAGTATCAAGCACGACAATCAAAGCAAACAACAACCGAAGAACAATGGCTGGCAACAATTCTAGAACCTGAAACCAAAGAAGTAACACTAACTGATGCGCTGGGATTAATCAATGTTGCTGAACTAACACCGATCGCAACTCCAGAACCTACCGCACACGTCACGTTTAACACTCCAGCTTCGATGGCTTGTTTAATAGCACTCGATGAACTGATTCACGAACATCGACAAACCCCCGTGAAGTTTCCAGCTTGGGAGGGGGAACAAGAGGACTTACTGGGCAATTTGAACTCAGAATTTCCGAGCGTTGATCTTCGTCTCTCCCAATCCGAAAATCGTGCAAATCTACCTTTGAGCGATGTTTGGGAAAATTGGTGGCAGCAGCGAACTTCTAGATTACGCGACGAAGATGGGCTGGAATTATTTCGTGCGATCGCACCCGCATTTGGAAAGCGCGAACAAAATGATGAATTTGCTGTAGAAAACCAAATAAGCTTGCAATCTCTCACAACAACTCTGGAAAACTTAGTGACTCTACCAGAGCAATCGCTTCGGTATCCTAGTCTTGTAAATTCTGTAATCCGATGGCTGATCTATCAGCATCCGCCTGAGCAAGCCTCGGAGTTTATCTTAAACGCGATCGCTCACATTCTCCAACTGATTCCAGCGGAGACACTATCTACTAATCCAGAGTGGCTCAATAACCATTACTGGGGAGTTCGCAGTTGTGCTAATAATTTCCTAGCCAGTTGGATTCGTTATGCATACTCGTATGAGTTCTTAATTCCTGAAGACCAACAACAAGATTATCGAGTACGATGGTGGCAGCTAAATCGCTGGCTCGATCGCTGGATTCCGTCTTACTATTCAGTGACAACCGTGTGGGATGTTCATGCTGCTTATCAAGCTGGAGCAGCCAAGGAAGCAGATTTAATCTTTCATTTAGTCGGCGCACCAGAGCGAGATCTAACAGCACAGCCTGAATTGACACCCGGAACATTAGCGGAGGCAAAAGCAACCCTCAGAACCCATTTTTCAGAACTAGCCGAACTCACTCGACGCAAACCACATAGTTATGAAGCATTGCCATACTTACGTGAAATTGCCGATCGCATTCGACAACGCATTCTCGCAGTTGAACTTCAACGGGGCAACTTTCCTACAGCGGCTTCGAGTGCAGCTTGTTCTCTGCGATCGCTGACCGGAATTTCAACAATAGTCCAGTTAATTCAAGCGCTAGGACAAGAAAAACTGGTGCGAGGCTATAGCTACAACAATCTCAGCAAAGCGACTGTGTTTAGTCATTTAATGCGAGTCAGTTTTCCGGCTCCAGAAGACACGCCCGAAGAGTTTAAACAGCGTGTGATGTCGGCTCAGATCGCAGATGAGAAACTGATTCAGTTTGCATTCTACGCGCCCCAGTGGGTGAACTATGTTGAACATTCATTAAGTTGGGTTGGGCTGGCAGATGCAGTGTGGTGGATTCATGCCCACACCAAAGACACAAGCTGGTCAGTTGAGCAAGATGTGCGAGAAACGTGGGAGGCTCAAATTAGCGAACGCACACCGCTTTCAACTCGAAGTTTGATGGATGGCGCGGTTGATGTTGCCTGGTTTTTGAGCATTCGGAAGCGATTGAAAAAGGAACATTGGCAACAGATTTATGAGATGGCACAGTTTGCCTCGAGTGGAGGCGGACATCAACGTGCAAAACTGTTTGCAGATGCAATGCTGGGCAATCTTGAATCTGGAGAAGTTCGCGATCGCATCCTCAAAAAACGCCATCAAGATGCGGTTCGCGCTTTGGGATTGTTGCCCTTACCCAAAGGCAAGAAACGTGAAAAAGAACTGCTCGATCGCTATCAGTTGCTTCAGGAGTTTCTACGATCGAGCAAAAAGTTTGGCTCTCAGCGTCAAGCTAGTGAAAAACTTGCGGTCGAAATTGGCTTAGAAAACTTAGCGAGAACTGCGGGTTTCATCGATCCACAACGCCTGCAATGGGCGATGGAAGCGGCGGCTGTTGCCGATCTCGCAGGTCAGGCGCAAACTATTGCGATCGACACGGTGAGTATCAGCTTATCGATCAATGCACTAGGAGAACCCGAAATTGCAGTGTCTAAAGCTGGCAAACCGCTCAAATCCATCCCTATCAAGCTCAAGAAAGATCCTCAAATTCAAGTACTCACCAGCCGTAAACAAGACATCACCAAACAAGCTTCTCGAATGCGGATTTCGTTAGAGCAAGCCATGTGTCGCGGCGATCGCTTTGCTGTTAACGAATTGATTCAGCTTCGCAATCATCCCGTGCTTGCGCCAATGTTGAATCAACTGATTCTAGTGGACGATCGCGACATTGGTTATCTAGAGCAAACTGGATTACGTCACCATGACGAAACCATTCGAGCGATTCAATCTGACACACTTCGTATTGCTCACCCGTATGATCTACTACAATCCAACGAGTGGCATTTGTGGCAGCAAGATTGTTTTAATCAGTCTCGCGCCCAACCGTTTAAGCAAGTGTTCCGCGAATTGTATGTGCCGACTGCCGCAGAGCAATCTGAACAGATATCGCATCGCTATGAAGGACATCAGGTGAATCCGCGACAAGCGATCGCGCTATTTGGTCAACGCGGTTGGATTACGTCACCCGATCAAGGTGTGCGGCGCACTTTTCACACAGAAGGGTTAATCGCAGAAGTAGACTTTCTGAATGGATTTTATACGCCGCTGGAAGTGGAAGGATTAACGATCGCAGATGTGCGGTTCTACCGCCGCGATGAATGGAAACCACTGCCCTTAAACGAAGTCCCATCCGCTTTGTTCAGCGAAGTGATGCGAGATTTAGATTTAGTGGTGAGTGTGGCCCATCAAGGCGGAGTCGATCCAGAAGCCACTGCCTCGACCGTGGAAATGCGATCGACCTTGGTGCGAGAAACTTGCCGCTTGCTGAAGCTTTCAAATGTCCAAATTCAGAGCAAGCACGTTTTGATTGAGGGGCATTTGGGCAGCTATTCGATTCACCTAGGGAGTGCAATAGTTCACCGTCAACCTGGAGGAGCGCTTTGCATCATTCCAGTAGCTTCTCAGCATCGGGGTCGGATCTTTCTGCCGTTTGTTGATAATGACCCTAAAACAGCAGAAGTGATTTCTAAAGTGGTGCTGCTCTCAAAGGATAAGGAGATTCAAGACCCAACAATTTTGGAACAAATTCTTTAAGCCGGAAATTGTTGGCCAAAGGCTTACAGAATCTGAGGTTTTAGACATTGTTGAATGAGGGAATGAAATGGCTGTAGGGATAGCGCCCCCGTGCCTACCCCTGACGGAGGGCAACCACGGGGAGATTGCCCCTACCCAAATTATTCTTCTATTCAACAACGCTAGGTTTCGATGGGCAACACGATCGTAAACGTCGATCCTTTCCCAACTTCAGAAGTCACCGAGATCGTGCCCTGTAGTCGCTTCACTAGCAGATCAACGATCGCTAACCCCAACCCGGTGCTATCGGCTATCTGACTCGCATCAGAGGGCTGCCCTCGAAAAAAGGGGTCAAAAATTCGGGCTTGAACGTCTGGCAAGATGCCAATTCCAGTATCGATGACGCTCATAGTCCACTGCTCATTGTTCAGAACACAACACGCCAAAGTGACGCTACCCGTTTGAGTATAGCGAATGGCATTACTCATGAGATTAATCAAAATCTGTTGCAGACGAAACGAGTCTATCAACACTGAAGGGAAGTCTGGAGTGCAGTTCCATAAAAGAGGCAATGCTCGTGCGTCGGCTAGCGGCTGTACCACTTCTAGAACTGAATGAATCACCGATCGCACGTCTGTCCATTCTAGTTGAAGCTCAATTTCACTCGTCTCGTTACGAGAAAGCTCTAGAGCATCATTAATCAATCGCAACAAGCGGCGACCGTTTCGCACCACCCGATCGATATGCTCTAAACTGGGAACAGAATCTTCTAATTCCGATCGTCGCTGCTGTCTTAAAAATAGTTCTGAATAACCGATAATCGAACTCAGAGGCGTTTTTAGCTCATGGGCAAGATGAGAAAAGTTTTTTTGGCTTGCCCGGATTAATCGACTCAGTTCTTCATTATTAAACATCAGTTGAGTTTGCAGGTTCTCTAGTTCTTGCAATCGTTCTTGCATATAACTCTTAAAACACTGCGCGGTCGCTTCATCGATCACTTGATCAATCAGCGACATTACCCTAAATACTTCCGCTGTCGTTGTGTTAATCAGATCTGGTTGAAGATTTCTAAACAGCGCAGACCGCAGAAGATGATACTCTCGTGCGATCTCAGCCGCATCAAAGCCCTGTTCGGCTCTTTCAGAACCGTGAACTAAGCTGTCACGAATCACTGTCTGAGTGTCACTCACTTCTGATTGTGACAAAATCGTCACTAGCGCTTTAAGAACCATCGGAATATGGTTTCTAATCGCCGATCGAGGCAAAGAATCGGCGCTTTTAATTTGACGATCGTCGGAGACAGCTTCTACCCATTGTTGAGTAATGACCTCGATTTTCTCACTCAGAAGTTGACTCAGATCCAACATGGCATGCAATAAAGAGTTTGTTGGAAAAATCGCAGGGCTTTGACCAGTCTAGACAAACTAGAATCAGCTCGCCCGATCGTAACTCAATCTGTAATATACAGTCAAAAACTTTCGGCATTCCTGAACGTAGCGATGATTTGGGTAGGGGCGATCCCCCCGTGGTTGCCCTCCGTCAGGGGTAGGCACGGGGGCGCTACCCCTACAGCCATTTCATCTCCTCATTCTGCAACGCCTTTTCTTGCATACAAAGGGTGCAAGCGCGTGAACTCCGATTACTCAGGCAGGAGTTGCTTGAGTGCGACGCTGGATCAAATCTCGAATCGAGGCTTTCTCTAGAATTCCAACTAAAACCCCATTATCACGAACGACGGTTAACGCAGGCAGTTGCTTTTCTTCTAGCAGCTTCGCCACTTCTAGCAAAGGTTGACCCGATGCAACCGTTAGCGATGGCTCGATCGGCTTCATCAAGTCTTGAACCTGAGTATCAACCCACTGCTCAACCGATCGGGTTTGCAGAGCATCGATCGCAATCTCACCAACCAGTTGCCCTTCGGCATTGGTCACCAAAAACTTACGCCAGTTGTCGCGGCTCAAAATCTGCTGATCAGCAAACTCTCTGAGCGAAAGTTGTGCAGAAACGACTGGACTGTTCAGGGCAACCGCATCTGCCGCAGTCAGCCCGATAAACTGTTCTTGAATTTTGGCAGACTGTCCAGCTCGACCTGCATTTTGCAGTAAAAACACGCCAATTAATAGGTTCCAAACACTGCCAAGGCTACCTGAAATAACCAGCGGCAGCAGCCCAGAGGCGATCGCGACCCAACCAAAAATCTGCCCAACCCGGCTGGCAAACGCAACTCCTTTATAGGGGTTGCCCGTCACCTTCCAGACTAATGCTTTCAGAATATTGCCACCATCAAGCGGCAACCCAGGAATCAAGTTAAACAGGGCTAAGGCGAGGTTAACAGAAGCCAACAAACTGAGAATTGCAGTCAAAGGCGTAGCTGCGCCAGTTGCTAATGTCATCAGACTCAACAGCCCAAACAACAGAAGGCTGACAACTGGCCCTGCGATCGCCACCCAAAATGCTTCGCCAGGAGTCTTCGATTCTTGGTCGAGGCTGGCAAGTCCGCCAAACAAAAACAGCGTAATTGACTGCACCCCAATGCCTTGACGTAGTGCAACAAAGCTATGCCCCAACTCGTGTGCCAGCACTGAGGCAAACAACAGTAGAGAAGTTACTAAACCCAATAGCAGAGGCACCCCACTATTTAACGCTGGAAATTGAGCCGTAATGCCACTGCTATAGCTCCAGGTAAATAATCCCAGCACTAAAAACCAGGACGGGTTAACGTAAAAAGGAATGCCAAACAGATTACCGATGCGAATATTGCCGTTCATACAGCGACCTCTGACCCTATAGAATGTTCACGCTTAACTGATGTTTTTAGTGTAACGAAGTGTGAACAACTTTCTCAGGTTCCTGACGGTGTGAAAGCCGCCTAATATTCGTTCGGTTAGCGGCGAGAAATCAGTTCAGTCTGTCGCTTGGCAAGATATGATACCAAAGGAGTCAACAGAAGCAACCCATGGTAGAACGTCCCATCAAGAAATCTGAGCGGCAGACCGAGAATTTGTCAAATTCGTCTGATGCCACTTCCCAAGCTTCAGATTCTAAGCCTTCTGCTCCTGCAAAGCCTCAGCGCTCATCGAGTTCATCAGGCTCATCAGAACGAAGCGACGATCGTCCGGCCGGACGAAGCGACGATCGCTCGTCGGGACGGAGCAACGATCGTTCATCAGGCAGAGGCAAGAGAGGCTCTCAAGACGATGAACCCAAGCAGATGATGAATCCTGCTTTGATGCGGGGCCCAAAACCTGTCAAAGCTCCGATCGCGCCTGAACCTCAGCCAGAAGCGATCGTTGAAGAAGTGACAGAAGAAACCACCGAAGCGATTCCCGAAGAAATCACCGAAGCATAGCTGAGCCAATCCGTTTCTCAGCACGATCGGTTAAAGTCTTCTCGCTAATCGCAAACCTAAAATGCATCCTCTAGTCCTGGCTAAAGGGTGCATTGTTTTTTGGGCATTGCTGAATCAAAGTATGAATCTGCCTTCCCTTTCCTTGGGGAGAGGGAATTAGGGTAAGGGCGGTCTGCGGAATTTTGTCTTCAAACAATTAACTTAAATGGCTTTTCAGAAAGCACTGCCCCATTCCCGCTCCTTAAGTTCTTTTCGAGGCAATAATAAAGTGGTTTCAATCTGCTGCCGCACGGCTGCCGTTACTTCACAGTTGCTGTTGAGGCAGTCGAGCAACAATTGGTTTGCATCATAGTATCGCTGCAACACCTGCTGCTGATCAGGGTTGAAGTGCCAGCGAATTGCAGCAGGCGGCGGAGTGGCAAGATTTTGGCTTGTCCACGCTAAAAAATCTTGCAGGTAGGGATCATGAGCCACGATCGCATCAATTTGTTGCTTCATCAACTGCACTAGAGAGTCTGCACTTCGCAACATCGCAACCGTCAGCAGGAAGATTTCTCGCCAGCGGGGTTCAGTGATATGGCTGACTAGCCGTTCTAAAGCTCGATCGGAGGCTTGCAGACTGTGACTGGCTACAATCTTTCGAGCCGTAAAATATTCTTGAAATATCTGATAGGAGAAGGAGAAAACCCCTTGCACCCGTTCTGCCAAGAGTCCGTGCTGTAGCTCGATCGCCTTGAGGATGCCTTCACTCTCTAATTGCAACTCCTCTGGCTCGATCGCAGCATTGGGCAAATCGCGGATATAGTCACCAATTTGTTGTTCGACGGCTTCTTGTCCAAAAAAGTAATCTCCTTGCTCAAACGTGAGTGTGGCAACTTGACTCAGCAGCTTCAGCTTTTGGGGCAATAAAAAGCCGCGATAGATTTCGTCGCGCTCAATACCTCTAGTTTCGTCCCATCTGTTGAGCAAGAGATCTAAACATTGCTTATAAAACTCCGATCGCTTGGTAGGAAATTTTCCCTGGTGATGAAAGACCCAGCAGGCGAGGTGGAGAAATAGAGGCGTAACGGCAAGCCTGCGGAAGGGCATATTTTCAGCCAAGTCTAATGTCTCAATAAACCGAACTGCCTGTTCGTGCCCCGCTTGAATCGTGGTTTTTGTCAGAGTTGTAAACCACTTTTGAGCAAAAGCCACAATTTGATCTTGACTAAACGGAGCTATCTCAACATCTGTGAAGCGTCTAAGATTAATGGCTTGGGTCGCTGGGCGGCAAGCGACGACAAACAAATTCTTTTGATACTTCTCTGAGAGTCTGCGAATTTCGTTCACAACGACCCTGCGCTCTTGGTCAAGTACTTCGTCTAACCCATCGAGCAATAGCAACACTCTGCCCTCGCGAAATAGAGTTTCAGCCACCTCTGAAATCCCAGAAGTGAGAAATTCTTCACGAATATAGTTGAGTAAGCTAAACTCGCCTGCTGCCCTAGATTCATCAGCAAAATCTCTCAGAGTGATAAAAATGGGAACTCGATCGACCGCAAAGATACCTCGGTTGCAGCCGATCGCGAGATATTGCAAAAAAGTGGTTTTACCTGCCCCTGGCTTGCCCAACACCCGCAGTTTCGAGTAGATTTTGACTGCTTTCATGCCCGCAATTTGGGTTTGGGATACATCCCCTAGTCCAGATTGATCGCATTCTTTAGGCGTAAAGCGTTGCAAATCAGCCAACTCTAACCACTGCTGGCTCGGAATCTCCTCTAACGTGTTGACATCAATATAAATGTCGTCAATTTTAACAGGGTGGTTAACGTCTAATAACTGCAAGGTGCCGCACTGATCTTGAATTTTGTCTTGACGCTGCGATCGTACCTGTTGTACCAAAGTGTCGATATCTAAAACAGAAGCCTGAGCGGTTCCCTGGGAATTAAGCTTTGTGCCAAACGCTCCAGGTTCAGGAAAGTCTGCGGGAGGATCGACCGCAATTTCTCGCCAATGTAGGCTTAATATTAAACAAATTTCTAGAAAAACTTGACGCTCGATCGGCTGCCCCGTAAAAAACCGCCAGATTGATTGACGTGTCTTTAAACCGACTTCTCCTGCTAGATTTTCTTGAGTCCATCCCGTATGAGCAAAGGCGCGCTTTGCTTGCTCAACCCCAGAAAGTGATGCCCGTAGCGATCGCTTAACCATGAAATAAAACTTCTGGTCTTAATCTCAAGATCTTATACACTCCTCAACATCTACGAACTTACAAGCTTCTTCTCAATCGACAATCCATCGCTTGACTGAAATTGTATAAATTTAGAAGATTTTTCACGGGCAGATCGTCTTCATGAAATTTATTAAAAAAAGGGCAGGTCTAAACCTACCCTCGTAATTTAAATGTTGACTTGGACTAATTGTGAGATCTCTGTCACCCTTATTTGTTGGGTTGGGGAGTCATGCGTAGATAAGGCTTGAGTTCGGTCACGCCTTTAGGAAACTTTTTCTTGGCATCTTCAGTAGAAATCGAAGGCACCACCACACAATCGCCGCCATCTGTCCAGTTAGCCGGGGTTGCGACGCTGTGATCATCGGTGAGTTGCAGCGAGTCAACCACACGCAAAATCTCATCAAAGTTGCGCCCAGTGCTTGCGGGATAGGTGAAAGTGAGCCGCAATTTCTTTTGAGGATCGATCACAAACACCGATCGCACCGTCAGCGTATTGTTGGCGTTGGGGTGGATCATGTCATATAGATCTGAAACCTTCCGGTCTGGATCAGCCAAGATCGGATAATTGAGCTTGGTGCTTTGAGTTTCTTCAATGTCACCAATCCAGCCTGTGTGAGAGTTGACATCATCGACGCTGAGCGCTAAAACCTTGACATTGCGCTTGTCAAACTCAGGCTTAAGCTTTGCAACCGTGCCCAGCTCGGTGGTGCAGACGGGCGTAAAATCTTTGGGGTGTGAGAACAAAATCACCCAACTATCGCCAGCCCAGTCATAAAAATTGATAGTGCCTTCAGAAGAGTCTTGAGTGAAGTTGGGAACTGTGTCGCCTAGTCGGAGAGCCATAACCGATTTTCCTGTTGATCGCAGATAGTTACTTACAGATCATGCCATAAAACCCCGGTTTCCCGGTCGGAGTTCAGATCTATTTACGATTTTAGTTAAAGGTTGTGAGAGCGATCGCCCTCTCTAAATCTTTAACTTAAGAATGTGAATTAAATAAGATGTAGATCTTGTGGGGTAGGCATCTTGCCTGCCCAGACAACCGAGATGGCTATCCCACTTTATTTAATCCAGACTTCTTAGACTCGTAAATTTAAAGCTGAAGCCCAATTTATGAAGATACCGTATTTGTAGCGTGATTTTACGTCAGTACCCAGTAAGAATCATGAAGGTACAGCTTAATTTTTAAGATATTTGGTTGAAATTGCGGAGTCGGAAACCCTAGATCTTCAAGTTTAATCACGATAGCTTCCGTTAAATCTCTGAGACATTTCGTAAAGCACTGGTCGAAAATACCGTAGTTTTGGGCACGCTAACATCAAACTTGAACACCGGGTAACTAAACAAACTCATGGACGCTAAAGCCTTTCTCACCGTTGACGAGCAATCAATTAGTTTAAGAGAATGTCTGAAATATCTTCAGACTGCTGGGAAACTGCAAGGATTTTTGGGCGATATTCTACGGCAATATGTATTAGAACAAGAAATCGCAAATCGAGAAGATTTGGATATTAATTCGGCGGTAATTGAGCAAGCGGTGATTGATTTCCGCCTTCAGCAGCAGTTGACCGACCCGAAGGTTTTTCAAGAATGGCTCAATCGCAACGGGTCAGATTATTCGACCTTCCATAGTCAAATTAACTCAAACTTTAAAGTTGAAAAGCTCAAGAGTGTGATTGCAGACGCAAAGCTGCAAGAATATTTTATTGAGCGTAAGGTGTTTCTCGATCGCGTCGTCCTCTCTCGCATCATCGTCGAAAATCAAGAACTTGCCGATGAGCTAAAGATTCAGATTCAAGAAGGGACGAGTTTTGAAGAACTCGCTCAAGAACACTCGATCGCCGACGATCGCATCTCCAATGGCATGATGGGCCCGGTGAGTCGTGGCACGATGCCCGATCAGATTAGGGCGGCGATCGATTCTGCCGAACCGGGTGATCTGGTTGGGCCGATCGAGGTTGAGCAGCGTTGGGCATTGTTTAGAGTCGAGCAAGTGATTCCGGCAACGCTTGATAATCAGCAATTACGACAAACTTTGCAAACTGAATTATTTGAGCGCTGGCTAGCAGAAAAAATCCAAAAAATGACCGTCAAGCTTCAGGTAGAGTAAATTTTGAGAATCGCCTTTAACCCCCCATTTAGCCTTAATGCAAAAGCCCCATGATTACTAATGACGTTGCTGCAAATCTGCCCTGGGAGTCACCGCCCCTGTCGTTTCTCAGCCCAGAACAGCAGATTCAATTTAAGACTAAAGCCGAAATCCGTCGCTGTAAGCTTGGAGCGTTACTCTGGTCAGAAGAAACGCCCGATGTGCAACTGATTGTTTTAGCGGGCAAGGTGCGTCTGGTCGCCGATGACGGGCGATCGCTGTTGCTAAAGCCCGGTGAGTGGGTGGGCGACCTGCTAGAACTGCCGGGTTGGAAGGCACGAGCCGCCAGCAACGATGTGCAAATTGTGCAGTGGACGGCAAGTAACTGGTCATCGCTGTCTTCAGTGGAGATCGATCGCTTTTGGGCCATTCAGCGCCGCCGCTATCAGCCAGAAAGTGACCACTCTGCTCAGTCGGTGAATGGTTTTCCGTTTGTAGCCGGAATGAATACGGCAGCCGCCTGTCTGACGATGGTGTCTAATCATTTACAAAATCCGGCTCAGATGGATTGGGTGCAGCGTCAGCTTCGCGGGCAGCGCCCCACAAACGTCGTTGATGCAGCAGAGAAATTGGGGCTACAGCTTCGGCGCATTGAAACCAACTGGCAGAGTTTGCGACTGCTCAATTTTCCGGCAATGATGCTGTGGGGTAGAGAGCAGGAGGCAGGCGAGGGACAGGGTGCAGTTTCTTTTCAAGTGGAGCCACATTGGGTCGTGGCGTATGGGGTGCGGGGCGATCGCTTGATCATCGCTGATCCGATCAATCCGACGATGAACTGTGAGGCGATTCACCGATCGACCGTCCAACAGCGCTGGGATGGGCAACTCTGGCAAATCGAGCCGATTCAAAAACAGGAACGGTTTAACTTAAGCTGGTTTCTACCTGCGATTTGGCGATACAAAGGTCTGCTGGGCGAAGTGCTATTCGCGTCATTTACTTTGCAGCTTTTGGGATTAGCTACTCCTTTGATTACTCAGGTAGTCATTGATAAGGTGATGGTGCAGGGCAGCATCCCAACGCTGGATGTAATGGCGATCGCGCTGCTCTCGGTGGCAGTTTTTGAAGCGGTTCTCGGAATTCTGCGTCTATTTATCTTCACCCACACGGCGCGACGACTGGATTTGAGTCTGTCGGCGCAGCTTTTTCGTCACTTGATGCGGTTGCCTCTGTCTTACTTTGAGGCGCGACGAGTGGGCGATACCGTCGCACGAGTGCAGGAATTGGAGACGATTCGCCAGTTTTTAACTGGAACTGCTCTGACAGTGATTCTAGATAGCTTTTTCGCCGTAGTTTATCTAGCGTTAATGTTCTTCTACAGCGTTCCGCTTACCGGGATTGCGTTGTCCGTATTGCCGTTGTATGCAGCGCTGACACTGACCACCACTCCGATTTTGCGGAACTGGCTCAACGAGACGTTTAACCGCAGTGCCGACAGTCAGTCTTTCTTAGTCGAGACGATTACGGGCATTCACTCGGTTAAGGCGCACTCGGCAGAAAAGGCATCGCGCGATCGCTGGGAAGGTTTATTCGCCCGCTATATTCGCACCAGTTTTAAAGCGTCTACAACCTCCAACATCAGCCAAAATCTGGGTGACTTTCTCACCAACCTTTCATATCTGCTGATTTTATGGTTTGGTGCCCACTTGGTGATCGAACAGAAATTAACCGTGGGTCAGTTGGTTGCGTTTCAAATGCTATCGGGAAGGGTCACGGGGCCGTTGCTTCGCCTCGTGCAGCTTTGGCAAAACTTGCAGCAGGTGTTGCTGTCGGTCGATCGCATTGGTGACATTCTCAACGTCGCCCCTGAAGCAGAACCCGGATCAGGTTTGGTGCTGCCGCCGCTCAAAGGTCAAACGACGTTTGATCAAGTCTTTTTCCGCTACAACCCTCAGCAAGAGCCTGTGCTAAAAGGCATCTCGTTCACCTCAGAACCGGGAATGCTGATCGGCGTAGTTGGGCGCAGTGGTTCTGGTAAAAGCACGCTATCTAAGCTGTTGCAGCGACTTTATCAGCCCGAATCAGGTCGGATCTTGATTGATGGCTTTGATATTAAGAGCGCCGATCTGCATTCACTTCGCAGCCAAATGGCGGTCGTGCTGCAAGAAGACTTTCTCTTTAACGGTAGCGTTTTAGAAAATATTAGCTTAGGTCGCCCCGATGTGACCGCAGAGCAGGTGGTCGAAGCGGCGCGGCTAGCCGTCGCCCATGACTTTGTGAGCGAACTTCCGCAAGGCTATGAGACAAGTGTTGGTGAGCGAGGCACTGCCCTATCAGGAGGACAACGGCAGCGAGTGGCTTTAGCCAGATTATTTCTCTCAGATGCCCCGATGCTGGTTTTAGACGAAGCGACGAGTGCTCTAGACAGTGAAACCGAGCAGCAAGTTCTGCAAAACCTGCAAAAACTTGCCGAAAGCAAAACCGTGTTTCTGATCGCTCACCGATTTGCACCGCTCAAACGCGCTGATCTAATTCTGGTAATGGAGAAAGGCGTAATCGCTGAGAAAGGCACTCATGACGAGTTGCTGCGATCGAAAGGACTATATTGGTCGCTCTACCAACGTCAGCAAGCCTCGGTGTAAAAGCTCTACAAAACTCTGAAGGGGCGCAATTACAGCGCCCTTTTTTGGTTTAAATAGTAGGTTCTTGAGAACGCGATCGTTTCGTCAAATCGGCTATCAAAACGTCCTAAATTGCCTATGACAAATGAATGAAAAAGCCAATTAGAAGTCACTCCTTTAGGAAGGAGCAAAAAAGTTAATTCTTCTTATAAGCTTGAACAAATCGCACACTTCGGGGTAAATATCATGGTACAAGAACGTAACCTTGAGCGACCCAAATTTCAAGAGCAAGATATCGATCAGCGTTCACCTCGCCCTAATATTAGTCCTAATGTCACTCGTCCCAAGCCTAGTGAAGGAGTTGGGGGCAGCAACTTAGCAACCGATACGGCGGCTGGGCTAGCCTTGCTGCTCTCGATCGTGGCATTTCTTTTCAGCAGCATTGCAGTGGTTCAAGCTGTGAGAACCCACCGAGATGTTGAGGCAATTCTGCAAGCCGCTAACCGTCCGATCGCTGCTAATTCTGCGTCTCAAAAGAGTATCCGATCGTTTGCCCTTCTAGGCAATTTGCTGCCGATCGCGCAACGCATTGAGCCGGGTCGTTTTGTCCAACCTGTTTATAACGGAGATGGACGGATTGAGCTGCTGTCTGCCGATCGGGTCAACGGAGCCAGTGATTCAAATGTTGTAAATTTGAAACTGCGCGTTCAGCGGCTGCGTGAGAAACTGCGCGGCAGCGATATTGATCTCGCTCAAACCGCTGCCATTAATTCTCGAACCAATATGCGATATCCAGCCCTCAACTTCCGCACGCCTAGTGGCAACGCGCTTTCGCTCTACAGTTTGCGCCCGGGTGAGTCGGTTGATGTGATGGTGATGCTGCGAGTTCCAGCCGGGTTAAACCGGGTTGACTTGCAGATTCCTGAAACGGTTCCCTTTCGAGGCGTGCCGATCGCGACTGTTGCTAGTTCGACTAATGTTCGATAGTGCGATCGAACGCTTCTTGAGAGTGAGAAACTGTCACACTATTTTTTGCAGTCGATCGCGGTTGTTTTACGCATAAGTAGGACTTACGCAAACCTCGGAGGTTTTAACCAAAAATCAAGCATCGGGACCGACAGAGTGGCTTAAACCTCCGAGGTTTTGGTCGAATTTCCAATTATTCCTAATTGATGGATTGGTGAAAATTTGGCATCGTTTCAGCGATCGTCCTTCAACAAAGTGACTGTTAACAACTACGTGCAGGAGAGGGAAGCTAGAAATCTTGTTCCCTCTCCCGCAGGAGAGGTGCCATTGTTTGAGTTTGTCTTTGTCTAATCTTCGGGCAATATCCACTGTGGAGGAGCCGTCATTTTTTTGCGGGCGGCTTCTTCTGCGATCGCGATCATCTGATCGAGCGACGTTTCTTGAATGAACTTGGATGTCTGATCTTTATATTCTAGATTGGGACATTTGTCTCCCAAAACGCAGCCGTTTTTGCAAGCTTCGGCACAGTTGATCTCCATAGTCTCGTCTCCAATTCTCAAAGCTCGGCTAATAGCAGTGTGTTCATTGATTATCTTAAACGCTTGCTAATCGAGGTGAGGGTCTCTAATCTATTAAGAAGGCTTATGAGGCGATCGCATCTCAAAAATTCTAAATGAATGACTTCAAACTATTATTGAGTCTCTGTCTTCTCGCCGTTGCCGTGCCAGTTTTGGCAGCCGATCCAGGGCAATCGATCGAGCAAGTCAATGATGTGGTGAACCGATTGTCAGGGGTGATGGATACTTCTGCTCAAGCCGCCGCAAACTCCAAAGCTCCAAATGTCAGAATGACGACCTGCAAGATCAGCTTGAGCGATGCGTCGCCAGAAGCCAACACGGTTTATCTTTATCAAGAACAAGCGCTTTCAGCAAAGTTAGCCAGCCCCTATCGCCAACGGTTTCTGCAAATCTCTCCCAGCGCCTATAGTCAGACGATTCGATCGCGCTCTTTTCGCCCCGCCAACCCAAAGGCATGGATTGGGTTGTGCAATCAGCCAGAAGCCGCCCGTGTGGTTAAATTGAGTGACCTCGGCAAGCCCGTTTGCAATGTTTTTCTCAAACGATCGGGCAACGATTATGCCGGAAGAACGCCGATCGATGGCTGCCCCGCTAACGTCAGAGGAGCCGTGAGAATCACTAATCAAATCACGCTTCACTCAGTAGGAATGGACACCTGGGATCGCGGCTATGGGGCTGACGGCAAACAAGTTTGGGGCGCAAAAACCGAATCCTATCAGTTTAGAAAGTGATCAGTTGGCTCTTGAGCGCATTCAGCTTCCCAACTTAAACGCATCGATAAATAAGCTGTAGGTCATGCCGATTTTGAGGGTGTTGATCAGTTCTGCGGGCAGCGATCGCCGGACTCGATCGCTGCGACTATAAACTACCCGGCTAATCACCTCGGTCAACACCACTAGAATAGCTGCCGCCACAATGTCCAACTGTGCCATCTGCCCTGCGGTGGTTGAGATCGCGGTGCCTACATAAAAACCAAAGAGCAGACTAATCAACAACAGCGAGGTTCGCCGCCACGGATTTTGAAACAATTGACCGATTTGATCAGTCACAGCTCCTAGCAGACCATTGAGGCGAGTATTTTGCATCAAAAAAGGGGAGGGGTAAAGGTCAAGCGATCGAAAAAATTCTCCCCGATCGGGGCTGGAGATTGCTATTACTAGAGTAGAAGAAGAGGCTGCGGGGTGGATGAACGAAATGAAGACAAGAGGGAACCCTGCGATCAAAATTGCGTTAGCGATGGCTGTCTTGCTAGTCGGTGGATGGCTAGTGTCGAGGCGATTTCAAATCGAAGTCGGAGTCACAGAACCCGACTCAATTCCAATTATCAAGACCGATCCTTCTCAAGCAAGCGAGCAGAAAGCCTTTGAGACAAGACCCTCTGGGCAAACTTCCAGCACTGCTTCACCCATCGATAAGCCTGATCCTGCTATGACCGCCGCCCATCAAGGCACCTTGCGGGTGAGTAATCGATCGAGTCATCCCCTCCGAGTTGCCTTACTCTCTCGTCAACCTAAAACGACCAATACAAAATCGGGCGAGACCGCTCCTGCGGGGTTTGGCTCTCCGGTTCACTGGGATTTTTCACCTAGTGAAGGCAGCGAAAAGGGATTATTGGTGTCTCTGCCCGATCGTACCGTTAGGCTCAAAAAAGGCGATGTTGTGGTTGCCTTTGCTCAAGATGGGTCACAGCGTTATTGGGGCCCTTATATTGTCGGAGAAACCGCCCAACCTATTTGGAATAGTCAGTCAGCAGAGTGGGAATTAGCGTTAGACCCATAGAGCTTCATCACATCCGACACAGGCAATCGTGACTGTGCGCCCAAAGTCAGCGGTGAGCGATGTCCTTTCTCAAAATGTTCTGCTGCCGCGCAGCCAATCATTGCCGCATTGTCGGTGCAAAATTTCATTGGGGGAAACAGCACTCGTAGATTGTGCTGGCTGGCTACATCTTGTAGGTGTTGCCGTAACCCACTATTTGCCGCCACGCCACCGCCGACCACGATCGTGTTCAGTCCATAATCTAAAGCACAGGCGATCGCTCGTCTGGTTAGCGCTTTTGCAACGGTTGCCTGAAAACTGGCGGCGATGTCATTCACAGGTAACGGTTGACCTGATTGCTGAAGCGTTTGGGTTAGTCGCAAAACAGCCGTCTTTAAGCCACTAAAGCTAGAGTCATAGCGATGAAATCCACCTTCTGGCTTTGAAACTTTTCCTTCTGGGAGCGGAAAGGCTTTGGGATTGCCTTCGGTAGCGAGACGATCGAGAATTGGGCCTCCCGGATAGCCTAAATTCAGCAATCGGGCCACTTTATCAAAAGCTTCTCCTGCTGCATCATCGCGAGTTTGTCCCAAAATCTCGTATACACCGCACTCTTTGACGTAAATCAGGCTGGTGTGTCCGCCCGACACCAATAAACAGAGAAAAGGCGGCTCTAAAGTCGGATCAGTCAAATAAGAGGCGTAGATGTGTCCCTCTAAATGATGAACGCCAATCAAAGGTTTTTGGTGAACCAGTGCCAGCGTTTTGGCAGCCGTCAACCCGACCAAGAGCGCACCGACTAATCCCGGCGCACAGGTGGCTGCGATCGCGTCAATGTCTGACCAACCAAGTCCCGATTCTGTGAGCGATTGCGCGATCGCTTGATTGACAATTTCGACGTGCTGACGAGATGCGACCTCCGGCACCACGCCGCCATATTGACGATGAATGGCAATCTGAGATGAGACAATGCTGCTGATCACATGACGATTTTTAACGATCGCCACCGCCGTTTCGTCACAACTTGTTTCAATTGCTAAAACCGTTGCCATTTGCTGGTAATTTTTTGAAGGAATGGGCTATTCAACAGTAGCTTAAACTCTGTCTGAGCATCTCTAATCACCATTAGAACGCTGCACAGGTTAGAGAATTCAGTCCTACAAAAGTCTCGTCTTTTTACATCGCTCACTCTTCTTATTTAAGGGGAAACAATTCTATGCGACAGTTGTTTGCTTTAATTTTGGTCTTTGCCCTTTGGGTTGGGGTTGCTCCGTCTGCCTCGGCTGAATCAGACGTGTCTGGTTTGCTCGTTCCTTGTCGTGATTCTGAGATGTTTGCTCAACGCGCTAAAGATTCTGTCAGCGCAACGGCGGCCGATCGGTTTCAAAAATATGCAGATTCTGGGTTGCTGTGCGGCAAAGATGATGGATTGCCACATCTGATCACAGACGGTCGTCTTAACCATGCAGGCGAGTTTATTATTCCTGGCTTACTGTTCTTATATTTGGCTGGCTGGTTAGGCTGGGCAGGCCGCAACTATCTGCAAACCGTGCATAAGAATGGCACCAATGAATATAAAGAAGTTCAAATCGATGTGCCTGTTGCGATTCAAAGCTTCATTGCTGCCCTGTTTTGGCCTTTGACATTCGTCAAGCAAATACTCACAGGTGAAATCCAAGAGGATGATTCTAAAATTCCTGTTTCGCCCCGTTAGCACTTGAGAGTGAGTAGATTTTGAGTCTCAAATCATTCTTAGCCTCAAAATCTAAAGTTCAAACTAAAGCGTTATATCTCTAGGAGGTTTCAATATGCCATCTGCTCTCTTGAAATATTTTTCTAACGCTGCTGTGTTAGCCGTGTTGTTTACGAGTCTTGTGCTCACCGTGTTTATTTTGATCAACTCGGTTTCACCAGACTTGCTGTCTTTGGGTCTGTAAGAACAGGGCGATCGATCGCGGTAATGGGTCAACCGATTATCCGCGATCGATTCCCGGTTGCCTTAAAATCAGGGAATGATGAACCCAGAGCCAGAAATTCGCCGCTTGTTAGATGTGATGCCAGCCTCTGGGCGCATGGCTACTAAGCTTGTGAGCAAGCCAGAGCAACGGTGGGTGATTGATGCCCCATTTCCGATGCCGTGGATGCGCGATCGCCCCATCTATATCAACTTTGACCTTTGGAGTCGCCTACCCAGAACCCAGCGAGATTTGCTGATCTTACGCACGGTTAGCTGGCTAGGGGCTGTCAAATGGTTTCAGCCCAACCTAAATTTTGGACTCGTCGCAGCAGGCGTAGTAGGAACGGGCATAGAGCTTTTTCAGCAAGATTTTGTGGGCGTTGCGCTAGCGAGTGCCTTGAGCGCGATCGCGGCCACTCAAATTTGGCGCAACAACCACAGCACTAGCCTCGAACTCGATGCAGATGAGCGTGCGCTTCAGGTGGCTCAACGGCGAGGCTATAGCGAAACGGATGCAGCCGGGTATTTGCTATCTGCAATCGAGTCGGTGGCTCAATTTGAGAAACGTCCGCTAAGTTTTATTGAGTTGTTAAGGGGTCAAAGTTTAAGAGCGATCGCGGGGCTTTCTGCGATCGGCATTCCAGAAGAGTTGCGACGAGACTAAAGAAGATTTAATCCTTACTTCGTAAGTTTAATTCGGCCTACTTACAGGAAAGCTAGAATTATCGAGAACTCTGAAGATCATCTAAACAATTAAGTCTTTTGCTACCCAAACTAAATCAGGTTGTGCATAATCTTATTATCAACTGAAGAGTGCTATCAGCCCGCTACATCGATAGGCTGCTCTCCCACACAATCTACCTAGCTTAGAGGTGAATTTTATGAACCTTCCCAAAGTGATTAAAGATGTGATTGGTTACGTCTCTGGAGCCTTAACTCGCATTTTTGGGCTTAATGATGATTCCTACCCTGAAACTGGGGTTCAGCCTTACGAAGGTGAGCTTTCAGACAAAAAGCAGTCTTCAGACTGGTAAAATTCGTCTCTGCACTCCTAACGTTAACTACCCCTTGATCTACTCAGGATCTGGATCAACGTCAGTTAGATAGAAGGGGGTTGCTCCGGTTGTGAATTCGGGAGAGCTACCTAAATCCCCCAATTTTGGGGGACTTCAAGCCAAAAATTCCGGTTCAAAGTCCCCCAAAATGAGGGATTTAGGGGGCAAAAGCCGCTGACAACGAAGCGAAAAAACTCGTCGAACTACGTGGATCAATAACCTGTCAAATTTGTAGGTGTCTTCTGCCTTATCCCTAACCTTTCTAAGGAGAAGAAGGGAGTTAGAGTCTTTAGTTCCCTCTCCCTAGAGTGAGGGCGATCGTACAAAACTACCTTTAAAAGGGCAATGAACCTGACGGAAACGTGTCAGGTTCATTGAAGAAAGATTATAAACAAACGAAGGTTTTATAAGGGGACAGTGACTACAATTCCGTAGGCATGAAACTAGAGCTATTCCTCCTTTTTCAACAACACTACGACTAGACTAGTTGCGAGCTAAAACGTACTTTTCGGGAATTGCAGGCGCTTTGGGCAGGAGACACAGACCCAAAAGCAAAAGATTTAAGAGAGTGAAGATACTGCATCTCTTTGTGTCTATATAAACTTTAGCACCGCTCTCTAGAAGTGGGGTCACTTTTAATAGATAAAGACTGAATTTAATAGAAGTTAACGATCGCTTAAATAACAACACAAAGCAAGCTAGATAATGAATCGATTAAACTGAACCTAATCTGCCCTAACGATTCGCTGCTTTTAATTTAACCAAAACTATTTCTGATGATGATTCGTCGTTTTGCGCTGTCTATAGGAGCTGTCTCTCTCGCTGTAGTGGGCGCGATCGCCACGCCTCACTCACCCACTCAAGCGGTACAACTCTCAGACGGAACTGTATTTTTCATTGCGCCTCCCCGATTTGTGGGAGCCTCCAGCACTAACAATTCTGTCAATGCTTGGTCGGTGACTTACTATTTCACCCTCAACCACTTAGAAAATGCTGGAGAACCCTTGCAGCGGGTGACGATCATGCAAGACGAGGGCACCGACACTGTAAGATTTTCGCCCAAAGAAATTGAGGCGTTTGAGGGCACCCGCCAGCGACTCGGCACAAAATTGCCACTCGGAGAGATCACAACCGATCGTAAATCGCGCACGGTGACGGTTAACTTCAATCCGCCTCTGCCACCTGGAAAGATCGTGACGATCGCGCTGTCTCCCGATCGTAATCCTCTCTACGGCGGCGTTTATTTGTTTGGGGTCACAGCATTTCCTCCCGGTGAGAAAACCCACGGGCAATTTTTAGGATTTGGGCGGCTCAACTTCTATGAAAGTGGACACCCCTTCTTTTTTAGATAAAATGCTGAACTTAGAGTTAACCGCCGTATTGCCAGCCTGTGGTTTCGAGTAGGAGAGGGTTGCCCTCGCGATGCACTCCGGCCGCAATCACTTCACCCACAAAAACGGTGTGGTCGCCTTTGTCTACCCTGCCGACTACCTGACACTCAACATAGCCCAGCGAGTCGGAAATAATGGGGCAACCTGTTTCGCCCAGATAAAACTCGATCTCCTCAAATTTATTGCCAACGCGCCGCTGAGGCTTAAAAAATTTCTGTGCCATGTCTTTTTGCCCATCTTCTAAAAGGCTAAGGGCAAACACGCCACTAGAGTGGATCATGGCATGAGATTTTGAGTCTTGCTTAACGCAGTTGATCACGAGCGGAGGCGTAAAAGACCCCTGCATCACCCAACTCGCCGTAAAGCCATTGACTTCTTCTCCGTCTTTAACCCCACAGACATACAGCCCGTGAGGAATTTTCCGCAACATCGTTTTTTTAGCCTGTTCGTCTAGCATCGGAGCCTATACCTCGTTTGTTCTCTAGGGTTGAGCCTACTCATTTTAGAAGGATGGAACCGAAAAATCATCTCTAATAAAACTTACGCAAACCTCCGAGGTTTAAGCCACTCTGTCGCCTTGGTTAAAACCTCCGAGGTTTTGGAAAATGCGTAAGTCCTGTCTAATGGCAAAGCCGATGGTTCTAGCAATCAGAAGCATCGGCCTTGTGATAATCAGGAATCGAATTCAAATCAGGACGGAGCCAAGCTTAACTACTTTGCTAAGAAGGCTTGGATTTGCTTGACTGCGACTGGAGCAATCCGAGAAATTGCCCAACCCCCGGCGGCTAGGATCGGAAGCAAAACGATCAATATGCGAAAATCAAAATCCATACCAGTGTTCTCTCTTCAAAAACTTTTTAGAATTCTTACTCTCATTTTTATCTTATTTGGGCACGTTTTCAAAGCAGTTTTCTCAGCTTGGCGGATGCTGCACGTCAAAGCCGGGATCAGTGCCCCTTCCAGCGTGGACAAGTGCTAACTTTTCGTAATGTTGAGCGTGTTTGATCAGATCACTGACTTCAGTCTCTGACAAGTCACGCAGGGGTTTAGCCGGAACGCCAACCACTAGCGATCGTGCCGCCACGTCTTTTGTCACCACCGAGCCTGCCCCAATGATGCTGCCTGCCCCAACGCGCACTCCATCCAGCACGATCGCGCCAATTCCAACCAGACAGCCTCGCTCAATATGGGCACTGTGAATCACGGCCCGATGTCCGATCGTCACATAATCCTCAAGAATGGTGGGTTTGCCAGGATCTCCGTGTAGAATTGCCCCATCCTGAATATTCGTGAAAGCTCCAATTAAAATTCGTTCTATATCTGCCCGGACGATCGCGCCATACCAAATGCTGGCTCCTGGTGCCACCTCTACCCAGCCCATAACTGTTGCGTTGGGGGCAATAAATGCTGCTTGAGAGAGATCGGGCGGCGACCAGTAAGAGGGAGAGGCTGATAGGAAAGATTCATCAAAGTGAGTCACAGTTACACCGAATTGCTCTAGAGGGTGGGAAACTTCCCTAGTTATAATAGTTTCACGATGACGCGCCCCCTTACATGAACGCTAGCAATTCATGACCAGCCCAGGCTTTCAATACCCAATTTTTGGTCCAGAGATTCAGTGCCCTCACTGCCGTCAGACGATTCAAGCATTGACTTTGACAGACACTTATCTGTGCCAGCGTCATGGTGCCTTTGAAGCTGATCCCAAAACGAGTGAGCTAATTCACCTGCAATCTGGACGACACTGGCGACTGTGGAAAGACGAGTGGTATCGTCAGCATACTCACCCAGATGGCATTCGGTTTGAGATTCACGAGGCGCTCGATCGGCTTTATACCCAAGGTTATCGAGCCACAAAAGTGATCATCGCCCAGCGCTATCAAGATCTAATCAGCACTTATCTTGAGCGCAGCACTCCTTGGCGGGGTCAGAGCGACTCTCCTAAACCGCGACTCTATGGTTTAACCGTTGAGTTTAGCCCTGATCCTAAAGACGAGCCTTGCTGGGATGTGATTAACTTCGATTTAGAGAAAGAACCCGGAGCGCCCGTTAGGTATCCTTATTTTCGATTGTTTGAGTAAAGAAGGGTCAGACTGAAACCTGGAACCTGCCTTTTATGCATCACGCTTCGATTCGGACTGCTGATATTTTTCGGGCGATCGCTTTTTATGAGCAGCTTGGCTTTACGGTCGAAGAGCGATTTACAACGGGCTACACGCTGGCTTGCTGGATGGCGGGGCTAGGCGGGCGCATTGAGCTGGTGCAAATTCCTGAGCCGCACCCGGCTGCCGATGCGTTTGGGGATGAGCATTATGTAGGTTATTATCATTTGTCGTTTGATTTGACTCAAGCCACCGACAATTTACCTCGCTGGTTAGACGAGTTGAAACAGCGCTTTTCTGATTCGCCCTTAAAGATACTTTTAGAGCCAACTCAGCAGATGATCGGCGATCGCGTCTATGAAGTCACGTTTATCGCTGATGCCGACGGCTTGCCACTCGAATTTATTCGCGAATTGGGGAAAGAATAGCGGGATATGCAAGCCGAACCCTTTCCAGACAATTGGACTTATCTAAAAGTTGAGCTTAACTGGCTAGAACGACTGCTGTTAACCGCAGTAGCGAGGCAGCGCAAAGAAACCAGGGAAATCGATCGCGTTGCCAAAACCGCCGCCGATCGTGCGACTAGCCACTGGTGGAAAGGAATCGTCAGCTTGGAAGGACAGATCGCGCACGATTCTCCGGTAGAGCGGCGAAAATCTAACCCGTCGGAAGCGAAGGGCAATTATCATCAGCAGATTGAGGCGAGAATTCGCTCCAGCCAGCAGCAGGGAATCGAACTCGCTTTGCCTGCTTTGTGCGATCGCTTGAGCCTCAGTCCCTTCGAGAAGAACTTGATCTTGATGGGACTTGCGCCCGAAGTGCATCGCCGCTATGCCCAACTCTATGGATATTTGCAGGGCAAAGAATCTGAGCGCTCTGATCTGCCCAATGTTGATTTAGCGCTGCGGCTGTTTTGTCGAACCGATATCGAGTGGAGAGCCGCTCGATCGAGTCTCACAGCATCGAGTCCGCTAATTCAACATCAACTGATTAAGTTACTTTCACCGACTACACCATTACTGAATCGCTCGATCAAACTCTGTGATCGGCTGGTCGATCTGCTACTAAGTGATTCAGTTCGCACCCCTCAACCTCATCATTCTGAGTCTGCATCTTTCTCAACCTTGGTGCTGCCTGAGAGTTTGCTGACTGACCTTAAGCACCTTTGTCATCAGATTCAGTTTTGTGTTCAAGTGGATGAAGAGTGGGGGTTTCAGAATTTAGACACTGGGCGACTTCCTGGGATTGTGGCATTGATGGTCGGCGCGGTTGGAACGGGCAAACTGAGTGCTGCTAGCGCGATCGCTCAAGCGCTCAACACTCCATTAATGCAGATCGATCTTGCGAAACTAACTCCTTTAGAGCAAGCTGATCTGATGGGTACGATCGTCAGACAAGCCCCAACGGTTCTACTCATCAAGTCGGCTGAGATTGGGTTGAGCAGAACTTCTCCTATGAATCAATTTCACCAATTTTTAGCCGCACGACGATCGAGCCGCAGTCTCACTTTGTTGAGTGTGCGACGGCTTCCCATCATTGGACAGAGGTTGCGGTCGCAGATTCAGCAAACGCTGCAATTTCCAATGCCCGATCGGGCAGCTCGATTAAAGTTATGGCAGCAAGCCTTTCCGCCTCAAGCTCCCTTAAGTGATATCGATTGGAATGAGTTAGCCAAATTTTCTTTAACAGGCGGAGAAATTGGTACGATCGCCCGTTCTGCTGCCTTTTTTGCCGCCGCAGATTCTGCAACTTTAGAAATGAAACATCTCCGCCAAGCACTCGGAAAAAATAAACTTTCCGCTTCAAGGCAACCGTCCCACCCGTCCTAATAGCGGTAGCTCGATCGCTTTGCGTCGCCACAACTGCACCATCATCCACAAATTCACCAAGAAATAGCCTGAAGTTAGGAGGCTACTCGTCAATAGCAGAGGAATTTGCAGCGATTCAGAAGTCGTCGCGCCTGCCCCCAATAAAAAATAGGCGACTAGCCAGCCCAATGCCAGCTTAATCACTAAACGACTTAACGATCGTTCTGGTCGGGTGCCCTTATTTCGATATAACGTCCACAGTGCCGGAAAAAAGCCAAACACAGGCAGCAAATAGAGAAATAGCTTCAGGTGTTGGATGTCCTGATTTTCAAGAGAATCAAGTTCGTTCATGAAGAATCGCAATTAAGGAAGATGAACTAGATGCAGTCAGCAAGAGATAATGTATGAGGCTCTCGTGATTTTCGGGCAGTTCCTGTTATTTTTAGCTGCAATATGCACAAAAGCAACAAAGTGCTTAACTGGTGGAATTTAATGACCCCGGTCGCTCGTGCGGTGACGATCGCACTCGTGGCACCTCTGTTAGTTTTAAACGCCTGGGCGATCTCGTCGATCTTCGACTATTTTCACTCGCTGCTGGTGATTTTAATTGCTGCCTCCCTGCTGACGTTTCTCCTTAATTACCCTGTGAGCTTTATGCAGGCTCATGGTGCAACGCGTGGACGAGCCGCGATCGTCGTCTTCCTCTTCACGCTCTCGATCTTTTTGGGGTTGGGCGTGACGCTGGTGCCCCTGGCGATCGAGCAGGCACAGCAACTCGTCCTCCGATTGCCTGAATGGTTTGATTCAGGACAGCGCCAGTTATTTTTGCTGAATGATCAAATTGAGAGTGCCGGGTTTCCGATCAATTTGGATATTTTGGCAGAACAGATCACCGATCGGCTCAAAAGTTCGCTTCAGGGCATCACCGGAGAAGTCTTGAATCTAGCGGTGTTCACGGTGACGAGCCTGCTAGATCTTCTGCTGACGCTGGTGCTGACGTTTTATTTATTGCAGCATAGCGATCGACTCTGGCAAAGCCTGATCGAATGGTTGCCGACTTCGATTCGTCAACCCTTTTCGCAAACCCTGCGCCTCAGCTTTCAGAATTTTTTCTTTGGACAACTGATCTCAGCCACGTTGATGGGTTCGACGCTAACGATCATTTTTCTAGTGATGCGAGTGCCGTTTGGGTTGCTGTTTGGGCTGACGATCGGCACGATGGCGCTGGTGCCGTTTGGTGGCTCAGTAGGCATTGCGATCGTCACACTCCTAGTAGCACTGCGAGATATTGGGGTCGGCGTTGAAGTGTTGATTGCTGCTCTAATCGTGCAGCAGATTGTAGAAAACCTGATTGCCCCTAGAGTGATTGGCAGTGTGACGGGCTTAAACCCAGTCTGGGTGTTCTTGGCGATTTTAACCGGGGCGCGAGTGGGTGGGCTGTTGGGCGTTGTGATTGCGGTGCCGACTGCGGTTGTGGTTAAGAGTGCGCTAGTGGCGTTGCGATCGCCCACTCCGGTGATTGTCACGCCCGCCGATCATGCCGCGATCTCCCAACCCAACACAATTGCAGAAAAGCCAGAACAGAAAGCAAAAGAGATTGCGTCAAGCCAACCCGTAGAAAGCTAGCGCGATCGTTAAAACAAAAACGGCATTGCTAAATAGTGACATGAATTGCCAGATTCGCCCCGCTTCGCGAGGAGGACGTTCTATTTAATTTCACCTAGCTACTTACTACTGAGTACGAGTATAAACACTGGGTATAAACTGCGAGATCCGTTGAATCTACTGAGAAAGAATCCGTAAAATCCCGGCTTCTTTCTCAGCAAACCTGGTAGAAACTTTATAGTTAAGTCAGGCTCAAGGCAACGAATAAAACTGATAGGCTCAAGTCAGTGCCTCTCCCTATAAATGTGTTTCTACCGCTTCTTTCAATTACTTAAATTAACTGGTTACGATGTTGAAACAAGACAGTCTGCTTCAAGATCAATTTCTCCGCATTGGCACTGTAGAAATTAGTTTAAGTCAGTCAGAAGAGCTTTTTCGGGCGTATGTAGAAACCGCCAACGACATGGTATATACCGTAGATTTAGCAGGGGCCATGACCTACATTAATTCTTATGGGCAAAAACTCCTAGGGTGCCACGAAGATGAGATTTTAGGACATTCTTGCTTAGATTTTGTAGCCCCTGCTTATCGAGCCAGAACGGCAAAAGCATTCAACAATCTGATCAAAACTGGAGAGCTTAGAGATTTTGATTTTGTGCTGCAACCCCGCACGGGTCCAGAAATTCACTTAGAAGTCAATGGCAAACTGCTATATCGAAAGGGCGAACTCGTCGGCGGCATGGGCATTGGGCGCGATATCAGTGAGCGCAAACGCATCGAAAAGCAGTTACAGATGTTTTCGAGAGCGGTGGAATCTGCTTATGATGCTGCGGTGATTACTGATTTGAGAGGCGAAGTTCTCTACGCTAACCCGGCGGCTGGTCGAATTTTTAGCTGGCGATCGGGGGTTTTGCAAGGCAAAAGTGCCGAGATCTTTTACCCAGAGCGGCGACAAACTCAGTGGCTCGTTCAGCAAGCGATCGCAGGCGGCTGGAGCGGAGAAGTGATTTGCAGCCGTCGCAATGGAGAGCGGTTTCCGGCACTCGTCTCGGTTGGGCCGATTTATGACGAAAAGAATCATCCCATAGCGGTCTCGTTTATCACGCGAGATATCACTCAGCAAAAGCAAATCGAAGCAGAGTTAGCTTCCAAAAATATCGAGCTAGAACGTGCAAGCCGTTTGAAATCAGAATTTTTAGCTAATATGTCTCACGAGTTGCGAACGCCGCTCACCTCGATTTTAGGATTTTCCTCCATTCTAAAGCAGCAAATCTTTGGGCTATTAAATCCTAAGCAGCAACTCTATACTCAGCAAATTCACAAAAGCGGACAGCATTTGCTGAGTTTGATTAACGACGTGTTAGATCTGTCAAAAGTTGAAGCAGGACAGATGCGGCTAGAGATTAGCCCGATCGTCGTCAACGATCTATGTGAAGACACGTTAGCTCTAGTGAGTGAGCAAGCTAAAGCCCGCAAAATCAAAATTCATTACACCGTGCAGCCCCACTTGCCTTACTTGATGGCTGACGAGCTACGAATCCGTCAAATGCTGTTGAATTTGCTGGCAAACGCCATTAAATTTTCAGAAGAAGAGAGCGAAATTGGGCTAGACATCAAAATGCAAGCTGAAGAGGTGCAGATGACCGTTTGGGATCGAGGCATCGGCATTCCTGAAGATAAGCAGCATCTTTTGTTCAAGCCGTTTCAGCAGATCGATGGCTCGCTCTCTCGCCGTCATGAAGGCACTGGGCTGGGGTTAGCGTTGACTCGCCGCCTAGCTGGGCTTCACTCTGGCACCGTCGAGGTAAAATCGTGCGAAGGACAGGGGAGCCAGTTTGTGATTCGCTTGCCTTTCAACGCCAGTCTGGTTAGCGATGCGGGTGGATATGACATTCCTCAAGGCTCGATCGTGCCTCACATTAAATAGGGATCGCAAATTAAATAAAGGATCGTGAATTAAACCACGTTGGTTACTTGTAAGGTCAATGGGCACGGCAGTGCCGTGCATGCAGATGCTGGGTTTATTGAATTTGCAATCTTAGCCTTGGAAGAATTGCTCGATCGGAGTTCTGATTATTTATAGAGTTGTCGCGAAGTGGTATCGTTTGGATGCCCGATACGAATCTCGTCTGAGTCTTCATGCTCTCTGATACTGCTCTTTTGGCGTTTCAATTTACGTCTCCTGGCCCGATTTTGGTCGAATGGGGTCCGATCGCGATCCGGTGGTATGGGTTGCTGATCGCCTCGGCTGTTTTAATTGGGGCAACCCTCTCTCAGTCACTAGCGGCTCGGCGGCAAATCGACCCTGACTTGCTGAGTGATTTGGCGGTTTGGTTGGTGATTGCCGCCATTCCGAGCGCTCGGCTTTATTATGTGCTGTTTCAGTGGCAAGATTATGCCCAGCAGCCTCAAAAGATTATTGCCATCTGGGAGGGAGGCATCGCGATTCATGGAGCCATTTTAGGAGGCGCGATCGCCTCGCTGATCTTTGCAAAACTGAAGCAAGTTTCATTCTGGCAACTGGCTGATCTGGTGGCACCTTCGCTGATTTTGGGCCAAGCGATCGGGCGGTGGGGCAATTTTTTCAATTCCGAAGCGTTTGGCGCACCCACTGATCTGCCTTGGAAACTGTTCATTCCTCGCTATGTAGTCGAAGGTGGCAGACAAATTGCCCGTCGCCCACCCGGATTTGAAACGATTGAATATTACCATCCCACCTTTCTCTATGAATCACTGTGGAATTTGATGGTGTTTGGGCTATTGATGACGCTGTTCTTTCGAGATCTGCAAGGCAAGCCGCGTCTAAAAGTTGGCACGCTATTTTTGGTCTACTTGATAGGCTACAGTTCGGGTCGCGTGTGGATTGAAGGACTCCGTACCGATAGTTTGATGTTGGGGCCGTTGCGGGCAGCACAGATGGTCAGTTTAGCGGGGATCGCGATCGGCACGATCGGACTTGTCTGGCTCTACGGCTTGGGGCGATCTCTCCCCGATGTGGTGTCTGATCCCAATGCTCCTCCAGAACCCTTGCATTGAGTAATAAAAAACCCCCAAAGAGTAACTCTCTGGGGATAGTCAGGGTGCATCTACCATATCCTTTTACTCAGATTGCCCGTATAGATCCGGAAAAACTCATGTCATCAAAAATCATTTTTTTATTGAGCTAGTTAAGTAGTTGTGACGAGAGGGTTGAGCAATGCTAAATGCGTCAGAAACATCTCGTTTAAAGTCGGTTCCCCTAGCGGCAGGTGTTTATATTGTGGGTGCGGGGCCAGGAGACCCGGATTTATTGACGGTCAGAGCGCAGAAGTTAATTGCTCAAGCCGATGTAATTTTGTTTGCTGACTCTCTGATCCCGCAGCAGATTCTTGAAGAAGCTCGATCGGATGCCGAAATTATTCAAACTGCCAGCAAAACCTTAGAGGAAATCTTGCCACTG
This sequence comes from Phormidesmis priestleyi ULC007, assembly GCF_001895925.1. GTDB lineage: Bacteria > Cyanobacteriota > Cyanobacteriia > Leptolyngbyales > Leptolyngbyaceae > Phormidesmis_A > Phormidesmis_A priestleyi_A. Next base: position 115,365 of record NZ_MPPI01000002.1, on the reverse strand, counting down.
ATGATTGCACGAGTGCGATCGGGTTGCTCAGTGGTGCGGCTGCATTCAGGCGATCCTAGCCTGTATAGTGCGGTGCAAGAGCAGATGCAAGCCTTGGTTGACGCTCAGATTCCGTTTGAGGTGGTGCCCGGAATCAGTGCCTTTCAGCTAGCGGCGGCTCGGCTGCGGGTCGAACTCACCATACCGGGAGTCGTGCAGTCAATTATTTTGACTCGGATTAGTGGACGCACCGAAGTTCCGATCGCGGAAGAACTCTCGACGCTGGCGGCTCATCGTGCCAGTTTGTGTCTTTATTTGAGCGCCCGTCACGTCGAAAATGCTCAAGCAAAATTGATGCAGCACTATCCGGCGGAGACTCCGATCGCGATCTGCTTTCGGCTGGGCTGGGCAGACGAAAAAATTCGGCTCGTGCGGCTCGACCAAATGGCGATCGTCACCCACGAGCAAGACCTGATTAGAACGACGCTTTATGTAATCAGTCCGGCTTTAGCAGCAGAAACCGTTCCCCTAGAGTTTGGGGTAGTTGAGCGTGGGGACTGGACGGATCAGCGATCGCGGCTCTATCACCCTGACCATAGCCGATTGTTTCGACCAGAGCAGACTGCCCTCACCCTAAATCCCTCTCCCCAAGGAGAGGGACTTTGAATCTTGCCCCCTTCTCCTCGTGAAGGGTTGGCGAGGGTTTCGCCCCGCTTCACGAGGAGGGTTTTCTTAATTCCACCGCTACTATGGGTAAAAACTTAGCTTTGGTAATCCTAATGTTTCTTCCCAACCCATCATCAGGTTGAGACATTGGATGGCTTGTCCTGCCTGTCCTTTCATTAGGTTATCGATCGCAGACATCACAATCACCCGATTGGTGCGCGGATCGACTTCGACCCCGATATAGCAAAGGTTAGTGCCCCAAGCCCACTTTGTCTGTGGGTAAACCCCTCCTGGCAACAGCTTCACCCACGGAGAGTTGCGATAAAACGCGCCATAGATGGTCAACAAATCTTCTCTGACCAGCCCTGGGTCGCGCAGCGTTGCGTAGACCGTCGCCAAAATTCCCCGAACCATCGGAATCAGGTGAGGCGTGAACTGCACCAATACTTCGTGCCCCGCTAGGTCGCTGCAAATCTGCTCAATTTCGGGCGTGTGACGATGCCCTGCAACGCTGTATGCCCCTAACGAGTTGTCTGCCTCAGCCAGCAATAAGCCAGTTTTGGGCTGCCGTCCACCGCCAGAGGTGCCAGATTTTGCGTCCACGATCGCCGTTTCGGTCAGCACTAAGCCTTGCTTAAAGAGCGGTGACAATGCCATCAAACTCGCCGTCGGATAGCAACCCGGACAGCCCACCAACTGTGCTTCGGCAATGCGATCGCGATACAACTCTGGCAGACCATAAACGGCGGTCTCAGCGACCTCGCGATCGTCTCGCTCCAGCCCATACCAGTGAGTGTAAGTATCGAGGTCAGAAAATCGATAGTCTGCCGATAGATCCAAGACTTTGCAGCCTTTCTCTAACAGTGTCGGAGCCATTTTGCACGCCAAGCCATTCGGCAGCGAGAGAAACACAGCCTGACAGCGATCGGCAATCTTTTCAAGGTCGATCGGCTCGATCATCTGTTGCACTTGATGCCCCAGATGCGGATAAAGGCTCGAATATTCTTGCCCTGCACTGCTGTCGCCGCCCAAATAGGCAAGTTCTAACTTTGGATGGTCGGTCAGGAGCCGCACTAACTGCACCCCTCCATAGCCTGATGCACCAATCACACCAACGGGTACACGCTCTAAGTCACCCATGTTTCTTGACCTTTACGACAGATGAACTACTAGACTTCTGCTGCATTGTAATCCTCAAATTGTCGAAGTGGAGAATGACTTGAAGGTTTTAAGCGATCGCCTTTCACTCTAGCGTTAGTTTGAGCTTAACTTTGGCTTCATAAGATACGGAGAAGCGATTGTTATTCTGAAAAAGCTCCTGAAATGAGATGACTTGCGACGTAGTAGGTAATTAATGCCTGGAGTTTTTGAGTGGAGGAATTTACAATACTTAAATATAAAGAGTGAGTTCAAGATACTGTACTCTGATTTTCTATTCCTGCATTTACCTAGTTGATTCTCTGAGCGCCCAGAAATTAGTAGTTTCTAGGTTGAGCACTTCGGTTCAAGCATTCTTCGGCAACAGAAATCCTTCCCAGATCAGAACGCTTCCGAAGTCAAAGAATTACAATTAAAGATAAAGCCGCTTCAAAAAACTTTACGGTGTTACCGCTTTGAACCTCTCCGTTAACGCTCAACCCCTTTCTAACCAGCCGTTTCCTTTTGATTTGATCGAGGATGCTCTCGTGGATCTAAAGGCAGGGAAAGCGATCGTCGTCGTCGATGATGAAAATCGAGAAAATGAAGGAGACGTGATCTGTGCTGCTCAGTTTGCGACTCCAGACTTGATCAATTTCATGGCAGTCTATGCGCGGGGTCTAATTTGCATTGCCATGACTGGCACCCGTTTGGATGAACTAGACGTTCCTCTGATGGTGCGAGAAAACACTGACAGCAATCAGACTGCTTTTACGGTCAGCATTGATGCCTCTCCAAAAGTTGGAGTCACGACTGGAATCTCGGCAGACGATCGCGCCCGCACCATTCAGGTGGCTCTCAGTCCAGATACCCAACCTGCTGATCTTCGTCGTCCGGGTCATATATTTCCGATTCGCGCGAGAGAAGGCGGTGTTTTAAAGCGTGCGGGTCATACTGAAGCAGCCGTCGATCTGTCTCGCCTTGCTGGACTCTATCCGGCTGGAGTGATCTGTGAAATTCAGAATGCTGATGGCTCAATGGCGCGGCTCCCTGAGCTTGTGAAATACGCCAAGATGCACGATCTAAAAATCATCAGCATTGCAGATCTGATTAGCTATCGGCTGCGGCATGAGCGCTTTGTGTGCCGCGAAACGGTTGCCGATATGCCCTCCCAATTTGGGCAGTTCAAAATTTACGCCTATCGCAATTTGCTCGATCACTCTGAGCATGTGGCGATCGTCAAAGGCGATCCCGGAGAGTTTGGCGATCGCCCTGTGATGGTGCGGGTGCATTCAGAATGTCTGACGGGCGATGCCCTCGGTTCACTGCGCTGTGATTGCCAAATGCAGCTACAAGCCGCCCTCAAAATGATCGAAAATGCTGGGATGGGGATCGTCGTTTATCTGCGGCAAGAAGGGCGCGGCATCGGTTTAGTTAACAAGCTCAAGGCTTACTCGCTGCAAGACTTAGGACTCGATACCGTCGAGGCAAACGAGCGATTGGGCTTTCCAGCCGATTTGCGAGACTACGGCGTGGGGGCGCAAATTCTCAACGATCTAGGAGTTAAACAAATTCGTCTGATCACGAACAATCCTCGTAAAATCGCTGGCTTAAAAGGATATGGCTTGGAGATGGTTGATCGCGTGCCTCTATTGATCGAAGCCACCTCCTACAATTCTTCTTATCTAGCGACCAAAGCCGAAAAAATGGGTCACTTGTTTCTGCAAACTTATCTGGTGACGATCGCGCTGCACTTTGAGCATGAAGAATCGGTGACAGAACGCTATGAACGGCTCGAAAAGCTGCGGCATCTGGCTAAAATCTACGACTTGACGCTGCAAGAAGAAGCGCGACCTGTAGCATCGGCGTTGTTTGGTGAGCGATCGCTGATCGTGCATCTTGGATTTGAGCAAGCCTTAGTGAGTGGTGCTGATTGGTATCGATCGCCCGGACATCCTTATATTTCTGCGATCGGGCAGATTCTTGACAATGTAACCTGCTGGTCATCAGTACAAACGCTGGAGTTTATTATTTCGCCAGGGTCTGATCCTTTGATCGGCTTGCAGATGCAGATCGATCGACAGACGTTCTCGATCAATCAGTTGCCCTCGTCGATCTGCGATGCGCTGGAAACTCAAACTATCTATAGTTTTTCTAGAGGCTAAAATCAGTTCACCCTTAAGATCTCTGCCTGACAACCGATGTGCCACTCAGCCATCTGCGTGAATCTAATCGAGTAGGTTTTGTGCAGTTATCATGCGGGCTAAAAAATCGCTTGACCTCACGGTCACACCAGAGCTTCAGCAAAAATTGATTCAGGTGCACGATCGGCTCTGTCAGACTTATGGGTGTCCGATTCCCTACTTTCACGAGCTAGACCCACTCAGTGAACTGTTTTCAGCCTTGCTGTCTCACCGCACTCGCAATGCCGACTCTGCCAATGCCTTTCATGAACTGCGGCGACGGTTTCCCACTTGGGAGCTAGTGCGCGATGCTCCCGTTGCCGAAGTCGAACAAGCGATCGCTCGCTGCACTTGGGCAGAGCAAAAAGCGCCCCGCATTCAACAGATCTTGAAACTGATCAGCGATCGTCGGGATGGCGATCTCTCGCTAGATTTTCTCAAAGATCTTTCTGTCACAGACGCAAGAGCGTGGCTCGAATCGCTTTCTGGAGTCGGACCTAAAACGAGTGCTGCGGTGCTGTCATTTAGTGTGCTGCGTCGTCGCGCCCTCCCAGTCGATAGCCATCATCACCGAGTTGCGATTCGATTGGGGTTGATTGTGGAAACGATCGCGGTTGCCCCATCACACGCCATTTTAGAGGCTCAATTGCCGTCAGACTGGACAGCCCAGCAAGTCTATGACAATCATGAAGTCTTAATGCTTCACGGTCAGCGCTGTTGCTATTATCAAAAACCCGCTTGTCAGCGTTGCCCAGTGTTCGACCTCTGCCCCTTTGGACAATCTCGACACCCTAAGGGAGCTGCATGAAAATGAAATCCCAATTTACAAGTTAAATCTGCCAGTTTTTGAAATTGAAGCGGGTACTTGATGGAGCTGTAACTCTCTGAGCGCAGAGCCTAAACTCCAATCAGGATAATTGCCGAAATAGGGGGGTTATTCTGTGAAGATTCGGTGTAAAACCTAAAAAAAACAGGAGTTATCCGGTTTCCACACAGCATAATTTCCTTGTAGAGGGCATTTATACTTTATGTGAGGAGTTCAAACGGCAGAAATAGTAGTTAAATTGCAGTAAAAACTACACTTGTACTATCTGCTACAATTACTCTAACTGCAATTTAACTACTCATTGCAGCCGATGCAACAAATAAGTCACGCGCAAGATTTTGACACACTCAAGCACGGCTGAATTCGCTTCAATTAGGCGGCTTGAATTTCTGGTGGGGACAACAAGAAGATCGTTCGTCTGAGGTCGGTATAGTTGTTAGAAGGGCTACTCTTAAGGCATATTTGGAGTTATTGAAACCATTGAGATCATTAGCAATTGCTGATTGATTTAGTCTTATGTGAGAGGCATCTATTCTAAGCTTGTAAAGCGTATCAGTTCTAAATTTGAAGGGTTAAAAATGGTAAAGGATCTACTTGATTTAGCGAAAAATCTCCTGGGTCTGAAAGCTGATCTCGACAAATCTGTCCTTGAACGTCGTCAGCGTGTGGCAACGTATCTTAATAATATTTCAGATTGTTTGAATCAGTCTGTTAAAAAGTTTCGTGAGGGCGAAGTTCCAGCTAGTTTGTGTTCAGAAGTTGATGAATATTTATATAGCCTGTTTGACATAGTTGGGGAGGAGGTTGGTGAAGAGAAGCTAGAGCGATATAAACAAATACTTGCCAACGCATTAGTTTATAAAGGACGAACGATAAGTGCTTTCCTTCAAGGTACGTCTCTTGAGTCCGTTGCAGATTCAGGTTCACTAGATGTCATACCAAAGTCCAAACTACAAACTGTTGAAGCAGATTTGCGAGTGCTTGAAGATGCTGCCGGACGGTTTAAAGCTTTAGCAAACTCAATGCAGGTCTGACTCAGTTTTTGGGATGACCACCGCCTAACAACCGCGCTGCACCGGAACGATGAAGTATTGTCGGTTGGTTGCAAAGGTTATCTGCGTCCGGTGAGCGCGACCGTTAGCTGTCTTCTATCGAGACTCTCGTTACCGAAAAATAATCGATTTGTCGCGGAGGTTAAGGGCTTTGGTGAGCAGATATTGACAGGAAATACCTCAAGCAAAATAACCCATTTTTATATGAGCAACGTCTACTGTATAGCAACTTTGCCTTTGCGTGCTGCTTAAACGACAGACCCGAAATAGCTGTTTACTAAATTGATATCAAGAATTAAGAAAATGACAAACAATCGACCTGATGAAAGACCTGTTCAACAAGTAAAAGCAGGAAGGAATGCAGAGGTAATTGGCGGAAATAAAATTGCCTCTACACGAGTCAATGTTTGGATTCCATTTTTTCTATTTGGTGTTTTGGCTTCAGGAGGATTAGCCTGGGCAGTGAATTCTGGATGGCTTACTGGTTCAGGAAATCCTCAACAGTCTTCACCCCAACCCGGTTCGACCTCAACAGAAAGAACGACAAAGCCATAGGGGAAATAGCCGTGTCTCAAAAAGGGAATGCAGGTCGAGATCTGATTCAAGTTGGTCGAGATTATTTTCGGTATCTTCAAGTCAACATTGAAGCTGGTAATTGGGTCGTTATCCTATCCAATCTTTTCCTCATCTTTTTTGTATCGGGAATGGTTGGACTTGGAGCGAAGACTGGCGTAAAAGAGATACAATCTCGCATTCAAGAAAATTCATCCATACCTCCTTCTATAACGCCTTATTCTCCTGTACCATCCCCTTCTCCATCCCCGACTCCTTCTTCTGAAGCATCAACAGAATCACCTCAATCTTCTATAACGCCTTATTCTTCTGTACCATCCCCTTCTCCATCCCCAACTCCCTCTTCTGAAGCATCAACAGAATCACCTCAATCGCCCTCTTATACATCTGAATTGAAACCGAAGCCAGAGGATATCGAACTCAACGCAAGAGTAGTTAAAGGTTCAGACTTTTCTACATTTGACGGAACAGTAACAAATACAAGCAATATTGATGTAAAAGAATTTTCAATTAAAGTCAAAGGCACTGTATCTGGTTGGGGAATATACCCTAAGGAAGGTTCCAACCTTCTGCCTATTTGTCAGAGTTTAAAAGGGAGTCAATTTGTAGATAATATTGGTAGAGTTAAGAATTTGAAAGCTGGAGAAACAAGACCCATAGTTTTATCCTTTAGATATGATGAGGCGACGTTCTATTTTCCTAAAGATTTTCCCGAAGATTATAAAAATAGTCCAGATCTTGATAAGTGTGGGATTACGTTGAGCTATGTCAGCCAATACCAATTGGAGGTTGTGGATTTGAATTAGTTATATAGTTTTCCATAGCAAAAGATACGAAAAAGAGATCTCGGAAGAATCAAAACTCACCTAGCAACTTTGGATTAATAGGAGACGTTAAGTTTTGAGGGCGAGCGATTCTGTAGTTCAGGATTTAGAGAGGTTGATGCCGGGAGGAGGCGATCGCTCACTTGTAGGTCAGATAAAGTGTACCGAAACCTAACATCATCTATTCTCTGGACAATAGTTACGCCGAATGCTCAGGTTAGAATAGAGGAACAAAAGTTGGAATAAGGTCAAACCTATGGCAGTCCGGCAACCCCGCTACAGCAAAGAAGAATTCGCTCGATATGGCGATGAGACCTATGAAACTCAAGTGCGCCCTCAAGTCGAGGAAGGCAATTATGGCAAGATTGGGGCGATCGATATCAGCGCTTGTTAGAAGCGAGTAACTTCGATCGTGCGTCGCGATCGCTGAAAACAGACATCGAATTCTCGAAAGAAGTTTGTTTGTCCAAGGATTAAGGGTATCTGAGAGGCTTGTGCCCAAGCAAATGCTAGGCGAGCGGGTTCCAAATTTCCAATTTGAATATGCACAAACATACCTCGTGCTTCAACCCTTGCAAGATTCCCAGCCAATGGCAAGCGGACAGTTTGTTCCTCCCAAATTGCACCCAATTGTAGCCCGATGTCATAAGGTAATAGATTAACCGTAGACCCACAGTATCCAGCAGTGCATTCGTGGAGACAGAAAAGCTTGAATGACTCAGAGTGATGGGAATTGTGGGTAATGCTTCATCGTCAGAAAAGGGAAATTCGATTGTACTAGGCATGAGTTGATGCCTCTTGGTCATCCTGGATCATCTGCATCAGAATGTGTGCAGCTTCTGTTGCATCGTAGGGCGACCAAACTGGATACTCTGATGCAGAAAAGATGACTTGTAGTTCAGCGTCTGGGATTTGTGCGGCTAGAAGTTTGAAGAGTGATAATTTGTCCGACTGGCTCAGATTGTTCACTAAAGGAATCAACTCAAAGAGAGACATAGTTCAAACTCCCAAACATACGAGAATGCGTTTATCATAAGCGAGACCAGTGAGAAGCGGTCTAACAATCCGTTGCACACTGACCGTATAGAGTCTCTTCGCGGAGTTCGAGAAGCTACTAGCGGCGGGTGAACGGGGTCGTTAGCGTTCCGTTTGCGGGGCGCTGTTAAAGAGAAAGAAAAAAGTAAAGGGAAATGATAGCATTCGGTCAACAGTCAAAAGGGCATGAACAGTCTACTATTCAGACAGTTATGCCATCGCAGAATGGGTGCCATATTAGCTCGATCGTCAGCTTGTCCCTGCTGATGAATCATTTAGCCATTGGTGATGTAATCTCATTTTCATGCGACTCCCTAGGGAGACGGCGACGCTGAAGGAAGGGGTAATGGACTAGCACCCCCGCTCGGAGACGCACTAGGGCTAGGCAACACTCCAGGCTGATTGCCTTTTTGCAAGGTGACAAAAATGTCGTAACGAGTAGTGCGATCGCTCGTCACAGCCGATGTGACCCCGATCGATTTTGTGGCTTCTAGCACCATGCGATTCATTGGGGGCAATTGCAGTAATGGGAAGAAATTATTGAGGCTGAGGGCGCGATCGACATCCATAAAGAAGTGCCCATTATTCTGCTCTAGCGTGGTTTTGGTCGTTTTTCTAAACGCTTCATTTTCAGCTAGCGAATTTGCAGGCTTTGGTAAGAAGCTCGGAGCCGCAGAAGCCCCCAGATTGAGGCTGAGAAATGCGACATCGCCATCTAGCCAACCGTGAGTCACGCTGATATCCCCCGTTGGCAGCGACCAGTTGACCACCGACTGACCCTCAACTTTTGCGTCCTCGACTTTAAAGGTATATTTGCTTGCCATCACTTCGTCTAGCTGTTTTAGCGTTTTTTCTGCGCTGCGACGATCGTTGCTTTGCACCATAAATACCAAACTGGTCGGTGAAGGGGATGACGATTTTTGAGGAGACGGAATCAGCGCGATCGCAAATTCTCCCTGCATCCAGTTAAGCAAGTCTTGATCTAGATCTAAACCCACTGATGATTTGACTCCCTGGCGCAGCTTTTCTGGGTTGCTCAATAGTCCCTGCGGAAAAATATAGCGCACCAAACTTGAAGAAGCCCCTTGGGTAAACTCTTGCCAAAATTGCTTTAAGTCCCCGCCGGATGCCATTCTTAGTGTCTCTGCTGGAAGACGACTTGGCATGATCTTGGCGGTGTTTCTGCCCTCAAACCGTTGCTTGCTGTTGGGAGTCAGCCACCAAATCGTTTTAAATTGAATGCCGTCAGGCTCGATCGTTGCCGTGGCAGCAAGCCCTTGGTTTTGCTGAAGCTGGTTCATCAACCCTTGGGACGGCACTGGACGATTAGAGTTTGCCGACGACGAGTTAACCAGTGCAGGAATATTGACATACACACTTCCCAAAGATTGCTCGGCTTTAATCTGTTCTAAAGCGTTCCCATAACCGGGAGTGCCAGAGAGCGCTTTGCCCCCTTTATAAGTGTCGATCGCTCGGTCGATCGCCTTTGGAGTTGTTGCAACGACCAACTGGGTATCTAGCGCGGCGATCGACACACTTTGCGCCGGGGTGCCCAGCATTTCGCGAACGTCTACGGCCTTATATTTGCGGACTGACCACCGACCAGTCTTAGTGGCTGAAGACTGATCTAAAATCTCTTTTGCCTTGGCGGGATTAGCGATCGGCAGCACCATCACCGTCGGTTCAGGGTTGGCAGGTAGAGCGGGCTGAGACGGAGCGGGCACCGACACTCCTAACTGAGGTGATAAAAACGCCAGCGTCACTTCTTTGCCCACCCAGGGCTGCACATCTCGCTGAAAATCTAGCCCTTTGCTGGTGAGAAAGCGATCGCGCAACTGCGCCAAATTTTGGTCAAAAGCGGCTTGACTGCGAGGAGTGCCAAACGATCGCAGCCGCTCCCACTGACTTGGCTCGGTCGAGACTGACACGACCATCAGCGCATCTTGAGGAACGACATTCGCGCCGACTGGCATAACGCTCAAGCGCCCTTGCCGAGACACCAGCCAATAAGTCACCGCTCCGCCACCAATGAGAAGAGCAGAGGCTCCGAGTGTTAGCAACAGAAGAAGCTTTTGCGATCGAGGTTTAGTTTTGGCTTTCATCAATAGCAGAAAAATGTTAGCAACGCCGTGATCACTTAGAAAGTATGCACGTTCTTTATGAATCTTGCTAGGGGTTTGTCAAAGTGCCAGCTTTCTGTCTGATCATGGGCGACTTTGTGACCACTTTTCTGTAAAGCGTATCTCGCTGCTGATGCGGACGATCGATCGCTGCGATCGCTTGTTGCAATGTCTCCACTTCCATACAGGTGCCGCCCAAAGCGCCTGCCATCGTCGTAATGTGCTCCTCCATCAGGGTGCCGCCGATATCGTTACAACCCCATTGCAGCGCTTCTACGGCTCCTTCTAGCCCCAGTTTGACCCAACTTGGCTGATGATTGGGAATCCAGTTACCTAGAAAGATCCGGGCGACTGCCATCAGCAAGAGGGCATCAGAGAGAACGGGCTGATCGCGTCCGACTCGCCGACGTAGAGGTTTTGGCGCTTCTTGCCCGACGAATGGCAGCAGAATAAATTCAGTGATCCCTGTGTAGCCGTGGGTTTTGGCAGATTGTTGGAGCGATCGGATCAATTCTAGGTGTCGCATCTGCTGCTTTGGGGTTTCGATGTGCCCTGAGAGCATCGTGCTAGTGGTGGGGAGTCCTTGCTGGTGGGTGGTTTTGACAATTTCTAACCAGGTTTCTGAGTTGATCTTTTCAGGGCAAAGAATTCGCCGCACTTCGTCGTCTAACACTTCAGCCGCCGTTCCGGGCATCGAACCGACTCCGCCTTCTCGCAGTGCAACAATCACTTCTGCAAACGTCAAGCCATCTTTTCGGGCGATAAACTCGACTTCTTGCGGCGAAAATGCGTGGAGATGCAGATCAGGAAACTCAGATTTAATCGTTTCAATCACTTTTAAGTAATAGGGGAGCGATGCCCCGTTAATCTGCGCCTCTGGGTTTAAGCCACCCTGCATACAAATCTCAGTTGCTCCACGATCGACCGCATCAGTGGTCTTTTCTAAGATTTGTGCCCGATCGAGCCAATAAGCGCCTTCATCTCCACTGTCTCGTCGAAATGCACAAAAGCTACAGTGTTGCTCACAGATGTTGGTGAAGTTAATATTGCGATTGATCACGTAAGTCACTGTTTCGCCCGCTTGTCGTCGTCGAAGTTGATCGGCAGTGTCGCGAATTTGCTCGATCTTCCCCTGCTCAGTTTGCTTCAGCAACACTACCCCTGCTTCAGGCGACAGGTCATCGCCTGCGATCGCTCGTTCTAGAATCTCTGTGACGTTCATCGTTTGCCCTTTATCTTTCACCTGGCGCTCCCAACATTCGCAACACCCGATTGACATCGTTGAGGTCTCCCACAATTCGTCGCACTGGGCGCGGATAAACCTTGACCAGCGTTGGAGTTGCCGAAACCTGATCGATTTCTGCCTGTTCTGGGTGTGTAAAAATGTCGATTACTTTCAGTGTATAAGGGTGACTGAGCGACTCTTCTAAGAGTTGATGCAAGTTCTCTAAAATTCGCTGAGTTGCTGCACTATAGCCCGACACAAACAGCCGCAACACATAGCCCTGAGTGTAATTTTGAGAAAACGCGATCGCAGGACGATGAGCAGATTCGGGGCGCTCGATCGGGCTGTCAACTCGAATCACCAAATCGTGGCTCTCCCAAAGTTGGGGAAACTGCGCTCGATAGGTGGCCAGCAGCGCTGGTTCGCAGACCTCTTCTGGTAAGGGTGCGATCTGCCAGTTGATGTGCTGAGTCTCAAACACGGCATCTAATAGCGCCCGATAGCGAAAGACGAGCGGATAGGCTTCGGCAAAAGTTCTCACTTGTCGAGTGGCAGAATCAAGCCAGCGATCGAGCGTCGCCGTATAGCAAGGCACTAAAAAATGGGGCGGTTCAGGTAGCTCTAAAATTTCCTGTAATGTCGCACACAGGTTTAAGTGCCACCGTCCTTGTTTGCCGGGGTCGATGCAATAGACCAAATCTCCACCGGGCGTAAACAGAGCGATGCCTTTAAAGACTGACGGAACGGAACGCTTGAGATAAGGATTCAAGGGCTACCAGCAAAGATAAAAGTAATTGGAAGCGATCGCTAACAACCTCACGAGAATATTCTCTTACATTCGCTGGACAATCTGCGACCAAAAAGTCGTTCAAAGATTAGCTCACCACAGAATCAACTGCGCCGCCTGGTTAAAAAACTGTCGCAGCAACCCCTGGGTCACGAGTATTGTAGTCAGCAACGTGGCAAACGCCAACATAAACAAAATCAACATCTGAAACGCCGCCGCCTGGATCGGATCTGCCCCACCCAGCAGTTGACCTGTAATAATTCCAGGAAGCGTCACCAGCCCCACCACCATCATCGAATTGATAGTCGGAATTAACCCCGCTTTGATGGCATCTCGGCGATATTGCGCCACCGCTTGTTGAGGAGTTGCCCCCAAACTGAGATGCGTCTCAATTTCGAGTTGACTAGAGTTAAGCGTGCTGACCAAGCGATCGCCCGCGATCGCCGCTCCATTCATTGCGTTGCCCAACACAATGCCCGCGAGGGGAATCACCGTCTGCGGATCATACCAGGGCTGTGGTTGCACAATCAGCAAACTGGTGTAGGTCAACGTCAGAGCAGTGCTAACTAAAATCGAGCCAGCAATCAACGGCAGCAAGCGAGGAATCTTTTGACTGATGCGATTGCGAGCTACGATCGACGCAACGATGAGCATTCCCCCTAAAACCGCCAACACCGCCCAAGGACTTTTGAAGGCAAACACGACCCCCAAAAAGTAGCCGACTACGGTGAGTTGGGCGATCGTTCGCCCTGCCGCGAGTGCCAAGCTGCCTTCTAAGCCGAGCTTTTGCCAAGATGAAAGCGCGATCGCTGCTAAAATCAGCCCCAGCGCCCAGGGAAGTCGAATCAGTAAATCCATACCGTGTCAATGCTCTTCTCAACCTCCCGATCTTGCCAGATAGTGGATTTGTTGAAACAATTGAAAGGTTTAATAGTCTAACGCCTAAGAAAACCGTTTCTGAAAGCGGCATTAGCAATTACGGCGCGTGGTGCAATTGAGTGAATATCATCCCCCCTTTTGACCTGTCAGAACAGTATAAAATCATCGGTGAAGAGATTAATCAAGCGGTTTTAGATGTGCTTGCCTCTGGTCGCTATATTGGCGGCACGATCGTCGAAACGTTTGAGAAACAGCTTGCTGGTTATGTGGGGGTTTCTGAGTGCGTGTCGTGCAACTCTGGCACCGATGCGCTTTATCTGGCACTCCGCGCCTTAAAGATTGGAGCCGGAGACGAGGTGATCACCACGCCTTTCACTTTTGTTGCCACAGGCGAAACGATCAGCGCAGTCGGAGCTACGCCAATTTTTGTCGATATCGATCCGCAGACGTTTAACTTAGATCTGAGTCAAATCGCAGCGGCGATTAACCCTCGCACAAAAGCGATTATTCCCGTCCACTTATTTGGGCAGCCAGCGGATATGACGCGGTTGATGGCGATCGCCAACGCTCATCACCTAGCCGTGATCGAAGATTGCGCTCAGGCAACGGGTGCAGAATGGGCAGGTCAAAAAGTCGGCAGCTTTGGGCAGATTGGCTGTTTTAGCTTCTACCCGACCAAAAATTTAGGCGCTTGTGGCGACGGCGGCGCAATCACCACGAATGATCCGGAAATCGCCGCCACGTTAAGAATGCTGCGCGATCACGGGCGACGGAGCGGCTATTATCACGAAGAGTTTGGAGTCAACAGCCGACTCGACGCAATGCAGGCAGCCATTTTGCAGATCAAACTGCGCTATCTCGATGGCTGGAACGATCAGCGTCGAGTCGTTGCCGATCGCTATCATCAACTCCTTCAGCCCATTTCTAGAGTGGTGACCCCTCAAGTGCCTGCTAACGGTCGCCCCGTCTGGAATCAATACACCGTCAGAATTGTGGATGATTTGAGTCAACCTGAAGGCGAGGAACTGCTGCGCGATCGCGTCCGTACTCAACTTCAGGCAAAGGGAGTCAACTCAATGGTTTATTACCCATTGCCATTGCACCTGCAACCGATTTATCACTCGCTGGGTTATCTGCCAGGACAGTTAGCTGTGTCCGATCGGGCTGCCCATGAGGTGCTGTCTCTGCCGATGTTTCCAGAACTGTCGATCGAGCAGCAAGACCAGGTTGTTTACAGTTTGAAAGATTGTTTGGTGTGAGCGATCGTCTGCAACAATCAGCACAAGGTCTAGAAACTTCACGGTTGACAATCTGAGGCGAAAGAGTGGCATAGAGGACGCAAAGCAAAAATTTTGTAGTTTTCCATACTAGAATTAAACAAAAGGTAACAATTAGTAATCATTAATTAGTAGCAGTTCTTTTTTAGTCTTGAGAGGCACAGCAGAACGTGGGTCGAAGTCCCCTGAGTCAACTTAGACGCTATGACGCGGGCACGATCGCCCGATATTATCGCTACCGTCCGTGGAGGGCTATCTGGCGTGCCCTCAGAGTCACCGGATTTTTTGTTGGATTTATCCTCGGTCTCAAGTGGGATGAATGGCAAGGGCAAGAGGAGCGGAACAAATATCGTCGCGCTTCTCAGCTACGGCAGATTCTCACTGATTTAGGGCCGACGTTTATCAAGGTTGGTCAGGCGCTCTCCACTCGTCCTGACTTGGTGCGGCAAGACTTTCTCGACGAGTTGGTAAAGCTGCAAGATCAGTTGCCGCCGTTTTCTAACGAGCTTGCTCTGCACATTATTGAGACGCAGCTTGACAATACGATCGGTGATATTTTCAGCGAAATTTCTCCTGACCCGGTTGCAGCCGCAAGTTTGGGTCAGGTCTATCGCGCTCGTCTCTATAGTGGCGAAGAGGTTGCTGTCAAGGTGCAGCGTCCCAATCTTCACCCGATTTTGACCCTCGATCTCTATCTGATGCGTTGGGCAGCAAGCTGGCTATCACCGTGGCTGCCGCTCAATTTGGGGCATGACCTGACGCTGATTGTCGATGAGTTTGGCACCAAACTGTTTGAAGAAATCGACTATATCAACGAAGGGCGAAACGCTGAAAAATTTGCCGATAATTTTCGCAGTGACCCCACCGTTAAAGTTCCGTCGATCGTGTGGCGTTACACCACTCACACCGTTCTCGTGTTGGAGTGGATTAATGGCTTTAAGCTGACTGATACCGATCGCATCAAACAAGCGGGGCTAGACACCGATGCTCTGATTCGGATTGGGGTCACTTCTGGCTTGCGGCAATTGCTCGAACACGGCTTTTTTCACGCCGACCCCCACCCTGGTAATTTGTTTGCTGTCGCCCCGCCACCTTCGACAAACGGCAATCACCCGGTAACAGCGCAGATGGCTTACATCGACTTTGGCATGATGGATCAGCTAGAGGAAAGCGGTAAAGAAACGCTCGTCGATGCTGTCGTTCACTTGATCAACAAAGATTACGTTGAGCTAGCCAAAGATTTTGTAAAACTGGGATTTCTGACATCTGATGTTGATATTTATCCGATCGTTCCAGCATTAGAGTCGGTGTTGGGCAACATCATGGGCGAGAGCGTCCGAGACTTTAACTTCAAGACGATCACCGATCAGTTCTCGAAGCTGATGTATGACTATCCGTTCCGAATTCCGGCAAAGTTCGCGCTGATCATTCGATCGCTGGTGACTCAAGAAGGGTTAGCGCTCACCCTCAATCCCAATTTTAGAATCGTCGAAGTTGCCTATCCTTACATCGCTCGTCGTCTGTTGACGGGCGAATCGGCTCAACTGCGGCGCAGGCTAATCGAAGTGCTATTTAAAGACGGCAAGTTTCAATGGCAGCGACTAGAGAATCTGATCGCGATCGCTCAGTCTGATGCCGGGTTTGATCTGCTGCCAACCGCTCAGCTAGGGCTGCAATACATTCTCTCTGGTGAAGGTCAGTTTTTGCGGCAACAGTTGCTGCTGGCACTCACCGAAGACGATCGGCTGCACACTGAAGAAGTCCGGCGCTTGTGGGATCTGATCAAAGACGACCTCAAGCCCGATCGTCTGCTCAGTGCTGCGGTTGGTGCGATCGCAGAGTTTTCTGCTGCCCGTACTGCTGCTATTATTCCCTCGGTGGCTGCTTTGACTGATCCCTCTGCGAACGGTAGGATGAAGAAGTTTTAAGCGACGAACCATCAACTCCATTACCTTCTTAACCAACCGTGTATAGCTTTCCCGAACCTCCTTACCTGCTTCTCGTTGTCGGACTGCTGGCGAGTCTCGCTTCTGGCACCGCCTTTGATGCCGTCCTTAAACAATCGGTGCGCGAGTGGTCAAAAAACCGATCGACGCGCACACTAGCCAATGTGCGAGGAATGCAGCTTTTAGTCCCATTTTTAGGCATTGCGGGCGGCTGTTGCTTCTTTCTGTCTGCTGGCATGGAGATTTTTGGACTTCCTACGTTTCTGGCTTATGGAATCGCGGTGCCTTTGACGATCGGAATCACCTGGCTAGTCTGGTGGCAATTAGGCAAGATTTTGGCAGAGCTTGAGCAAGGTGGCTCTCAAGCCTTGGATTTAGATTCGCCCGGTTGATAAAACTGAGTTGACGAGGGGCTTAAGCCCCTTGTTTGCTGGGAGGTTTTCTAGCGATTTCTAAGCTTTTTAAGCTGCTGCTCTGCTTTTTCTGCCCAAGGCAGATTTTTTTGTGCTGTAAAGAGATTTTTGGCATAGTTCAAAGTTTGTTGAGCGTCGCTGATCTTGTTTTGACGGACAAAGACTAACCCTGCTCCATAGTAAGCATTGGCATAGTTAGGGTTCACCTGGCTGGACTTGCGAAACGCGGTCAGAGCGCCGCCTAAATCTCCTTGACTAAACAGAGTTGAACCCAAGCTGTAATGAGCTTCTGCATAGTTAGGGTTGCGCTGCACCGCTTGCCGAAATGCCGCGATCGCCTCACTCGGTTTTTGCTGTTTTTGATACACCAACCCCAAGTGATAGAGTGGTTCTGGCGCGTTGGGCGTAAACTGGGCTGCCTCTCGAAAGGCACCAACCGCCCTTGGCAAGTCGCCTTGAAGCTCTAGCACCAGTCCTAGATTGTAGTGAGCGAGTCCTAGTTTTGGGTCGAGTTCGAGCGATCGCTGCAAATAATCTCGCGCCTGATTGAGGTTGTTTCCTTCAATCAGTGCGGCTCCTAGATTGGCATAAGCGAGGGCAAAATTGGGATCAGCCTGGGTCGCTTGATGGAATGCCGTTGCCGAGGCTTGCAGTTGCCCTTGTTGCCGCAGTGCCAGCCCCAAATTATAGTGAGCGGCTGCCATCTTGGGATTGATCTGCGTTGCCTGCCGAAATGCGTCGATCGCCTCGTTGAGTCTGCCCTGCTGGATTAGCTGTAAACCCTGACTGACTTTAGCTTCTGCCGCCTGCTCGTTGTTTTGCGCCATCACAACTGGAGTGACCTCGCACACAGGCAAGATCACAAAGCCTGAGACGATCAATCCGCTTGATAAGACGCTGAGAGATTTGAGGAAGAACGACGACATACCAAATTTATTGAAGCTGAGAGGGGCGATCGCGGCCAATCATAGCAGCAATCGATCGAGGTGAAGTAGGTTGGTGGCGATCGTGTGTCTCTAATTTAATCGACTCTTTATCCTAATATTTAAGGACATTGCAGAATGAAGGAATGAAATGGCTGTAGGGGTAACGCCCCCATGCCTACCTCTGACGGAGGGCAACCACGGGGGATTGCCCCTAGCCAAACCATTCCTCTATAAAAATCTGTTTGAGAATTTGATCCGTTTGAACTTTATGCAATTTGTTCCGTGTGCCATTGCGCTGGGTAGTAATCTGGGCGACTCTCAGACCATTCTAAAATCGGCGCTTGAAACCCTCGATCGCACACCGGGGATCAAAGTCGTGCAGCGATCGCACCTTTACTTAACTAAAGCGCTCACCTTGCCTGACAGTCCTCCTCAGCCTGATTATCTCAATCAGTGTGCATTACTGAAAACTACGCTCACTCCGCACAAATTGTTACAAGCCCTTCTAGAGGTCGAGCTTGGGTTTGGGAGAGTCAGACAGCAGCGATGGAGTGCGCGAACCCTTGACTTAGACTTGCTCCTGTTTGATGATGTAATCTTAAATACGTCTGATTTGCAAATTCCCCATCCTCGGATGTGCGATCGGGCCTTTGTTTTGGTTCCGCTCGCAGAAATTGCCCCTGATTGGGTAGAGCCTGTGACGGGCGCGACGATCGCTCAACTTGCCCAACTCGTCGATCGTTCAGGGGTCAGACAGGCGAGCAGTTAGAGACTTTTTGCCCTTTACCCTTTTTGCTCATGGCTTTGGGTTCAGAACCGCCTCAGTTGCTTAGACAGCGCCTTTCTTATAAGGGGCGCAAGTTTAATTTTGAAGTCAATCGGTTGCGCTTGCCTAACAAATCTGAAGGCGAGTGGGAATGTGTGCGCCATCCGGGAGGTGCTCTAGCAGTTCCGGTTACGCCTGATGGCAAACTGGTGCTGACTCGGCAATATCGCTTTACAGTGCAGGGGCGATTGCTAGAGTTTCCAGCAGGAACGCTGGAAGTGGGCGAAGCTCCGGCGGGAACGATCGGGCGCGAGATTCAAGAAGAAGTCGGCTATCGAGCAGGGCAATGGAAAAAGCTCGGTGAGTTCTTTTTGGCTCCGGGCTATTCGGATGAGATTATTTACGCATTTCTGGCAACGGATTTAGAACTGCTAGAAAATCCTCCTAAGCAAGATGACGATGAGGATATTGAAACAGTTCTGATGACCTCTAAAGAAGTAGAACAGGCGATCTATTCAGGCGATTTGACCGATGCTAAGTCAATCTGTAGCTTTATGCTGGCGAAACCATTCCTGAGTTAGGGGATAGTAGAAAGTGTAGCCATTCGCTCTCTACTGATTTCTATGTCTGATCTGATTTTGTTTTTGCACCGTCGAGATTTGCGAACTGCGGATAATGTCGGGCTGTCGATCGCGCGTCAACGATCGCCCAAAGTCGTTGGCGTTTTTTGTCTCGATCCCAATCTTTTGCAGCGAGATGATATCGCTCCTGCACGAGTCACTTATATGATCGGGAGTCTACGATCGCTCCAGCAGCGCTATGCAGAAGCGGGAAGCCAATTACTGATTCTCAACGCCGACCCACGAGTGGCAGTTCCCAATCTGGCAAAAACCCTGAACGCCAAAGCGGTTTTCTGGAATTGGGATGTTGAGCCATATTCTCAGGAGCGCGATCGGGCAATGATCTCCGCCCTTAACCAAGCCGGAATCGAAGTCAAAACTTCCTGGGATCAGCTACTGCATTCTCCAGAAGAAATCAAATCAGGTTCGGGTTCGCCTTACACGGTTTATTCTCCGTTTTGGCGGAATTGGGTCAGCAAACCCAAAGCAGAACCGATGCCTAACTTTGTGGGTGCAGAAGGGCTGACTGAAGCCGAGGCAGAAACAGCAAAGTCTGCGGGCGCGATCGCGCTTCCTACTGCAAAAGATTTGGGCTTTGTTTGGGACAATGCTTTAATGCTGGAACCGGGAGAACAAGCTGCCCAAGCGCGATTAGCAGAATTTTGTGACGCGGCAATCAATGCTTATCAAGAACAGCGAAACTTTCCGGCAAATCCGGGGACATCGCGGCTGAGTGCGGCGCTTAAGTTTGGGGTGATTGGCGTACGATCGGTGTGGGCGGCAACGGTGACGGCATTAGAGCAGAGCCGCAGTGATGAAACTCAAGCCAGCATTCAGACGTGGCGACAAGAGTTGGCGTGGCGAGAGTTTTATCAGCACGTGATGTATTTCTTCCCAGAGTTGGCAGAAGGGGCTTATCGCAAAGTTCTCAAAACCTTTCCGTGGGAGAACAACGAGGAGTATTTTCAGGCTTGGTGTGAGGGGCGGACAGGGTATCCGATCGTCGATGCTGCCATGCGCCAAATGAACGAAACTGCCTGGATGCACAACCGTTGCCGGATGATTGTTGCCAGTTTTTTAACTAAGGATCTGCTCGTAGATTTTCGGTTAGGCGAGAAGTATTTTATGCAAAAACTCTACGATGGTGATCTGTCTGCTAATAATGGCGGCTGGCAGTGGAGTGCATCAAGTGGCATGGACCCTAAGCCGTTGCGAATTTTCAATCCTGCGAGTCAGGCAAAAAAGTTTGATGCAGACGCAGACTACATTCGTGAATGGTTGCCAGAGTTACGCGGCGTTGATACTAAAGATTTGATTACGGGAGAGATTTCGCAATCCGATCGCGATCGCTGTGGTTATCCGGCTGCGATCGTCGATCACAATCAACAACAGCGCAAATTTAAAGAACAATATCAACAGCAACGAACCATTACAGGCAAAGAACCAGAGGTCGATTAACCAAGCTGCTCGATCGCTTGCTCAAACGCTTTTGAAATCACACTTTCTGGCATTGTTTTAATGACCTCCTGCCCTTGCTGGATTAAGAACTGCCTAAAAAACCAATCCTTTTTAGCCTCTGCTAATAGCACTTGCTGAACTAGTTCGGTCTGAGTATCAGGCGTGGTTGCAATCTGCTGGCTGGCGAAGTGATTTAAGAGAGTTTCGGCGGCGGTTGCGGGCTGATCAGTAGGTCTACCCGTTGCTGCTGCTCAAGAGCAACAAAAACCTTAACCTCATTCTACCGATGGACGAATGCTTCATATAAAGAAGTTAACTTGTAAGCGGCTATCTATAAAGATGAACCATGTTGAAACTGACACCAACCCCTAAGATAGAGATTGCAGTTGTTGCGATCGCAGTCCTGACCGCTACAGTTGCACCCTTCATTTCTGCGCTGTCAAATTCGGTCACTGCCCAAACTGTGAGCTTTCCAGACACGTCAGACCACTGGGCGCAACCTTTCATTGCTAGACTGGCAGACCGTAACATTGTTACCGGATACCCAGATGGCACTTATCGTCCAAATAGCCCGGTTGACCGAGATGAATTTGCAGCGATTATTCGAGATGCTTTTAATCAAAGTAAAGAGCGAAGCATTTCTAGCGGCAGCGCCTTTAAGGATGTGCCCCAAGGATATTGGGCAGCACCTGCGATCAAGGAGGCATACCAAACGGGATTTCTCTCTGGCTATCCAGGCGGTTACTTTCGTCCGAGACAGCCTGTGAGCAAGGTAGAAGCAGTCTCATCACTGGCGCGAAATCTAGAGTTGCAAAAGGCAGCACAAACGTCACAGCAATCTGCGACCCCTACTGCCTCAAGTCAGTCAACTCGCCCTCAGCCAGCTAGACGACAAGGGCTGATGTTTCCGATCGCGTCAACAGCGCTTTTAGCACCATTGATCCGTCCTGTAGTTGCTGCTGCTGCAAACACTCAATCTAGCGCCGCAACGCCAGTCACCCCAAACACCCCCAATCAACCTAAAACTCAATCGCCCTCTGCGTTATTGAACCAATACTATCAGGATGCAAACCGAATTCCTGCTTACGCGGTGGATGAGGTTGCCGCTGCAACGAGAGCAGGTATTGTCGTGAATCATCCGAATGTTAGAGTTTTGAATCCGAACCAACCTGCGACTCGTGGAGAAATGGCCGCTTTAATTTATCAAGCCCTAGTCAGTCAAGGTCGGGCTGAACCGATCGCTGATCGGACGACCGCTCAATATATTGTAGGACAACGCTAACTGCGAATAATCAGCAATTCCAAATTCAAAAGTTTCTGACGATCCTTGAACTCGACAAGCCTTGGTTTATCGTCGGCTTGTTGAGAATGGGTTCAATAAGCCAGAAACAGATCACGCAAAAAGTGGCTTTCGAGCTTGAATTTGGAATTGCTGGCGAACAATAGTAAGGCTGACGCGCTTGTGTCAATATAGTATTTCCTTGCGCTAGATGCTCAGTGATAGATCAAGAGTGGGGTTGCGATCGAGCATTTAAGGAGAGCGCTCTATAGAAAATTGGCAATCGCGCTACTGTGGGCTAACTTATAGCACCGCCAACAAAGCATGAATCCTTTGAACCCCCTGGAAAAATCCCTATCGCAAGTCCGCAGCGAAGTTCTTCAACAGCTTGAAGACTGGCTTGATGTGCCAATGCTAGTGTTAAGCTTTGGCTGGCTAACTCTACTTATTATTGAACTCATTTGGGATACCAATCCATTTCTCAATGCTGTTAGCCTCACGATTTGGATTCTCTTTATTTTTGATTTTCTATTAGAGTTTGTCCTGGCTCCCCACAAAGGCGCTTATCTGCGGCGGAATTGGTTAACGGTCTGCTCACTGGTTTTGCCTGCCCTCCGCACCTTGCGAATTTTCCGGGTGATGCGGGCAGCGCGAGGAGTCCGATTGTTAGGCGTGATGACCCGCACCACTAGAGGAATGCGATCGCTGAGTGCTAGCTTTCAACGGCGCGGATTTGGCTACGTTGTGGCTTCGACTGCGATCGTCACTTTAGGCGGCGCGGCGGGAATGTATGCCTTTGAACGAGACCTGCCAAACGGTTTAGAAAGCTATAGCACTGCTTTATGGTGGACTGCAATGCTGATGACTACCATGGGGTCAGACTATTTTCCCCAGTCGCCGGAGGGTCGTATTTTATGCTTTATATTAGCGGTGTATGGTTTTGCAATCTTCGGTTATGTCACCGCTACGATCGCCACCTTCTTTGTGGGTCAAGATGCTGAAAATGAACAAGCAGAGATTGCTGGGGTAAAGTCGATACAAGCTTTACAAACAGAAATTGCTGCACTACGAACAGAAATTCAAAGCTTGTCTCGCAATCATCAAGTTGCTAATTCATCGTTTGAGCAAACCGACTTGGAGCAGTGACCATCTATTGATATTAGGGATTTTAATGCTACGCCCCTCGTCAACATAACCGTTCTAGAAGCGCCTTCTCAACCTCAATTCCAGAACTAGAGATAGATGGCAACTTTAGATTGTTTGTCTATTATTTCTGTTGACTTAGAGGTAGCTGAACAAA
>NZ_MPPI01000002.1:46523-91796 GCF_001895925.1 Phormidesmis priestleyi ULC007 | reverse complement strand
TAGTGGCGTTGCGATCGGGTTTGCGTTTCGCGATATCCTTCAAAATTTTCTATCTGGCATTCTAATTTTGTTAACGGAGCCATTTCGGATTAACGATCAAATTGTCTTTAAAAGCTTTGAAGGAACGGTTGAACGGATTGAAACTCGCGCAACGACGATTAAGACTTACGACAATCGCCGCATTGTGATTCCCAACTCCGAACTCTTTACCAATTCGGTCACGGTCAACACGGCATTCGAGAATCGGCGGATGGAATACGATGTGGGTATCGGATATGGAGACGATATCCAGCAGGCAAAACGACTGATGCTCGAAGCGATCGCGAGTGTGGATGAAGTTCTCAAAGATCCTGCACCCGATGTTTTGGTCGTAGAGCTTGCCGAAAGTGCGGTCAACATCCGAGTACGTTGGTGGATTGCGCCGCCGCGCCGCATTGATGACCTAACGTCTCGCGATCAGGTACTGAGCGCCATTAAACAGAAACTATACGTTGAGAATGGCATTGATCTGCCCTATCCAACCCGGCAAATTCTGTTTCATGATCAAACCGAAGCAACCGACGGCGATCGTACTCAACAACGGGAAGGATGGCCCGCTGGACACGATCGGCACACTCCAAAAGCTCGAAGCATCGGGGGCGCATTGCGATACCTTGCAGAACAAAAGCAGCAACGCAATGGGCATCAACCCACCGAATCGGCAAAAGACTCATGAAAAACACGAAGTTAACGAAACTGTGGGACTCGCTGCAATCAAGTTACTGGTTTTTACCAACTTTAATTGCAGGAGTTGCGGCAGTACTGGCGTTGATTCTGCTCTATGTTGACTGGATGGGCAAATCGCCAGGGTTTTGGTGGCTTTACACAGGCGGCCCTGATGGGGCGCGATCGATGCTCTCTACGGTCGCAGGTGCTATGGCAACAGTTTCAGGAACAGCGTTCTCCATTACGATCGTAGCGCTCCAGCTTGCATCATCGAACTTTGGACCTCGATTACTTCGCAATTTCATGCATGATGTTGGCAATCAAATCGTTCTGGGGACGTTCATTGGCACGTTTCTCTATTGCCTGCTGGTGCTGCGAACTATTCGAGGCGAAGGCTTTGATAAGTTTGTGCCGCAGCTTTCCGTTACCGTTGGCATGGGGTTAGCAATTTTTAGCACCCTCGTTTTGATTTATTTTATTCATCACGCTTCTACAATTATTCAAGCCTCTTCCGTGATTTCCAACGTGAGCGATGAGCTAGAGCGGACAATCAATCAACTGTTTCCCCAACAAATTGGACACAGTTCACGGGATACTCAACATCAAATTGGAGAAATCCCAACCCAGTTTGAGCAGCGATCGGCTCCCATTAAAGCTACTAAAAAAGGCTATCTGCAACTGATCGACGATGAGAACTTAATGAAAATTGCGCGTCAAGCAGATGTGTTGCTGTGCCTCAAAGTTAGACCTGGCAGCTATTTAATTCCAGGAATCCCCCTTGCTCTGGTGTACCCACAGGAGCATGTTTCTCCTAAGTTAACGAAGCAGATTAACGATGTCTTTATAGTCGGTAAAGAACGCACCGAAAAGCAGGATATCGCCTTTCCGATCGAACAACTTGTAGAAGTTGCTTCGCGAGCGCTTTCTCCGGGGATCAATGATCCCTTCACAGCGATTCGCTGTATTGACCGTCTGGGTGCAGGCTTAAGTCTACTGGTTCAGCGAGACTTCCCCTCTCCCTACCGTTACGACAACCATCACACTCTACGGGTGATTGTAGAGCCTGTGACGTTTGAGTTTCTGGTTGATCGTGCCTTTACCCAGATTCGTCAGTATGGGCAGTCAGATTCAGTGGTGATGATGCAATTGCTGGATGCGATCGCCCTCGTTGCTGCCTATGCGGAAACGCCAAAACAACAAATGGTTTTACAACACCATGCAGAGATGATTTTGCGAGGAAGTCGCCAAGGGTTATCTGAAGAGTACGATCGCAGCGAGGTCGAAAAGCACTATCAAACGGTTTTAGGTGCTTTAAATAATAGACCTCCGGCACCAATCAAATGGGATGAGCAAGCTCATCAAGCAAGTCTGCAATCAGAGGGGTAGCCCAGACCGCTTGGGATGGTTAGGATCTTCATTGGATATCTCCTCCGGGTAGCGATCGTTTGCTCAAAATTAAGAGACTAGGATTTAGCACCCGAACTTGGCACTCGAAACCTGGTTTTTCTACCAGAGGTAGGACTGTAGAAATTGTTAAGTGCTTGTAACCTAGCGATAAAGGAACTAGAAGAGTACTTGTGCAAATTCACACCAGATTGGGTTAAGCACGCGGTTTTTTATCAGATATTTCCCGATCGCTCTCTCTAAGCAATGCCAGCATTTGAGGAATCCAAAAATCCGCCCAAGTCATTATCTCGGTTTAGCCAACCCACCAAGAAGACTTCTTGACTGGGGTTAGAATTCACTCGCTGATTGCGATAATTGACGCGACCCCGAACAATTTTTTGAGCAGTCTGGGCATTGTTGTGGGCTAAAAGAGCCTTTTGAGTGCCTGGGCCAAAGATGCCATCGGCGCTAATGCCCAAGGCTTCTTGGAGAAACTCGATCGCGCCTCCCACTCCAAAATTAACCGCCGTATCGAAATGCACGATCGCTAAAGGCAACACCATGATCGGCGCTTGTGAGGGTTGCCAATACATTGAAAAATAGATGTCATGAACTTCTTTGTCAGTAATCCGGTCTACCCCTTGAGTCGGCAGTCGATTGTTGATGCGGTAAGTGTTGTAGGTGTTTTGAGTCACGCCCTTATTAGTCGCTCCGCCCGGATCATCAGGATGGTTCACATATCCGCCTTCCCATTGCAAGGTGAATTTAAGAGCAGTTGCCAGCGCATCAGAAGTCGGCTGTTTTTTTGCCCCTAGAGTGGGCGTAACTGGCATCACGGGCGGACGCGTATCAATCAGTTTTCGAGCAAAGGTGGCTCCAAATACGCCTGTGCTGGAGTTGTTGAGATGTGCCGCTTTGCAGAAACGATCGAGCGCATCTTTGGTCGCTGCCCCAAACACGCCATCAATGGCAGTGCTGATGTCAGTTCCTGGCATAAACCCGATCGCGCTTAAGCGAGTTTGCAGATCGATAATCAATTCTTTATCGCTCGTCAGCGTTGCTAGATTGACAACCGCATTATGTTCAACCAAATCTTTTAGATGCATGGCTTAACTCCTAAACTATGCGTATGGTGCCCTACACGAGAAATGAGGATTAGTTTTATGTCCAAAATTTAATATTTGGCATCTGAAACCTGCTTTTTCTACCAGAGGTAGGACTGTATAAATTGTTAAGTGATTGTAATCTAGCGTTGAAGGGAATAAAAACACACTCATGCAGATTCAAACACCAGACTGGGTTAAACACGCGGTTTTTTATCAGATATTTCCCGATCGCTTTGCCAAAAGCCAAACCTTACGCAAACGGCTGCATCATCACGATCGCTGGGAAGATTGGCACGAACTGCCGACGCTGCAAGGCTATAAGGGAGGCGATCTTTGGGGCGTAATCGAAAAGCTCGACTACATTCAAGATTTGGGCATCAATGCCATTTACTTTACGCCCATTTTTCAATCGGCTAGTAATCATCGCTATCACACTCACGATTATTATCAAGTCGATCCGATGCTGGGCGGAAATGCTGCTTTTCAAGAGTTTTTGGATGAGTCACATCGACGCGATATAAAAGTCGTTTTAGATGGCGTATTTAATCACTCTAGTCGCGGCTTTTTCTTTTTTCATGACGTGTTAGAAAACGGTCCGCATTCGCCTTGGGTCGATTGGTTCAAAGTTCATGACTGGCCCGTCAATGCCTATAACGGCGAATATCCCGCAAATTATGAAGGGTGGGATGGCAATCGGGCGTTGCCTGTGTTTAATCACGACAATCCTGAAGTGCGCGAATACATCATGGAGATTGCTGAATATTGGATTAAACTCGGCGTGGACGGCTGGCGGTTGGATGTGCCCTTTGAGATCAAAACGCCGGGATTTTGGCAAGAGTTTCGCGATCGCGTCAAAGCGGTCAATCCCGAAGCCTATATCGTGGGTGAGGTGTGGGGAGACTCGCGAGAATGGCTCGACGGAACGCAGTTTGATGGCGTAATGAACTATCTGTTTACAGGGCCGACGATCGCGTTTGTGGCGGGCGATCGCGTCGATCTCGATCAGGTGCAAGGTCGAGACTATAAGCCCTTTCCTCCTTTATTTGCAGCGGAGTATGCTGAAAAAATTCAGGCACTTTTAGCGCTTTATGACTGGCAGATTCAACTGACTCAACTCAACCTGTTAGCCAGTCACGACACGGCTCGTTTGCTGTCAATTGCAGGCAGCGATCGCCCCAGTGTTGAGCTTGCAACTCTCGTGCTGTTGACCTTCCCAGGTGCGCCTAGCATTTATTATGGTGACGAAGTTGGGTTGCCCGGTGCGCTCGATCCTGATTCTCGTCGGGGCTTTCCGTCTGAAGCAGATTGGGATTACAAGATTTTTGAGTGTCACCGTCAACTGATTGCGCTCCGTCATGCTCATCCTGCTTTGCGAACCGGAGATTACAAAGTTCTTCACGCTGAAGGAACAGTTTATATATTTGCTCGCAGCTTAGGAGATGACAACTTAGTGATTGCAGTCAATGCAGGAACAACTCCAGCTAAACTCACGCTCACTCAATCCGACCTAAAGCCCCAAAGTAAGTTGTTGTATGGCTCTGCTGACCTCCAGTGGGTTGATCAACACCTGGAATTGCATTTGCCTGAGCGATCGGGCTGTGTGCTGGGCTAATCTCAAGGTAGAGGTGATTTTGTAACACAACCTACAATTGGGAGGAGGAGTTCAACTGTGAGGTTATCTACTATTATTTCTAGGTTTTAATCTAGGAGTATTAATATGACGGACACACAAACTGGAACAGGCGCCCCGATTGGAGAACCTTCTGAGAAGGCAATGTCTAACCGAGATTTCGATCAAGAAGCTGCAAAACGAGACGATGTAGATGAGAAAAACACAGGTCTACCTGCTGAAGTAACCGACAAACTAATGGACGGTTCTGAGCAGGTCTTCTTAGCCGCCTTTAGAAACTCTCAAAAAGATGGTCTGAGTAAGGAAGCTGCCATGAATGTTGCTTGGAATAGTGTCAAGCAGGGTTTTGAGCGCGGTCAAGATGGAAGCTGGCACCGCAAGCAAAAGCCCGGTGATCAAACCATTAGTTCGGGTGTTGAGTCTAGCGCTAACTAGGCTGATGGTTGACGAGTTATTTTCTAATTCGTCTAGCGATAAGATCTTTATTTTATTGAATTATTAGGTGTGTTGTACAGTTGTTACAATACACCTAATTTTTTGATAATGAGTTCGGAAACGCTTTATCTGTTCGATCGTCTGCTAATGCAACTCGTTTAACCACAGCTTTAGAGCGATCGAAAACGGGAATAATTCAATCTCAGACCATTAACGAACTCTCTAAGAAGTTTGGGTTTGAAGAGGACAATATCGATGATGCTTTAGCATCTATTTGGTTAAGTCAATCACCTGAAACGCCCCAAAGAATTAAAAGTATTTCAGCAAGGTTTCTAACTTGGCTAGACGCTGCTCTAAAGATGCTTTAGTCGCCTCGACTTGTTCAATCCTTGCTTTCAATGCATCTACTAGGCGAATGTGAACCTGTTTATCGATCGAATGCTGAAAAACTGAAGCCATGTCCTGCTCGATTAGTGCGGCTTGAGCTTTGTTGTGGCTAGCCGTCGCCTTGCTCATGCTAACTCGACATTTACTTCTAAAGTCTGAACAGAAATTCTCTAAGATTTTGATGCTTTCTTGCAGACTTTGAGTTCCCAACTTTAGAGATTCTTTGCAAGTTGATGAGTCTGGCAGATTTCCAGGATGTAAGAGTGCTTCTTTCAATTGCTGTAGCTCATCATCGAGATCATCGTAACTTGTCAAAATTCAACACCTCAAGTCTCAGAACTTTATAACTCAAAACACTCAAAGACTGGTAGTTGTAAGATAAAAAACGTGTTCGCCTAAAGCCTAAGATAGCATTGATACCTGCCTAGGCTAGGATTAGGTCGTATGTAGACGAAGAAAACTATGTCTGAAGCAGTGCAATACGTGACAAATCAGCAAGGCGAGCGAGTCGGAGTCTTATTAGACCTCGAAACCTACCATCGCCTTTCTAATATTTCTGCTTCCGATGAAGATCTTTTGACAGGCTTGAGCCTAGAAGAGTTACAGGCGCTAGCAGACAGCCAACTTGCCTCTACTGAGCAGGTTCAACTCGGTGAACTGCTCATTCAAAATGCTGACGGGCAACTACCGCCCGAAGCAAATACAAAAATCGATCTGCTTTTGACACAAGTTGACAACCTGAACATTCTGAAAACCAGAGCTAGATACACTCTAAAGCAGCTTTACGGAGTTTCAATATAACGTGAGCGCTTATATCTCCGTTAAGTTGCAAAGTCAAGTTCGTTCTCGTTTTGCAAATTGTTGTGCTTACTGCCGGACTGCTGAATCTCTGACAGTTACAACCTTTGAGTTTGAACATATCGTTCCAGTTTCAAAGGGTGGAGAGACCATCTTTGACAATCTCTGTTTAGCCTGCTCATCCTGCAACCGCTACAAAGCTATTCGCCAAACCGCAACCGATCCGATTACACAAGAAGAAGTTGGATTATTTCATCCTCAGAAACAAGCTTGGAGCAGCCATTTTAAGTGGAATGAGGAAGCGATAGAAATCATTGGATTGTCCCCTACTGGTAGAGCAACCGTTGTTGTGCTGAAGATGAATCGTCCTCAATTGCTTCGTGTCCGACGAATGTGGGTGAAGATGGGTGAACATCCTCCAACAATTTAGATGCCAGAGCAAGTTTGACGGAGCAATCAAACTCGATTAGGCATTTTCTGAGAGTTAATTGCTCCGCAGTGATGTGGGTGAATCAGCGCAATTGAACTGATTCACCCACATCACAGAATTTTGGCATAACGCTGAGAACTACTCAATGACGCTACAGCTTGATTACAACCTTAATGCAATTATCTTTTTTGTGCTTAAAGGTCTCATAAGCTTGGGGCGCTTCGTCGATCGAGATCCGATGCGTGATCACAAACGAGGGATCAATGTCGCCATTCTGAATGTGTCTCATTAACGGGTCAAGGTATTTATGAACGTGGGTTTGTCCCATTTTCATCGTTAGACCTTTGTTAAAAGCAGCCCCAAACGGCATCTTGTCCAAAAAGCCTCCATATACCCCTGGAATTGAAACGGTGCCCCCTTTGCCGCAAGCGACCATTACCTGTCTCAATGCAGTCGGACGATCGGTCTCTAGTCGGACGGCTTGTTTAACCTGGTCATAGAGATAATCGGGGCCCGTCCCGTGAGCTTCCATGCCAACTGCATCGATACAAGAATCGGGCCCACGTCCTCCGGTCATTTCTTTAAGCGCTTCTCCTGCATCCACTTCTTCGTAGTTGATCACCTCAGTTGCGCCTGCTTGCTCTTTGGCCATTTTTAAGCGGTCAGGAAATCGGTCGATCGCAATCACACGTTCGGCTCCCAGTAAAAAAGCGCTGCGAATTGCAAACTGCCCAACGGGGCCGCAACCCCAAATCGCAACGGTGTCTCCAGGTTTAATATTGCAGTTTTCAGCCGCCATATAACCCGTCGGAAAAATGTCAGTTAGAAACAGCACCTGATCGTCAGTCAAGCCTTCAGGAACTTTGTACAAACCAACATCTGCAAAGGGAACGCGGGCATATTCTGCTTGACCGCCAGCATAACCACCAAAAATGTGAGAATAGCCAAATAACCCGGCGGCTGAATAACCGTATAACGCTTCTGCCATAAAGGCGTTGGGGTTAGAGTTATCGCAGAGTGACCACTGAGCAGTTTTGCAGCTATAACAGTTTCCACAGGAGATGGTGAATGGAACGACCACACGATCGCCAATGCTTAAATTCTTGACACCGGAACCGAGTTCGACAATTTCGCCCATAAACTCGTGTCCCATAATGTCGCCCGACATCATACTGGGAATGAACCCGTCATAGAGGTGCAAATCAGAGCCACAAATCGCGGTTGAGGTGATTTTGACAATGGCATCGCGAGGGTTAAGAATTTTGGGGTCAGGCACGTTTTCGACTCGAACGTCTTTCGCACCGCGCCAGCAAACTGCTTTCATTTAAGGGTTCTCCTAGTGAGTTTATGAATTGTGGGTAATGATTTTTGCGGCGATCGCAGCGTTCCATTACCCACCAAGGGTTTATTTGAGATCTGTCAGGTTTAGCAATCTATCGCTCTGTCTGGTAGTAACCAGGCTTTGATGTGTTTTCGATCGCTTCCTTGCTTTCTTTTGCCGCAGCTTTAGACTTGTCGGCGATGTCGTTAATGACTTTTCGAGATTTGCCTGTGACCGTATCGGTAGCCTTTTCAGCTTTGTCTGCGGCATCGTTCGCTTTCCCGGTCAGTTCTCTGCCAAACTCTTTAGTGCTTTCAGGAATCGGCTCATTAAGGTTGAGCTTTTCTTTGATATTCTCAACCGCTTCTTTGAGGCTATTTTCAGCGCTGCTGATTAAAGGATCGCGTTGTGGCTGGTCAGTAACTCGATCCTGGGCGCTCGTTTTTAGAACGTCTTTTGTCGGGTCTAAGGTGCCATGATTTTTAAGAATGTCTGAAGAATCTAATGCCTTGAGATTTCGAGCGGCTTCTTGAGCGCTATCAGCCTCTTTGATCACTTGTTTGGCTGCATCAGGAGTGACGGCTGCCACCGCTTGAAACGTTGCAGGATTGCTAAACAAAAGACCAACAAACAAGAAGATGCCAAATAGGAGAGTGGTTAAAGATTTAATCATTTGAGTCACAGTGAGTTAATGGGAAATTGCAAAGATGAACTATGGTTTCAGCACAACTTTGATGCAGTTGTCTTTTTTGTGCTTGAACGTCTCGTAGGCCTGACTAGCTTGGTCTAAGGGCATCTGGTGCGTAAACACAAACGAGGGATCGATCTCACCTTTAACGGCCCGATCGAGCAACATCGGCATATATTTTTGCCCAAACATTTGCCCCATTTTGAAGGTCAAGCCTTTGTTGAAGGCGGCACCCATTGGCATTTTGTCGAGGAAGCCCGCATAAACGCCCATGATTGAAAGAGTGCCACCCTTGCGACAGGCCAGAATCATTTGACGAATGACGTGAGGCCGATCGAGAGACAGTTTCACGGCTTGTTTCACTTCGTCATAAGCGCCCATGAAGCCCATGCCGTGAGCTTCGAGTCCGACAGCATCAATGCAGGCATCGGGTCCACGTCCTCCGGTCATTTCTTTGAGCGCTTCGCCTGCGTCCACTTCTTCGTAGTTGATGGTTTCGGCTCCACTCTGCTCTCTTGCCATCTTTAAGCGTTCAGGAACCCGATCGATGGCGATTACTCGCTCGGCTCCTAACATATAAGCACTGCGAATCGTGAATTGACCGACTGGACCGCAGCCCCAGACGGCAATAATATCGCCGCGCTTGATGTCGCACAGATCTGCGCCCATAAACCCAGTTGGGAAGGCATCAGAGATCGGCAAGGCTTGCTCGTCGGTGAGTCCGTCAGGAATTTTGACCGCACCATAATCGGCAAAAGGAATTCTCACATATTCGGCTTGTGCTCCTGCATAACCGCCGAACAGGTGAGAATAGCCGTAAATTCCAGAGGTGCTGAAGCCAAAAAGTGGCTCTTGTAGCGCTCCTTTAGGATTTGAGTTGTCGCACAATGACCACTCTTGATGCTGGCAGTAGCGACACTGACCACAACTCACCATCGAAGAAACAACAACGCGATCGCCCCTTTTCAGCTTTTTGACTTCGCGCCCTGTCTCGACGATTTCGCCAATGAATTCGTGACCGATAATGTCACCCGGCACCATTGAGGGAATGTAGCCGTCGTAAATGTGTAGGTCAGATCCACAAATCGTCGTTGCCGTCACTTTGAGAATGGCATCTCGTGGATTGAGAATCGTCGGGTCAGGAACGTTATCGACCCTGACATCGTTAGTACCGTGCCAGCAAACGGCTTTCATTTAAGATTTCTCCTGTAAGCTATTGACCCCTTGATTGCCCTTCAGTCGTAGCAATTTCGCCCGTTTCCATCAGTTGTTTAAACCGACGCAATTCGTCGCCGATCTGCTGTTCGGGTTCTTCACCAAATAGCTTGGCGATCGTGGCTGTTAACATCCCTCCCGGTACGTTGTATTCCATTACAACTTTGACTTCAGTACCCCGATCGCCAGGAGCAGGTTGGAATCGAACAAAGCCAGAGTTATCCACCTCTGCACCCTCCTCAGATGCCCAGGCGATCAGTTGATTGGGCTGGTCGTTGATAAGGTCGGCATTCCATTCGATCGTTTGACCCATCGGAGCGTTTGCGACCCAATGCGATCGACGCAGATCGAGCACCTGCACTGATTTGACGTGTTTCATAAACGTCGGCAGATTCTCAAAGTTGTGCCAATAGTTATAAAGGTCTTCAGCAGATCTATTGATCGTGACCGTCTTCTCAACTTTGATCGCTTTATTGATACCCGTGGCATCGGTTACTTTTTCTTGAAGGCTTTTATCTGTGGTTGCGCCGTGATAAGCGAGGCTACCACCCGCGATCGCTGTTAGGATTCCTCGTAGCGATCGCTGTTTCAATCCCATTAGCACCATTGCACTGCCCCCAACGATCGATGCCCAGCGTTCTGTGTCAGAAACAGTTGCATCACCTTGAGATTGACTTTGATTAGTTTTGTCTGATTCTGTTTCCATGATGTTTTGTATAGAGGAATGAGTGTGATGGCAAATCTGTTCGTTGTCTATGAACGCTCTATAGAACGTTTCTCTGTTCGTTGTTTAGGGACACTTGATCAAACCCCGTCCCTAAACCACAATCGTTGCTGCTCAACCGCCACTGACAGCAGGTCTGCTGGTTGGTTTAGGAGCCTCTGGCGTGCCCACTAACCGAGCTTTATAGAGGTCAGCGATGCGCTGCTCGTCTTTGGCAAGCGTGACCTCCATTGCATCAAAGATGGCGACCGTAGCCGGATCGGTGAGCTTGTTTCGCAAGTTGTAAACATCGACAACGCCCGTTTGCAGGTCGCCTAGAGCGCGTCGTAGAATATCAAGATCCTGCTGACTGGTTTGAAAGAAGGTCTTCAAAGTTGCAAAAGCACCGCTTGCATTGGCTTGCAGTGAGGGAGTTTCGCCCAATACATTTAGGCGCGATTCAAGGGTCTGAATATGACGCGACTTGTTTGCCCGAATTTCTTGAAAGAGTTCTCGTGTTGCTTCATCAGGCGCGTTTGAAGCGTAGTGTTCAAAGGTTTCAAACCCGTAGCGCTCACCTGCGATCGCTGTGTTAATTGCGTTCACGATTTCGCCCTTGCTAGACCCGCCCCATTCTTCGCCCAGCTTCCACCAACCTGCGTCCACATCGCTGATATCGGGCAATGTCGTATCGGCAACCGACAATCCTAAAGTGGTCAAAATTGCAGTGGTGAAGATTGGCAAATCTCCAGGACGACGCGAGGTAATCAGATTGTCGTCGATGACTAACGGCTCATCGACAAATTCGGCTCCGGCGTTTTGCATGTCTTTGCGAATGGCGCGAAAGCCAGTTGCTCTGACCCCTTTGAGCAAATCGCCCTCGATTAGGACTTGCGGGCCGTGGCAAACCGAAGCGACTAAAATCCCCCCTGTAAAGGCATCTTGCACAAAACGAACCGTCTTCATGTTGGTTCTCATTTTGTCAGGAGCCATGCCACCGGGAATGATTACTGCGTCAAAATCAGCCGCGATCGATTCCGTTGTAGTCGCATCCGCTTTGATCGAAAGCTTACCTTCTTTGCCTTTATACTCCTCATTCATCCGAGAACCCAGCACCACCACATTGGCTCCCGCTTTCTTCAACGCATTATAAGGAATCTGAAATTCTGAATCTTCTACGCCTTGCTCAATGAGAATAGCGACTCGTTTCTTATCACTTGTTTGACCGTTCGTAACCATTGCGGCATCTCCTTGCATTCTGACGCTTCCTTGATGGAGCGGCCCGTTTAGACGAGCTTTGTTCTACAGACCTCGCCTTATCAAGCACTGTTAAGCCTATGTCTGCAACCCAATCTCTCTCCTCGCTCTAGGGAGATAAGCCCGTCTCTCCCTAGAGAAGGATCTCAGGCTTAAATCACTGGCGATCTACCTAATTGAAGATTTGCGTAAATTTTGAAATTCGTTAACGTGCAGTCATAAGCGGATAGTTTTGGAGGAATCATCATGTCTGACGCAGAATTTGCCGAAGCTAGCCCCACCGATCGCGATGATCTTGAGTCAG
Source organism: Phormidesmis priestleyi ULC007 (assembly GCF_001895925.1). Taxonomy (GTDB): domain Bacteria; phylum Cyanobacteriota; class Cyanobacteriia; order Leptolyngbyales; family Leptolyngbyaceae; genus Phormidesmis_A; species Phormidesmis_A priestleyi_A. Next base: position 79,431 of record NZ_MPPI01000002.1, on the reverse strand, counting down.
CGGTTCACAATCTTGGCGGCAATCTTGAACGGCTAGAAGAGCCAGAGAGCGACGAAGAAATTGCTGACGATGACGTACCGCAAGAGGTCACAGAGTCTTACGGGACGGGCGTTCACGATGTGCCGGGTTTTAGCATCGGCGGGCGAACCATGCGCGATCGAATGCACGATCTCAACGAAGCAACCCCCGACTTAACGGGCGGTGATATTGATGCTGACTATGAGCAAGCTAATGCAGATGGTGACGAGTCGGTAGGTGGCACCGTCAACACGCCTGATATGGATATTGTGGATGATTTGGGTAAAGCAGTTGGTCTGGAAATGAATGATTTCAACTATCTGCACACTAATGAAATTTTAGAACAACGCGACGATCGACGCTGGGAGCTAGAGCCAAAGTCATCAGACGATTATGACGATCGCAAAGCGTTAGAAGAGGAAGAAGAAATTCTTTAACCTAGCCTTGCTTATAATTGCTCGATTACGAAATCAGCTACTCAATGACAACTGATAAACCACCAAAGATAAAGGATGAAAATGAACTTAAAATCAATTGATCAACAAGTTGTTGTTGTCGTGGGAGCCTCAAGCGGAATTGGCAGAGACACGGCCTTAAGGTTTGCTAAAAAAGGCGCAAAAGTAGTGGTGTCTGCCCGCAGCAAAGAAGGATTAGCCACCTTAGTTGAAGAAATTTCTGCTATGGGAGGAACCGCGATCGCGGTTCCTGCCGATGTCGCTGATTTTGAGCAAGTTAAAGCGATCGCAGAGAAAACCGTTGAGCACTTTGGGCGGCTGGATACCTGGGTTCATCTCGCGGCAACGAGTGTGTTTGCCACCTTTGACAATGTGACCCCCGAAGAATTCAGACGCGTCATTGATGTCACCTTAATGGGACAGGTTTATGGCGCAATGGTAGCCTTGCCTCATTTGAAGCGAGAAGGACGAGGCGCGTTAATTCACATTACTTCCCTAGAGGGACGACGATCGCTGCCTTATCAAAGTGCTTATTCGGCTGCTAAACATGGCTCGATCGGGTTTATTGACGCAATGCGGCTCGAACTCAAAAACGAAGGCTATCCAATCAGTGTCACAAACATTATGCCAGGTGTGATCAATACACCGTTCTATAACAAAGGCAAAACTAAACTAGGTGTAAAACCAACAGGAGTTCCGCCTTACTATAGTGCAAGTTTGGTCACAGATGCCATTCTTTATGCAGCAGAACATCCGGTTCGTGACTATATCGTCAGTGATGTCGGTCGCATTCTAGATATCGCCCAAAGAATTTCACCAGGACTCGTCGATCTATTGCTGTTAGCGATCGCCTTCCCATTCCAAAAAACTGATGAGCCTAAGTCTGAAGATGATCCCAATAACTTGTATGAGCCGATTCAAGGCTATGACAAAGTGAATGGTGATTTCGATCAGTTAGAAATTCCTAGCATTACTGACATGCTGGACAAGGGCCCAGCGTTAGCGATCGGCGCATTTGCGGTCGCTGCCTTGGGCGTAGCTGCCCTGCTAGGCGGATTGGGCGATCGCTAAAACTGATCGCAAGAGAACCCGTACGGGCATGGCACTGCCGTGCCCTCATGCGGATCTGCCACATTCACAAATCAAATGGGTATGACAAAGACTCCCAAGCAGACACCCTCTCTTCAGAAGATTGCTCACGATCGACTCGGCTTTAACGACCTGCGTCCTGGTCAAGAAACGGCAGTGCGATCGGTTTTAGAAGGCAGAGACACGCTTGCTGTCATGCCCACAGGCTCAGGAAAATCAGCGATCTATAAACTAGCAGCGTCTCAAATTCCAGGAGCCACTGTAGTTATTTCACCCCTTCTGGCACTTCAACACGATCAGGTCGGCATGATCGATCATCAAGATGTGGGTGTAGCAGCAGTGGTTAACTCCACGATTAACCCCCATCAGCGAACTGAAATCTTTGAGCAGTGGGCAGAAGGCAAACTTGAATATCTCTTCTTAGCACCCGAACAGTTTAACAACCCCGATACGATCGAGCGGTTGAAAACCACAAAACCATCGCTATTTGTCGTCGATGAAGCGCACTGCATCAGCGAATGGGGACATGATTTTCGTCCTGATTATTTGCGCTTAGGCACGATTATTGACTCGCTAGGTCATCCTCCAATTTTGGCACTGACAGCGACAGCATCTCCCCCCGTGCGAGAAGAAATCGTTCGACGACTGGCGATGCGCGACCCGCAAATTTTAGTCCGTGGGTTCGATCGCCCTAACATCTGGCTGGCGGTTGAGCGATTTGGAGATGATGACGAAAAGCGTGAGGTGTTTATCAATCGAGTCAAACACGCAGAGAAACCCGGAATCGTGTATGCTGCCACTCGCAAAGTCACTGAGCGAATTGCAGAATTGCTAAAAGCAGAAGGAATTAACGCCATTGCTTATCATGCTGGACTGAAACCCAAAGAACGGGAACAGGCACAAGATACATTCATGAATGATCAAGCAGACGTGATCGTAGCGACTACTGCCTTTGGAATGGGAGTGAACAAGCGGAACGTTCGCTTTGTATTTCACTACAACATTAGCGATTCTATCGACTCTCATTATCAAGAAATCGGACGGGCGGGGCGCGATGACAACCCTGCAAAAACCATTTTGTTCTATGTGCCTAAAGACTTGAATCTGCGGCGATTCTTTTCTGGTAGCGGCAAACTTGATGCCCAGCAAATCGAGCGCGTTGCTCAAACGGTGCAAAGTCAGGCGACTGCGATCGAGCTTAAGCGCCTGCAAGAACTCACCGATTTATCAAAGTCTAAGCTCAAGAAAATGCTCAACCAGTTGCAAAGCGTAGGAGTCGTCGAAATGCTGCCGACTGGCGAGGTAATCGCTGCAAAAAATAGCCCCGATCTTCATAAAGCAACGGCTGATATGCTGCAAGCCCAAGAACGCAACACCAAAGTTGAGCGATCGCGCTTGGAAATGATGCGAGGCTATGCAGAGGTGCGAGATTGTCGTCGCAAATACTTACTCAATTATTTTGGAGAACAAGTTGATCGGGCGTGTGGTCATTGCGACAACTGCAAAGCAGGAATCGCTGCCAGCAAAGATGGGCTGAAGCCCTATCCAATCAACAGCCAGGTGATTCACAAATCCTGGGGTGAAGGCACTGTGATGCGCTATGAAGCCGATAAGGTTGTCATTTTGTTTGAGGAAGTTGGCTACAAAACGTTAAGCACAATGACTGCTGTGCTGCGAGGTCTTTTACGTCGAGCCGACATTAACTAGGGATCGTGAATTAAATAAACGCGTAGGGCATGGCACTGCCGTGCCCATTGATTATGCTAACCCACACGATTTAATCCACGATCGCCAGAATTCATTTCGTTCTAAATCACAAACTCTGGCAACGCCCGATCGTGCCACTTTCCCTGAAACCATTCCGACACAAACGGACGAATCACAAACTTCACAGGCTCGCCTGCCTGCACGTCGATTCGCAAAAATGAGTAAGGTCGGTGCTTTTGAGAGCCTCTGCCCTCGCGCCCAATAAATAGCTGTGACTTTGCGACCAGAGTCTCTTCTCTTCCATCCAACGATTCGGTCAACTCTGCTCCTTCAACTCTTTGACGGCGCAAACTATAACCACTGCCGCCGCACACGATCCAATTAGTGTTGGCATCGGCATGACCCGTGTCAGTGGTTCGCAAATATTCTAAGCAGTGAGCGTGACCATTGAGAACAAGATCGATGATCGCTCGTCCTTTTGTTAAATTGCCGACTTCTTGAGCCACTTCGTCCAAGACTTGCCGCACTCTTCGCCGCACCGCTAACGTTTGTGCTTGTTGCCATTTAGTCGCCTCAGTCACATAAGGCGGATGGTGAAAAAACAGGACTCTGCCTCTTACGCCTGCCGTTCTCCAAGATTGAATCAGCCGATCGCGCAACCATTCCAACTGTGCGACATCTGCCACAGTGTTCTCGTCTACATTGAGTTGCTTATAAATGTCTCGCTGAACTTCCTCAAGCTGCTCTAATTTGGCCCGAATATCATCCATTTGTTCAGCATCTTGAGGTTGGTTGGGATTCAGTTTTCCCGATCGCTCCAGCATTTGCTGCATTTCTAGCTCTACGGCTGCATATCGGGTTTCTAAAGTCTGACGATAAGCGTGCCCCTCAGATGTTTTGGGCAACGGTGCAGGCGCGTTAAACGTGTTGGAGTCTAGCGCAAAGAAATCAACCCCACCACTGCGAAAGGTGTAATAACGATTGGGCAGCCGCGTAAATTTTCCAGGCTCATAGCGCAAACATCGCCCCGTGTCTGTCTCAGCGGTGTAGTGACGATCGAGATGGTTTCCTAACCCGCCGCGCATCTCGATCGATCGCAACCCATCTAAAAACGCCTGAGCATAAGCTTTGCCCTGAAACGAACCGTGCCAACCGATATCAAAATCTAGGCGCGATTGCAGCAGTCGTCGAATGGGATAGGTTAGCTGAATTGCCAACCCATAAGCAAATGGAAGGTCATAGTAATCATGATTTCCTGGCACCACTAAAAATGGCAGATTAAACACCATTTGATCATGAGAAATTCGGTTGTAGTGTTCACCTCCAACGATGAATTCTCGATAGGGCTTGATGAAATTTTTGAGATAAAACTCGCTAGAGCCAACCAGATAAATCACATCGCCCGTGTGCAAAATAAAGCGCGAATCTTGCCGATGGTCGAGCATCTGCTTGGCAATTTGCCGTTGTGGACTGTGACCCCGATGCTGCCCAGAGCCGCTATCGCCAATCACCAAAAACGAAAATTCTGGAGTGTCTTCTTGCCCGTCTGCTAAGACGAGCCGCGTCTGATCAATTCCTCGATCGACGATCTCACCCGCTTGCCACCGCACTCGCTCCTCCATTTTCTGGATCTTGACCGCGATCGAGGGATCAGACACAAACTGCATAATTTCTCGCCTATGTAACTCTGCTATGCGCGATCGTACTCGGATACCCACCTAGCTCAACATCTACCGTGGGCTTAGGATCTTCAATGATCAAAGTTAAAGAACTTGTTGACTGAGGTTAAGAAGTTAAAGATGTGACAAATTTATTTTGTATTTTAAACCACACCATAGATTGCAAAAACTGCTCAAAGCAAGTCCCAGACTCCTTCAAAAGTTTTGACCCCGATAGAGATCAAAAACTGTACTGGGGTATACTGTTGAAGACTCCCTGAAAAACTCTTCAGTCAGATCTGGAATCTCTCTAGATACTATTGTTGTAGTCCAAAGAATTGCGAGTCTTCTCAATCTACGGTGTGAATACGGAAGTGATCATGAAAAACATTTTGTGGAAGTCGCTACTTGCGACCCCAGCACTTTTGAGTGCTACTCTCACTGTTTCTGCTGCGATCGTCACGGCTGGCGTTGCCAGTGCTGCTGATGCACCCAAGTCTGTCGAAGTCGCTCAAGCAGCGACTGCTGAGACCAGCGATACCTCCCTCGACCCAGTAAAAGCTTACGGCAGCGAAGGCGCAGATAACGCCGAAATCAGCCAAGTTACCTCAGTTTCGCAACTGTCTGACGTGCGTCCGACTGACTGGGCGTTTCAGGCGCTTCAATCTTTGGTTGAGCGCTACGGCTGCATCGTCGGCTATCCCGACAAAACTTTTCGCGGCAACCGCGCTCTGACTCGCTTTGAGTTTGCGGCTGGCTTAAATGCCTGTCTCGATCGCGTCAATGAGTTAATTGCGGCAGCAACGGCTGACCTGGTTAAGAAAGAAGACCTGGTAACCCTGCAAAGACTGCAAGAAGAGTTTGCGGCTGAATTAGCTACCCTGCGCGGTCGCGTCGATGCGCTCGAAGCTCGCGCCACTACCCTTGAAAAGCAGCAATTCTCGACCACCACCAAGCTCAGAGGGGAAGCAATTTTCTCATTCTCTGGTGCTTTGGGTGATTCTAAAGCGATCGGTTCTTTTACACAAAGACAGATTGATAACACCTTTCCGCCAGGTGCAGCCAGAGATGCCGCAAATGCCGCCGCTCGTAGGAACGTTGATGAAAACCAAACCTTTAGCGATCGGGTTCGTCTTAGCTTTGCGACCAGTTTCACTGGCAAAGACAGCTTGTTGACTCGTCTACAAGCTCGCAACATTACCGCTTTTGCAGATGCTACGGGCACCAACATGGCGCGGCTCTCCTATGAGGGCAGCAGTCCTTCTGGTACGCCTGCTAACAACTCGCTCTCTGTAGACAAGCTCTTCTATCGCTTCCCGATCGGTGCTGGAACCGTGACAATTGACGCGATCGGCGGTGAGTTCTACAACAACGTTCCCAACTTTAACCCGCTACTTGCCAGTGATGGGCAGGGCACGATCTCTCGCTTTGGTCGGTTTAACCCCATCTATCGCCAAGGCAATAGCAACAGCGCTAGTGGTGCGGGTGTGACCTTAAACTATCCTCTCAGCCAAGCGCTCACCGTGTCTTTGGGCTACCTTGCTGACAACGCGTCTAACCCAACCAATGCCAATGGGTTGCTTAACGGTTCTAACGCTGCTCTGGCTCAAATCGCGTTTAAACCAAGTTCAACTATTGACTTAGGTCTAACCTACGTTCGGGGCTACGATCGTGGCGGCAACGTTAACGTCAGCAGTGGCACTGGCAGCCTCTTGGCAAGCCAACCCTTTGGTAACGCTGCAACCTCTACTGATCAGTTTGGTATAGAAGGTTCTATCCGTCTCACTCCTGGCTTCACGTTAGCAGCTTGGGGGGGCTACACTACAGCTCGCCTGGAAAGCCGAACCGCTAATGCAGATGCCGATATCTGGAACTGGGCAGTCACGCTTGCCTTCCCCGACCTGGGTAAGAAGGGCAACTTAGCAGGGATTGTTTTTGGTCAGCCTCCTAAAGTGACAAGCAATAGTCTTGGAGGCGCTTTTAGAGACCGGGACACCTCTTTCCACCTCGAAGGTCTATATCGCTATCAGGTGAGCAACAACATCTCGATTACGCCTGGCATTATTGTGATTTTTAACCCAGAACACAATAGCGTCAACGATACTGTTTACGTCGGCACTGTTCGGACGACCTTCACTTTCTAAGCCTCTTAGTTAAGCTGAATTTTAAGCCCTGCCTCGTGCGGGGCTTTTTTGGTGTTGACAAATCTACTAAACCCCAGTGGAAAACCGGGGTATACTAAAAGAGTTGGTCTTGCCAACAGAACCGCTCTCCTACCCTGTGATGTTATCCGTGGAACTTTCTTGTAAGAGCGAGTACGCCCTTCTAGCATTGATAGAACTGGCGGCTCATTATGACACGGGCGAACCCTTGCAAATTCGGCAGATTGCAGCTCAACAAAACATTCCCGATCGCTATCTAGAACAACTGCTGGCAACTCTCAGACGCGGCGGCATCATTCGCTCTCAGCGCGGGGCAAAAGGCGGCTACACGTTAGCCCGCGAACCTTGGAAGATCAATATTTTAGATGTGATCATTTGTCTAGATGGGTTAGAAAATCAACCCAAAGATCAAGACAACGACACCCAAAATGATAAAACGGTAGAAGGTGCCGTTATTCTTGAGATCTGGCAAGAAGCCCATCACGCCGCAAATGAAATTCTGCAAAAATATACTTTGCAAGATTTGCGCGATCGTCGCGACTCTCGACAGCAACTCGATTTTATGTATTACATCTAACCTCTTCTCGCCATGCGTATTGCCCAAAATGTAACTGAACTGATCGGTCGCACTCCTCTAGTGCAGCTAAACCGAATTCCGCAAGCCGATGGCTGTGTCGCCCAAATTGTGGTCAAGCTAGAGGGCATGAATCCCTCTGCTTCGGTGAAAGACCGCATCGGCATCAGCATGATCAATGCCGCAGAGCGCGAAGGCTTGATCCAACCAGAAAAAACGGTTTTGGTAGAGCCAACTTCAGGAAATACTGGAATTGCCCTAGCGATGGCGGCAGCAGCCAAAGGCTATCGCTTGATCTTAACCATGCCTGAAACCATGAGTTCTGAGCGACGAGCGATGCTGCGTGCCTATGGAGCCGAACTAGAGCTAACCCCTGGCATTGAGGGAATGGCGGGCTGCATTCAACGAGCGCAAAAAATTGTAGACTCAACGCCTCATGCCTATATGCTGCAACAGTTTCGCAACCCAGCTAACCCGCAAGTGCATCGGGAAACCACCGCCGAGGAGATTTGGCAAGACACCAACGGACAGGTCGATTTTGTGGTCGCGGGCATTGGCACGGGTGGCACTATTACGGGCGTTGCAGAGGTGTTAAAACAGCGCAAGCCCTCATTTCAGGCGATCGCAGTTGAACCTGCTACTAGCCCCGTTTTGTCAGGTGGTCGTCCGGGTGCTCACAAAATTCAAGGCATCGGTGCGGGCTTTATTCCTCCAGTTTTAAACGTGAGCTTAATCGATGAAGTGATTGCCGTTAGCGACGATGATGCGATCGCTTATGGTCGTCGCCTTGCCCGCGAAGAAGGGTTGCTTTCTGGGATCTCTAGCGGAGCCGCGTTGAAAGCCGCGATCGTAGTCGGCAAACGTCCCGAAAATGCAGGCAAGCTGATCGTGATGATTCAACCCAGCTTTGGTGAGCGTTATCTCAGCACTGCCCTTTTTCAAGACCCAGAACTCGCGATGTCTAGAGAAGGTTAAGGAAGAGTGAAGGTTGAATGGGAAGTTTTTTACTGCTTACTCTTCACCCTTGACCCCTCATCCCTTTAAAATGGCACCATGCCACATCCATCTAGTTATTATCAAACGTTAGACGTTGAGCCAAACGCATCTCAAGCGGAGATTAAGAAAGCCTATCGGCGGATGGCAAAGCGGTTTCACCCAGATGTCAATCAAGAAGCCGCAAACCACGACAAGATTACTCGAATTAATCAAGCTTATGAAGTGTTGGGTGATCCGCAAAGTCGCCGCTCTTATGACTATCAGCTTCAATATGCGCTAGACCTAGAAGCAGAAGAGGTTGTGGGTGAGAGCGCCAGCGATCGCCAAAAGCGCACCGCAGCCGCCCAAGAATTCTATCGTCAGCAGCGCCAAGCCGAACAAGATGTTGATAGTCAGCTTAAGCTATGGCTGAATCGAGTTTACACGCCAATCAATCGACAGATAAATCTGATTTTGCGCCCTTTTAAGGCTCAAATGAAAGAACTTTCTGCTGACCCGTTTGACGATCGGTTGATGGAGGCATTTCAGGCATATATTGAAGATTGTCACAAAGCCCTGAGCAAAGCTCAGACGGTTTTGCGTTCTTTGCCTAATCCTCCAATCGCAGCAAAGGCTGCTGCCAATCTCTACCATTGCCTCAATCAAGTCTCTGATGGCATCGAAGAGCTAGAATATTTCACCAATAATTACGACGATCGTCATCTCCATACAGGACAGGAGCTATTTAGAATTGCTGAACGACTGCGGCGAGATGCTTTGGCAGATGTGCGAGAACTGCGTTAGTCAAATCGAATACTAACAATCTTTCTTAATCACATTAACATTTGGTTAACTAGTCGTTAAGATAGGAACGTTTCTTATGAGTTGCTAAGAGTCTCTGCGATCGAGCGGCGAGATTTCTAGAAGTCAGAAGTTCTGCAAAGTTCCCCAACGCTAGAGGAAAGCACAGACGGCGATGCTCTGTACAAGGACGCTTTTTAATAAGGAGATAAAAAATGGCTAATCAATTCGACTTTTTGCATCCCCGCAGCCGCTATCGGGGTGAGGTTAAGCCTGAGAACCTAGTTTTTAATGCAAACTTACAGGAGTTTTCTCAGCGCATTACCTATATTTGCTGCTTAGAGACTGGCGGCAAGCTGACCCCCGAAGAGTCTTATCGAGAAATTAAATCTCTTTGGAAACAACTCAAGAGAAGCAAGAAGCAGCTTGGCATCGGCAGCACTCCGACTCAAGAAGGTGGAGATGCAGCTATCTAAACAGAATGGTTGAGTCGCTTAGGCTACAGATGTCATGTTGCGATCGAGAGCGGTCGTCTAGCAACCACCCGTCGATAATAACTTTGTAGTTGACGGGTCGCGGCTGCCCAACTCCAGCGTTCGGCTTCTTGGCGGGCATTGCGACGCAGAGTTTCGCGTTCTTCTTGACTAGATAGAAGGCGTTGGGTTGCTGCGATCGCGCCCCAGTCGTCAGTTGGATCAAATAAATAGCCGTTGACCCCATCTTCTACAATGTCAGGAATGCCGCCCGATCGAGCCGCCACCACTGGGCACCCTGCCGCCATCGCTTCTAACAAAACTAACCCCAGCGTTTCAGTTCGTGAAGGGAAGACAAACGCATCAGCAGAGGCAAAGGCAGACGCTAATTCTTGACCGCCCAGATAGCCCACAAAATGAGTGCGGGTTTCTGCAAAATATTTTTCTAAGGTTTGACGATTTGGCCCGTCACCCACGAGTGCCAGTCTAGCGTTGGGAATGGCTTCTAGGATTGGCTTGATGCGATCGATTTCTTTTTCGGCACCGAGGCGACCCACATAGAGCAATAGCGGATCTTCTGGGTGTCCCTGACTTAGCCGATTTCGCATTTCTAGGCTAGCGAGATCGGGCTGAAACGTTTCAGTGTCAACGCCGCGCTGCCACAAATCAACTCGCTCGATTCCATGATCAGTGAGGGTTTGCACCATTACGGTTGAGGTACACAGATTTAGCTCTGCCTGATTGTGCCCCGCTTTGAGTAACTCCCAAAGCAGCCCTTCTAAGGCTCCTAACCCATAGTGCTGAAGATATTCGGGGAGGTGAGTGTGATAAGAGGCGACGATCGGAATGTTGAGAGTTTTGCCATAAAACAACCCAGCTAGACCGAGAATGGCAGGATTAACGACGTGAATAATATCGGGTTTAAAGCGCGAAAGTTCTTCTCCGATCGCGGGGCGAGGCAGCGCTAGCTTTAACTCTGGATACATTGGCAGTGGAAACCCAGATACCCCATAGATTTTGGCTCCTTTATGCTCGGTTAGTCCACCGTCGGGAGAGAAAATCAGGACTTGATCTCCCAAGCGTTGAAGATGGTCAACGGTATGACGCAATCGAGTCACAATGCCGTCAACTTTGGGTAGAAACGTCTCAGTGAATAGAGCGATTCGCATAAACAGGGAAGTGAAGGGTATGAAAGGTTACGCAAAGATAATCAATTTTTAGGAAGCGTACAGATTCCATGAACTCCGATCGCGAAGATTACACCTCCTAACAAAACACCAATCCCTTCAGCAAAACAATTGAGCCGATGTCGCATTTCTGCTGACTCTGCGATCGCTAGCTCTTTCACACTTGCGTTTGTTGCTGCCAGTTTTGCATAGTTTTGATAGCTCTTATCTAGCGCTGCCCATTCGGAAAACAGAAAGAAGGCACTGAGTATAATGGCACCTAAGCCTGGTGCGATCGTGAGTGTTAGCAAAACCAGAGTTCGATTCATACTCAACTGATTGGGTAACTTAGCGCTTCCACGTTACTTTAGGCAAAATTTGCGAATCATCAACGCGATCCTTATATTTGACTGCAAAGTTTAGCAGCGAATCTAACAGTGAGTCAGAAAGGTAGTGAGGCTGTAGCCCCAGGTTTAACAGGTTTGTATTTTTAGCGTTGAAGTAGTGTTCTTCTTTTTCGATTCTAGGATTGTCGTAACTCTTGACTTCAACGTTTAAGCCGACTGCGCTTCCGGCTTTTTGCACCATGGTTGCCAAGTCACCAATGCTAAATAGTTCTGTGAATTGGTTAAAGACCCGAAACTCTCCAGGGTTGGCTGGGGTGGCGATCGCTAATTCAACACAGCGCACGGTGTCACGAATATCTAAGAATCCGCGAGTCTGTCCACCTTTGCCATAGACCGTGAGCGGGTGCCCAATGGCGGCTTGAATGCAAAAACGGTTCAGCGCAGTTCCAAATACGCCATCGTAGTCGAGACGATTAATCAGCAGTTCATCCATGCCAGTCTCTTCGGTGAGAACGCCGTAAACCACTCCCTGATTGAGGTCAGTGGCTCGTAAGCCCCACATTTTGCAAGCAAAGTGAATATTGTGAGAGTCATGCACTTTGCTGAGGTGATACATACTACCTGGCTGTTTGGGATAGGGCAGCGTATCTTTGCGACCGTTGTGCTCGATCGTGATGTAGCCTTCTTCGATATCAATATTGGGAGTGCCATATTCGCCCATCGTCCCTAGCTTGACCAGGTGACAATCGGGGAAACTCTCTTTCATGATGTAGAGGAGATTCAGTGTCCCCACCACATTATTGACTTGGGTGAGAACGGCGTGTTCGCGATCGATCATTGAGAACGGAGCCGATCGCTGTTCTCCAAAGTGCACGATCGCCTCTGGCTCAAATTTGTGAAGCGCTTTGCTGAGAAATTCGTAGTTTGTGATGTCGCCGATGAAAAGCTCAATAGACTTGCCTGTTAGGCCATGCCAGCGCTGAAGGCGTTGCTGAATGGGCGCGATCGGGGTGAGGGTTTCGACGCACAGTTCCATGTCCCAATGTCGCCGCACTAAGCTATCTAAGATCGCGACTTCATGACCTCGATTCGACAAGTAGAGCGCTGTCGCCCAACCGCAATAGCCATCACCACCAATAACTAAAACTTTCATCTTGCTAAATCTTCACGAATACTTTGCCAAATTTACCAGGTTTGGTGACGCTGTGGGATAGGAGTTTTGCGAATTGAGATCCAGATTAAGACTCGAATCTGTGGATGGGCATGGCACTGCCGTGCCCATTGACATTGCAAGGAACCGATATTATCTAATTCACCCTCCTAAGCTTTCACTTCATCCGCGAAGCTTGCTCGGCGCACAAAATGGAACGGCCCGGCTACAGAACCCCAAACTAGTTCATCAGTTTCGGGATCTCTGCCGCGATCAAGGCTGATCAATCTTTGGTCGTCTATCTCAAATTCGCTGTCTAGATAAGTGCTCTGACCTTTACGGACGATGAGACACGCTTTTCCTGGCTCAACTCGTCCTTTAAAGCTTTGCCCTGTCCATTCGACGATCATGCTACAGCCAGACATTTTCTCAAGCTGGTCGATCGTTAGGGTTTGCAGAAGATTGATATCGCGGGCCGCACCATAAAATTTGGCTTCGTCGCGAACCTGGTAATGCTCAATTTCAATGTATCCATCTTTTTCGACGAATTTTAGGACACGTATCCGATAAGGGTCGTTGAGCGTATAGTCGTGAGCTTGTTCTAGAAAAAGACTGGGTTCCGACAGTAGCTCGATCGGCAAAGGACGCATGCAAACACGAATGTGAGCGTAAAAGGGCGGATTTTCAAACGCTTGTTCTTGATTGCTAAAATCGGCTGACATTAGGCGAAGCAGAGAGGCAATGTCGGTGGAATGGCTCATGAATCAAATCGGGTTGCTAAATAACAGGGTAGGAAGGTCGAAAGCGTCTGACAAATATTCTAAGAATCGTGAATTTGTAAGGGCATGGCACTGCCGTGCCCATTAGCGTTGCGAGTGACGGATATCATTTAATCTACGACCCTAAGACTTGAAATTACCGCTTTCCGTTTAGTTTAAAGAGCAAAAATTGGGTAACCTGCGTGAGGTTATTAAAATTATCATCGCTAACAATCACGAGGCTTTGAGAACCATCTGGGAAAAGAGGGCCGAGCGTCATTCCTTCCAGATTATCTAACGAAAGGTCTAAATCGTTTAAGTCCATCACCAATCTTTTTCTAATAGGCGCGATACTTTTTGAGCCGCGCAAACTTTCGATCGTCGAAATATCGGTCGCTCCTCCGCTCGCTGCTTGAAAAATTTTGATTTGGAAGCCTTGCATCCCAAACGATCGCTCTAAGCTGAGAAAGTGCCCTGCTTGGTCGATCGCCAGCATTTCGCAGAGTCCTTGATCAAAGGCGTAAGCGGGTTTGGGATCTAGCTGATAGAGATGTTCTGAAATCAGAGTGGCACGATCGTTCTCAATTAAATAGTGTAGGAAGCGATTTTTTGCCCCTTGCTTTAAATCTGACAAATCTTGATCTTGTGCCAGTGAAGACTCGGTTGCAGTAAACAGTCGAAATGGCTCTGAGCCTTTCATGCTGGCTGCTTGTGCATTGAGCGTCAACGACTCAAACGCCAGATTATCTTGCACGCCTCGCGGCTGAAGTGGATGGTCGGGATCGGGCAAAAACGCTTCGGGTATGGGAAGTTTGCGCCGCAGTTGTCCTGTTTTAAGGTCGAATTCTCCGATAAAAGGCAGCACTCCATCGTGAATAACTCCCTCACTAGAGATAAAAACCGAGTCTCTTGACGAAAGAGCGATTCCTTCTGGATCGATCGTGTTCTTTCCAAAAGGCTGTCCGTCTTCTTGCTTGAGAATCGTGACATCCTTTACAACCACTTCGGCGATCGTGGAATGAGTGGAATCGAGTTCTAGCTTGAGCGTGTAGAAACGAGCGGGGGCACGATCGCTACGATCATCTGAAACCGCATAGAAAAGATTTTGTTTGCGATCGTACGTCAATCCCGATAACCCGCCAACCAGCGTCTCTTTAACTGTGGTTTTAGGAAGGGTGTAGGCTCCCGAAAACTCCAGTGACAGCGGCAAAAATAGCCGATCTTCTGCACTGACTTGCGGCAAATTGCAAGCCGTTAACAAAGTCAGCAATGCGATCGTGATCAATCTCAAAACCCAAGAAAAAACGTGGTGCTTCACTACTGTCTTTGCGCTCCTAAACTCTCAAAGCTATTCTATTCTCGCTTCCTTCTCTGCCTGCTTGTCTCCTTTTATGCCCGACCAAAGATGATTAAATGAATGGAAGCCATTTATCCCTCACTCGCTCGTGTCTGAATCGCCCAAGTCTTCTCGCTCCCTGGCAGGTATTGCTGGAATTGTGGCGATCGCCACTCTGATTAGCAAAGTTTTTGGATTGGTGCGCCAAGTCGCGATCGCGGCTGCCTTTGGCACAAAAGCGGCTTACGGTGCCTACCAATATTCCAGTATCATTCCAGGCTTTTTCTTGATCCTGCTAGGCGGAATTAATGGGCCGTTTCACAGTGCGATGGTCAGCGCACTTGCCAAACGAGATAAAGCAGAATCGGCACCTTTGGTAGAAACGGTTTCGACGCTGGTCGGAGGCGTTTTGGTTGTGATCACCCTGGCTTTGATGGCGCTTGCCCCTCAGTGCATTGACCTGATCGCACCGGGACTGCACCAAACCGCGCACGGGCTAGAAATTCGAGAGATTGCCATTCAGCAACTGCGAATTATGGCTCCGATCGTCTGGTTTGCAGGCATGATCGGCATCGGGTTTGGAACGCTAAACGCCGCAGACTTATATTGGTTGCCGTCGGTGAGTCCTTTGTTGTCAAGTGTGACGATCATCGCAGGCGTGGGTGCCCTCGCGCTGACGCTAGGGCCAAAGATTGGAGAACCTGAATATGCAGCGCTTGGAGGCATTGTCTTAGCGTGGGCGGCGCTCATTGGGACGATTTTGCAGTGGCTGGTTCAGGTTTGGGCACAGCACAAAGCGGGGTTGAGTCGGCTGCGTTTAGGGTTTGACTTCAAGCATCCGGGCGTAAAGGACGTGATGAATGTCATGGCTCCTGCCCTGTTTGCGTCTGGAATGCTGCAAATTAACGTCTACACGGATATGTTTTTTACCTCGTTTTTACCCAATCCGGGGGCAGCGGTTTCGGCACTAGACTACGCAAATCTTTTGGTGCAGACTCCTTTGGGCATTCTCTCAAACGTGATTTTGGTGCCGTTTTTGCCCGTGTTTTCTCGATTGGCAGACCCCAGAGATTGGCCAGAATTGAAAATGCGGATTCGGCAAGGGTTGCTGTTGACGGCGATCGCCATGTTGCCGATGAGTGCCCTGATTATTACGTTGGCAAACCCGATCGTGCGAGTCGTTTACGAGCGGGGTGAATTTCAGCAGAGCGATTCTGATTTGGTGGCGGTTGTTTTGATGGCGTATGCGATCGGCATGTTTGTCTATCTCGGTCGAGATGTCTTGGTTCGCGTCTTCTACGCGCTAGGAGACGGAGATACACCCTTTCGCATCAGCATTGTGAGCATTTTTCTCAACGCTCTTTTTGACTTTATTTTGATTAAACCGCTCGGCTTACCGGGGTTGGTCTTGGCAACGGTGTCTGTGAATGTGATTTCAATGATTGCGCTGTTGTGGTTTCTCGATCGCAAGTTAAACGGGTTACCGTTGAAAGAATGGGCACTGCCATTGGTCGGATTAGCGATCGCAAGTGTCTTTGCGGGTCTTGCTAGCTGGGGCACTCTTCTTGCTTCTGAACACTTTCTAGGAACGAACGGTTTACTGATTCTGATCGGACAACTTAGCCTATCTGCTCTGACTGGATTGGGCGTTTTTGCCCTGATCGCCAGTCGCCTCAAACTACCCGAAGTTGACATGTTCGTCGGTCGCATCCGTCAGCGTTTTGTAAAGTAGAAGAGAACTAGATTTTTCTCGTGACCGAATGACTTACACAGTGATCTACGACGGACAGTGCAATCTCTGCTCAAATCTGGTGCAACTGCTCGAAACCTTAGACAAGGGCGATCGCTTCCAATATCTCCCCATGCAAGACCAGGCGGGACTCGATCGCTACAAAATCACGGCTCAAGATTGCGAAATGGGAATGATTCTAATCGATAATGACCATCTCGATCGCCGATGGCAAGGCAGCAGCGCCGCCGAAGAAATTGGTCGCATCTTACCTTTTGGAGAGTTGTTTGTGACCGCTTATCGAACTTTGCCAGGCGTGAAATGGATGGGCGATCGCGTTTATGAACAAGTCCGAGACAATCGATATAGTCTGTTTGGGCGGCGACTCAACACTTATCAAACTGCCTATCCCGCCTGTGACACCGCTTGTGAAAACTATTTCTCTAAATGACCGACCATCCTTGGCAGCAAGAAGCTGTGATTCAACACAGTCAACGATTGATCAACAGCTTTCAATATTGGACAAAAAAACCGCTGATTGCGATCGCGAGTTCTGCTGAAGAACAGGCACGATCGCTCTTTGAGGCTTCCTTTGTCGTCGTTTCTCACGGAACTGAAGCCGATCCGATCTTTAACTATGGCAATGCTCAAGCTCTGAATCTATGGGGATTTGATTGGAAGACTTTCACGAGATTGCCTTCTCGACGATCGGCAGAGCCAATAGAGCAGACAGAGCGCGATCGGCTCTTATCAGAAGCCAAGATCAGAGGCTACATCGACAACTACCGGGGTATTCGTATCTCTAGCATGGGGCAACGCTTTTCGATCGAAGACGTAATTCTCTGGGATGTGCTAGACGAAAATCATCAGTGCTGTGGTCAAGCCGCCACTTTCGCTCATTGGAACTTGATTGATTAGAATTTACTTTGGCTAGTCTGCATCTCAAATCGACCTTCTCGCCACGTTCCCTCGATCCGGGCATTGTTACTCAGGAATTTGCTTCGCGGTTGCCACAAATTATGGCGGGCGGCAAGAAATTTTAAGGGCGTGTCGAGCGATCGCGATTCAAGTTCAGCAGGGACTTGTGCAACCCGAAGACATTGACGAAAGTCTGTATTGATGTGACCGATACGTTGTGGCCCGACTTCGATCGTCGCGAGTTTAGTAAGAAATCAAGGAATGCCCCTTTGATGTAGATTTTGTGCTTAAATCTTCAAGGCGTAAGCCTAAAACCAAGCGCATTAAATGAGCTATGGAGACCTTGAAATGCCTTATCATCAGGAACCTAGTCTTTTTGGAATTAAACATTCAAATCGCAATTTTGCAAGTAAGGAGAATTGGGGTAAAAATCAATTTAATTCATCTTTTCCAGCATCATTAGCTGCTTTCCTTGAGCATCAAGGATTGGAAAACGTGTACTTGAAACTTAATAAAAGTCTGCAAATTTATCACAGTAGTATCAGTACAGCAGAGCTTTACGGAGCCAACCCAATTTCTGAAGATATCTTCTATTCTTTTGAAAGTCCTTATGTTCCGTTTCAACAGCTTGTTATAGGAAACTTTCCAAGAGTTGATTTAGTGACGTTAAGTAGAAACAACAGACTCTGTTTAAAGGGAATTGAAATAAAGCTGACAGCCCTTCCAGATAATTCAACCTGTGATTTAGCAGAAGATAAATTTGGCTGTGAACTAGTAATTAGACCTGATACCATCGTCTACTTAGCCTGTAGTATTGCGATACATTTTCGAGATAATTTAAGTGATTTAATAGCCCTAATTGGCGAAGGATTTGAAGCGATCGAAGATTGGCAAGAGGGGATACATATTCGTTCTTCTGTATTTAAGATGAGAGAAGCAATTGACAGAATAATTTTGTCTATCTTAGATAAGCAGGAGCCTTTAGTGATGCAGCCAATATGGAAAACAGAGGGAAAAAGCCCCAAGCTTTCTGAGAATTGCTTAGATGTGTTCGTTTGGAGCAATCTTGCTTTTACCCAACTGTTTCTTGATGTGGCAAGAAGAGAACTTATTGCATTGAGAACGATAACCCGTCAAGTCAGAACAGCCGTCTGGCTCTTTAAAATGCTCTATGATTTTAGTCTAAACGGTCAAATAGACCATAGACGCGTCATTGACGAGTTGTCGTATGACACCAAGAACGACAAGGCATTTGCTGTAAGCGGTAAGGTCACATATCCATATATGCGGAGTGAAATTTTAACAAAGCCAAGAATTACCAAGCAGCAAATTAAAGAAATCATTCTTGGCGGTGGACAAAACCTCTTGAGTCCTGAGCGGCGATTTGATGCGATTATCTTCAACTCGCCAGAAATTTTTGAGCCTATCTAAACTGCACGAAAAAATGAGAGTGATTGACTTGTTTGCGGGTTGTGGCGGTCTTTCAATGGGGTTTCAAAAAGCTGGCTTTGAAGTCGTTGCAGCTTTTGATAACTGGAAAGAAGCTTGTGATATTTATGCAGCGAACTTTGATCACCCTATTTTTCAAACCGATCTTTCAAACCTTGAAGATTTAAAGATTCTTAAAAAGTGGGAACCAGATATGGTTATCGGTGGCCCCCCGTGCCAGGATTTTTCAAGCGCTGGGAAGAGAGATGAAACTCTAGGTCGAGCAGATTTAACGATTTCCTATGCACGAATTATTTCGGAAGTGAAGCCCGAATGGTTTCTGATGGAGAATGTAGAACGGATTAGAAAGAGCCGTGTTTTACAAGAAGCAATTTCACTTTTTAGAGCAGGCAGCTATGGATTAAGTTCTACCGTTTTAGATGCCAGCTATTGTGGAGTTCCTCAAACTAGAAAAAGATTTATTTTGATTGGACATCTACATTCAGAGGATGGATTTTTAGACGAGTATCTTATTAGAGATAAGTCTGATAATCCCATGACAATATTTGATTATATGGGTGAAAAGTTAGACCTTAACTATTATTACAGACACCCTAGAAGCTATGCAAGAAGGGGAATTTTTAGTGTACATGAACCAAGCCCAACGATTCGAGGTGTCAACAGACCTTTGCCCAAAGGGTATAAGAAACATGAGGGCGATCGCTGTGAACCAAGTGACAATATTCGACCCCTGACGACTCTAGAAAGAAGCTATATCCAGACTTTCCCAGAAAGCTTCAAATGGTTTGGGTCTAAAACTTGTATGGAACAAATGATCGGCAATGCTGTTCCTGTAAATCTTGGCAAGTATATCGCCGAGTGTGTTCTTCAATATGTTGAAGCCAAGAAGAGGGGTTTACCGATATCAGAAGCTATTCAGCAGTTAGAACTCTTTAGCGTCTAACTCAATTAAGGCCCTGCAAAGATCGCGTCTTCAAGGTCTTGGCGACTGAGAGAATATTTAAACGATCGCTGAATGTCGGGTCCGTCGTCTTGAATGTAGCGGATGTTAATTTGATCAACATCCAGGCAAAGTTCGGCGCGCCACTCAAGTTTCTCAATCAGCCAGCAGTGAACATCTTCTGAATCTTGTTGGCACCCGTGTTGAGTGAGCCACGACTCGATCTGAGGCAGCGGATGATTATATAAAGGCGTATCAGCAGAGGGCAAAGTCATGCAGTCTTTAATCTTTAGGTAGGATTGGATAAATCGATCGAGTCGGATGGAGCCGGAATCACAGGGGTAACTGTCGCTGTCGAGCTTGCTGAAGAGGATTCCAGATCAGGCACGGTTTCTTGCAGAATGGGAACGTCTGCGGTGATCGGTTGAAAAGCAGATTCACCTCTAGTAAACCCGATCGTGATTGCCAATAGCAAACACGCTAAAAAAGTTAGCCCTAAAATAAACAGGGCAAACATCTCGCCCGGTGAGAGCGGACGATCGGTGGCATCGATATATGCCGAAGAGTTGGCGGGTTTAGGCTGAGGACGATTGAGACTCGGCAGAGGTTGAACCACGACAACGCGTGAATATCCAATCTTTAAATCGTAAGCAGTTTTGCGATCGGGGTTGCTCAACGTTGCATAAGCCTCATTGAGTTGCTGAAACTTTTGAGTCGCGATCGGGGCTGGCAACTGCGTGATATCTGGGTGATAAAGCTTGCTTAACTCGCGATAAGCCTGTCGAATATCTTGCACCGATGCTGAAGGATGTAACCCTAGCAAAGTATAGTAGCTAGAAGAAACTGCCTTCTGATCAGGCACTTGTCCGTCGCTATTGGGAGTTGCTCTATCCTGAGTCACCTGCAAGTCTGCCCTCATTTGCTTCTTAGTTATTGTAGCGAGGTTGAGGAGCCTGCAAGACGAAGAAACTTTTTGATTTTTGCACGATGTGACTCTACTCAAACCTCACAAGTTTCACCCAAAGCTTAACCAGATCCCAACCTGCAAATTACCTTCCCTTGAGGTTCAGGCTTTAGAGTGAATCCGAGGATTCGCTAGACCATCATGATTTCCCATGATCCAATCTTTTGCTTCAGAAGCTTCCCATCCCTCTGATTTGCGTCAAATTCTAGAACAGCGCTATCAAGGACGCACTTTGCATCCTTATCGCAGTGGTCAGCAAATTCAAATGTATCCCCACGAGATTTGGGTGGTTTGTCGGGGAGTCGTTTTGCTCAGTACGCTTTATCCAACCGGAGACGAGGCACTGCTGGGTTTGGTAAGTGGCTCCATGCCGTTTGGTTTGCCCCTAACTTATATCAACCCCTATCAAGCGATCGCCCTGACTGATGTCGATTTGATGGGGGTCAGCATGGTCGATATTGAGCAGTCTCCTCTACTATCTCAAGAGATTTTTCGTCATTTGAGTCGCCGATTACAGCAGTCAGAAGCTTTTCTGGCGTTAGCGGGGTGCCGCCGGGTAGAAGATCGGCTAAGGCAATTACTCATCCTGCTTCAGCACGAAGTTGGGCAACCCGTGAAAACCGGAATGCGGCTCAACGTGCGGCTGACCCATCAGCATTTAGCAAACGCGATCGGCACGACTCGCGTCACCATTACCCGACTACTCGGACAGTTGCGCGAAGAAGGATGGCTGACGATCGACTCCAGTCGCCACATTATTTTGCCGTTTGACATCGCTGTTTAGAGTCTTGCGACTTCCTGACTCGTTGTCGGCAGCATAATTTCGGCCTCGATCGGCACGACCCCTTTATCTTCACTGCCAATACAGTGAGCTGCTCGGTTAGATAGGTCTAAAATGCGATTGTCAAAATAAGGGCCGCGATCGTTGACTCGCACGACGACACTCTGTCCGTTGAGTAAGTTGGTCACTTTTAGAAAAGTCCCGAACGGAAGAGAAGGATGGGCGGCTGTCAACTCGTTTTGGTCAAAAATCTCACCCGTTGCCGTTTGTCGCCCGTGAAAATAAGGGCCATACCAGGAGGCGAGTCCACCAATGCTGCTGCCAGTATCTTGCAAACTGTGCATTTTCACTTGAGCATCTGCCATCGAAATGGGTTGTTGCCCCAAAGCGATTCGCAAATTGTTAACCCAATCAATTGCCACTAGCTCAACAGGACGATCGAACTGATCTGCAAGGTCGCGATCAAACCTCAACACCACGCAATCGCCGAGTTTAACGATCGGCATATCTTGCTCAAAAGCAGGAGTCAGTTGCGACGCATCCAGATCAGGATTCTCTAGCAAACGGGTTAGACTCTCTGCAACTTTGTCAGCAGTGGATTGATCCGTGATTTCTGCCACCAAACATCCCTTCACCCAGATCTGAAAAACCCCCAATGCAGACTGCGATGGGGGGCGTTCTTGCCAAGCGGCACATCTCCAATAATTGATCTGGCTTACCGAGTTGTTACTTGACTGAATCACCACCACAGCAGGAATCGGATTTGCAAAATCGGTCGCTGCGATGCCAGGCGGAACTGCCCAGAAAAAGCTTTGCACCACTCCTAACAAATAATTGAGGGGGTTCCCGTGGGGTTGACTAGCCGTGGTTTCGTTGAGAGCAATGGAATAACCATCAGAATGACTCAACGCTAGAGAGTAGTTCGTTGGCTGAAAGGCAGGAGTCAACAAAAGCGTTTCGATCGCGCCTAACCAAACAGTGGTTGATGTGGGTTGGCTGACGCGATCGCTGATCAAGCTAAACCTTGAATTCAGTCTCTCAATCGAAGACGACGTAATACTTTGAGACACAAGTTTAGATTCGTTAGAGGAATCGTCAGGGGTCAAAGATTGCTGGCTGAAGAAAACGTGTGACAGGTATCGAGGCGCTTCTAACACTTTTTCTGTCAGCGACGAAAAGGAGCCAAACCAGGAGGCTACCCAAACAAGTCCAAAAATTGACATGAGTATTTAGATCTGATTTGTAGTAGTAGATACAATTGACTGTGCAACAGTATAAAGTTTTTGTAAAGCAAAAATATCTATCCTAAGTAAAGTAGTTTTTCCTGGTTAGAATGTTTGATCCCCGATTTTAATCTTTAAGTTTTAGACTTTAAGCACAAATTTTTTGGTATCAAATTTCAGCCCTAAGATGAGGGTTGAAATGAGTTCAAATTGCAAAACTGATGAATGCTTTTCGTATGCAAGCCGTCCAGCTACCGATCATCCCAGTGGTGGGAGCATTGATACGTAGTTGCCCCGGTACCATTTCTCTCGGACAGGGGATCGTTGGTTACTCACCGCCACCGCAGGCGATCGCGCAAATTACTCAATTTTTGAGTCAGTCTACCAATCACGCTTATCAAGCTGTCGAGGGAATTGCAGAATTGCAAAGCGCGATCGCTCACAAACTGGCCACTGAAAACCAAATTAATCTTGATCCCTACAGCCGAATTGTCGTCACCGCCGGAAGCAATATGGCATTTATGAATGCCGTTCTGGCCATCACCGATCCGGGCGATGAAATCATTCTGCAAACGCCCTATTACTTCAATCACGAGATGGCGATCGTCATGGCAAGCGGTCGGGCAGTTTTGGTGCCGACTGATGAAACTTATCAGCTTCAGCCTGATGCGATTCGCCAAGCAATTACAGCTAAGACTCGTGCGATCGTGACAGTTTCGCCTAACAATCCGACGGGGGCGGTTTACTCAGAGGCGGCTTTGCGCGAGGTGAATGAGATTTGTCGATCGCACAATCTCTATCACATCAGCGATGAAGCTTATGAATCCTTCACTTATGGGGCTGCTCACTTTTCGCCGGGGTCGATTCCTGATAGCGGCAAGCACACGATTTCGATTTACACCCTTTCAAAAGCTTATGGGTTTGCCAGTTGGCGCATTGGCTACATGGTTTTGCCCAAACATTTATCAGAATCGGTGAGAAAAATTCAAGACACGATCGTCATTTGTCCTCCCGTAATCTCGCAATATGCCGCACTGGGAGCGTTGGAAGCTGGGGCAGAATTTTGTCGAGAGAAGTTAGCCGCGATCGCTCAAGTGCGTGAGATTGTCTTGCAAGAACTCGATCGGATTCCTGATCTTTGTACCGTTCCTCCTGCAAAGGGTGCGTTTTATTTTCTAATCAAAGTCCACACTGATTTAACCTCAATGGAACTGGTAGAACGTTTAATTCGTGAACATGGCGTTGCCACCCTTCCAGGTTCGACGTTTGGCTTAGAGTCAGGCTGTTATTTGCGAGTTGCGTATGGGGCTTTGCCGAAAGAAACGGCGATCGTCGGCATCGGACGATTAGTGCAAGGTCTGAAAGCAATTTTAGAAAAGTGATAAGGTTATCCACATCTCGCGCTAAAAAAGAAAGTAATTAGCGTTAAAACTTTTATGATCTCCAGTTCTCCTGTTACTACGGCTTTACCGTTAGGTTATTTGCGTCGTGTTCATCACTTTGCAATTAATGTGAAAGAGATGCAAAGGTCACGTCACTTCTACGGCAAAATTTTGGGACTTTATGAGTTGACTGGGGCGGA
This sequence comes from Phormidesmis priestleyi ULC007, assembly GCF_001895925.1. Classification (GTDB taxonomy): domain Bacteria; phylum Cyanobacteriota; class Cyanobacteriia; order Leptolyngbyales; family Leptolyngbyaceae; genus Phormidesmis_A; species Phormidesmis_A priestleyi_A. The sequence goes on along the minus strand of NZ_MPPI01000002.1, from coordinate 55,176 downwards.
GGTGCCCGAAACCTTGAAAGCAGAAGTCGCCGCCGGAAAAGTGGCAAACTTTAGAACGCCTGATGACACGATTCTCGATTTGTTTTGGGAACCCGATTTGTCTCCGCCTAATGCTGACCCGAAGCAGCAGTTTACTCGTGCCAATCATCTCGCCTTTGATATTGCGCCTCAGTTTTTTGATCAGGCGGTTGAAGTCCTTCAGCAAAATCAGATTCTCATCGATCACGGCCCGGTTAGCCGTCCGACGGGCAGAGGCATTTACTTCTATGACCCGGATGGTTTTTTGATTGAAATTCGCTGCAATGCTGAATGAATTTTTTGATGAAGTGAGAGGGGTCCCAGACCCTTTCTCTCACAAACAGGAATCTAAGCGAAGTTAATTAGCTGTAATCAGTAGAAAACCCCTCTCATCGTCGCCATGAGTCTAATTTTCCACATCACGCACAAAGACCAGTGGCAACAGGCGCAGCAGCAAGGGTTTTACCGCTGTGATTCCTTAGAATCTGAAGGCTTTATTCACTGCTCCAGACGTGAACAAGTCGTTTGGGTGGCAGATTCGTTCTACCGCGCCCAACCCTCGCTGGTGCTGTTGTGCATTGATGCTGCTAGAGTTCAAGCCGAAATTAAATACGAAACGATTGAAAACGGCGAACAATTTCCTCACCTTTATGGCGTGCTGAACCTGGATGCAGTGGTAGACATTCTGAATTTTGCACCCGGAAAAAATGGGCTGTTTGAACTGCCAGAAATGAAGGTTTGAGTCAAAGCAGCGTGAGGCGAGACCGTGCTTAAAGCTATCCTCCCAATTCGGGGCAATAGTGGGTCACTGCCAAGCTTGAGGTGATCTGCTGTTTGGCTTGGGCACTGGGAGCAGCATCGTAGGACATCAGCGCTCTTTTGCGGGTTTCTTGGGCAGAAGCGCCTCTCAACTTGATGACTCGACAAGTGCTTTTGGCGGCGGCGATCGCGCTTGCTTGATTTTGCCCAATGTACTGATTTAGCGCTTGGCTCACTGGTGTTGGATATCCGCTTGCCAACTTCTGAAAGCTGCTCAAAAATGCCGCATCTGAAGATAAGGGCGGGGAAACAGACTGACCACACAATTTAGAAAGATCGACAATTCCGTGATTTGAACTTTGAAAGTAACAGGGGTAATCAGCTTCTTGAGCCAAAACAGCAGGGATAGATAGCAGGAAGAAACAAAATGCTGCGATGAGAGCGATCGTAAGTTTCATAAAAGAATTCTCATGAAGAAATAACTCGTTCAAACAAAGGCGCAGTGAGATATAGTCAGCACTTCAGACATCTGTTTATCTATTATTAAAGTAGCAATGTCTTCTCCCGTGAATAACTTGTGTTAAGGAATATGAATAATGGTTCCTGGCTTGAGAAGGTTTCTTCTATTAGCTGAGACTATTTCTCAATAAATTTGTCAGAATTAAAACTTTATAAATATCAGACGGATTTACGTAGAGAATATTGAACAAGAAGGTTATTACAGCCCTCTCAAGCTGAGTAATACTGCATAGTCATTTGGCAAAGAAGAACTGTAAAACGGGTGCAACCTTTCGCCTAGTCATGATCTCGATAATGCTCTAAAAGACTTGTCTCTAAAAGACTCGGAGAGAGATCGCAACATTTTTATAGGGTGAGCGATCGCAGCAGGCATCTACTTAGAATTCGCTCGAAGTAAGTTTTACAAATCTTAAAAATAAAATTCACAGACGCAAAAGCATTCAATTGGCAATTCTTTGAATGAGGCACCGTTGAATCAACGAGAGGTCAGCTTTTGCGAACCGTTGAATCAAATTTGAGTAGGAGAACCTTATGCGTCATCGTCGGACAATTTTTCTCTTTTTCCTTAGCCTTTTGGTCAGCTTTTTGGCGCTTCTGTTATCCAACCTTTTGATGAAGCCAAGTGCCTCGATCGCCACTTCACCGTTGCTTGCCCCTGCGCCAATTCAGCCAATCGGTTCCTATGATTATTTTGGGCGATCGTTGACGGCTCAAGAAGCGGCTAATCTGGTTCGCGAAAAAGGGCTGAACCCCAACAGTTCAACCTCTTATGCTCGAATTGGGGCGGTAAAAATCACTCAACCACTCATCGATAGAGGAGAGAAAATCTTTCTCGATCGCAAAATTGGCGATAGTTTTGGTTTGCAGAAAGTGTTTGGTTTTGGGCAAGGCATCGCCAAAGTTTTGCCAGAATTTACCGTGGCGATTCTCAAGTTAGGAGGACAACCCACCAGCAATCTAAAAATTGTGCTTCAGAAGAACATTACGCTAGGAAGTCAAACTTTTCCCAAAGGAACCACCGTTAGTACTGGGCTAGACGTGCCTCGCGGGGGAGTGTTGCCGATCGGACTCAAACTGGACGGCAACCTAACCTGTGCAGTGTGTCATGTAGCACTTTCACCCAAAGGCGATCGCCTCAAGGGAGTTCCTAACGGCGATCTTGGTATTCCTTTATTAATCGCGCTGGCTCCCAACTCAGCCGCCGGGTTTGCCCGTCTGAAGTTCAATCCGCTTGACCCACAGTATCAGGGCAATGGTAAGACCATCCTTGACAGTGCAGGTCAGCTTGTGAAGCTTCCCGATCCCCAAAAGTTTGAACAGGCGTTTGATAATGCGGTGTTGGCAGTTCCTTATGGTCACTTTGAGAGTTCGCCTGACGGCATTGATAATACGACTCAAATTCCGACGGTGTTTACCTTCCAGTCGGGTCCCTATACGTCGGGCGGAGAGTTTGCGGTGGGGCCATTTGGGGGGCTGAGTTCCGTTAATAATGGCGTTCACTCGTCCGAGATTAATTTGCTGGCGGCGGCGCAAAGAAGTGCAGAAACCCTGGGACTCGATCGCGAAGTCTACCTAGGCACTGTTCTGCAAAATGCGGCTGACCCCAAAATTCGGTTGCCCGAAGGTTCGCCTGTTAAGCCCTCCGATTGGCTGAGAAAGGTAGCGCCAGACCCCGCGAAAGCCGAACTTGAAGATCAGATTGCGGCTCCGGGTGTGGGGAGCTATCCCAATCTCAAACTATCGCTGTTTACTTACAACGGTCTGATTTTCAGTCCCAATACATATAAGTTAGATATTGCCAGTGGTCCGTTCTTGTTTGCGGCAAATGCGATGGCTGCATGGCAAAACAGTTTGGTGCCGCCTCCTAACCAAACGCTTCAAAATCAGCAAGCTTTGCAGAGCGGCTCGGTCGATCGCGGTGCCCAAGTTTTTGAACAAGCCCAGTGTCTTGCCTGCCATAAAGCACCATATTTTACGGATAACAAGATTCACCCGATCGCTGAGATCAAAACCAATCGCGCCCGCGCTGAGTCGCGCCTTGCCCAAAATGAGTTGCTCGTTCCGCCCAAAATCTACACGTTGAATACCTCGGTGCCGATTTCAGGCAATGCCGAAGTCATCGACGTGCCAACCGCGGGAATTTCTGACACGCCGACTACGCTGCCCAAAGGGTTGCTTCCAGACGGTGGCTACAAAACGCCGTCGCTTCGAGGACTCTACCTGACGGCACCCTACCTACATGATGGCGGAGTTGCCGTTCGTAAAGGGGCGCTACAAGTTGGAGCAGATGGCAGTTTTGGGATTGCTGACCCTACGGGATTGGGACTCTCAGGCACGCTCAGTCGGGCGATTCCGGCAGATGCAGCAGATAGTTTGCGGGCACTGCTCGATCGCACCCTCCGTGCCCAAGTCATTGCTACTAACCAAGCGAATCCGGCTCTCCAGTTAAGCAATCTTGATGGCACAGGTCATGAATTCTATGTCGATTCGTCAGCCGGGTTCTCGACCTCTCAGCAAAACGATCTCGTCAATTTCTTGATGGCACTTGACGACAACCCAGGAAGCTTTTAGGGTCAAGCCGTCACCAACCCACCCGGTTCACCCGCCGCTAGTCCTCTTTTGACTCAATCAGTCACTCTGATGTGGTTAGTGCAACCGGGTCTTTTAGTATTGTCCAGTAGTTCTAGCAGTCCACCTGTGAGATACGATGAGGAGAATTCAATTTTCTACCTGTCTCAAGTTATGGAATCGTCGGACAGTGCATCAGAAAAAGTTGCTTTAAGCGAGATTGACACCGCTTTAAAACGCCTGATCAAAGTGTGGGCGGCGGTCAAGAAATCTCGTAAAGAATGGGATTTTAAAACCTCGACTCAAACGCTAGAGGTGTTGACAGAAGAACTCGGCAAACTGAGCGATCGCTGGCTCGAACAACAAACTGTGATTCGCGAGGCGCTGCAAGCCGATCAAGATTTTGTCTCGTCTAATGATTACCCAACCGAGTTAGAGAATGCTCTCAAAGCTGTTGGAATTCCAGTCAGAGGTGAGTTTCCTAACTACGAGTTTCCCCCCTTTAAGCTGACGTTTAGTCGTGAGCAAGGCGTGGTGCGGTTGAGCATGGGGCGACGATCGCAGCAGATCAAAGCGTTTGCACCTGAACAGTTAGCACCCTGGGTCGAGGGACAATATCGGCGGGTGATTGACAGCAAGTTCGATGCTTTGCGCTTTTGTCGAGAGCTACTCAGCACTTATGAAATGTTGAATCGGCTGATGCTGCAAAAAGAGGAGGTCGTTTGGGGGCAGTCTGTGCCGCTCAAAGACATTTATCGCCTCTTGACGCTGAAGCAATCCACCAAACAAGATTATCCTGAGCCGCTGTTTACCTACGATTTGGCGCGGCTAAAAGAACAGACTGAAATTCGCTACGATCGCTATCAGTTTGCGCTAGAACCCTCTCGTAACCAGTCAAGTAGTTTTTTGCTCGTCAACAGTCAGGGGCAAGAAAGTCGAGTCAGCACCTTGGCAATTCATCTAGTTGAAGAGGGATAGAGGCTACCCATGCAGATTGACGAACTGGATATCGAGGCATTGCTGTCGGGTCAGCCTCCGGTGAGCCAGGAACTTCTGATCGGGATGACGCTGGGGCGCGATCGCTGGCTCGACTATCTGCACAAACACTATCTAACCAACTACATTGCCGATGGCGGCAGCAAAGTCAAAGTTTTGGTGGGCGGTGTAGGAACGGGAAAAACTCATCTCTTGCGCTGTGGGCTGCAAGATGCCCAAGCTAGAGATTACCAAACCGTTTATCTCTCAGCACGAGAATATCGCTTGAATGATTTGACAGGGTTTTATCGGGCGATCGTTCAACAACTCGACAAAGAGCGCTTGGTGAGTGGGCTGTGTCAACTCGTCACCAAAAAACTGGGCTATGGGCAATATGACGACAGCGATCGAATTCTGTCTCTGCTGATTGAAGATCAAGGACTGACCCGTGATTTGGCAGTGCATGAGATCAAAAAAGCGATCGGGTTGACGCTCAGAGATGTTGATTTTGGGTCGTCGTTTCGGGCATTTGCTTACGGTGTGATCAACAATCGGCTGATCAGTGGCAACGAAGACAGCATCCGACTCGCGTTGAAGTGGCTGTCTGGCGAGAAACTAGAGCGCTACCAAAAGCAATCTACCCTACTCTATGAACGGCTGCAAAAACCGAACGCTCGATACTGGTTAAACTCCTTGATTCGGCTGCTGCATCTGGCAGGAATGACTGGGCTAGTGGTCGCGATCGACGATCTAGAAGTCATGACCGAACGCCATCCTGAAACTCGCCGCTTCCGATACACTGCCAACGCCATCAAAGACACCTGCGAACTGTTCCGCCAAATCATTGATGATGTAGAACTGCTCGATCATTTTCTGCTGCTGCTGGCAGGTCGGCGCGAAATGATTGAAGACGATCGTCGGGGCTTTAAAAGCTACGAGGCACTGTGGATGCGATTACAAACTGGCTTGCTGCCGATCGACAAATTTAATCCCCTGTCAGACATTGTAGACATCGACAGTCATCTGGTGGCTAACGGCAAAAGCTTTCCCGAACAGGTGCAGATGAGACTGCGGCGATTATTTCAAGAAGCGGGATTTCAGGTGGTCGATCGCGATCTCCCCACTTTAGATGAACAAAGTCAACTTCGAGCCAGCGTAATTGGTGCAACTTTAATGGCACTCAGCGACGGATGAACCGAGTCCAAAATTCAAAATCTTTGAGGTAGATGCAATGGAACGATATGACGCTAATCGCAGAAAATCGATCGCCGTTGTCGAATCTCTCCGCGCTGGAATTCCCACCCGCACTTCAACTAGAGAATTGCCCGATTTGCGAGAATCGCTGACCGACCTGATTCGGCAAGATTTAGAGCAGTTCTCTCAGGGTAAGCGCCCCGATGGACGGCTAGCGTGGGGCCCTTATGGGCAAGGCAAAACTCATGCTCTGACCACTGTTGAACACGTCGCACTGGATCTAGGATTTGCTGTCAGTCGAGTTTCTCTCAGCCGCGAGGTGTCTTGTCATCACCTGCTCAACTTTTATGGACGAGTTGCCTCGGTGCTTCGTACCCCTGATTCTAAAATGGCAGGACTGACTAAAGCTTTGAGCGCTAAAAAAGCAGGAGATTTGCTCAATAGCCCACTGGCTGATCGCGATCGCTACAGTCATCCTCTCCCAGAAATCGTTTTAGAAGACTATTTTTTCACGTCTGGCGAAGAACAAGATCTTCTTTACGGCGATTTGATGGGAACGCGGATTACCAGCCCCGAACTGAAGCGCATTCATCGCAACTGCCGGGGCGAGTCGCTGCCCAAATTTGAAATGAACTTTCGCACCACGCAGCATGGAAGCGCTTATTTTGGCGTGATGGCAGACGCGATCGCCCTATGTGGCTATAAAGGCTGGGTGCTGTTGCTGGATGAAGTCGAGCTAATTGGACGACTGGGCAAAGTCGGACGGCTTCAGGCATATCGCAACCTCAATTGGCTATTAAACTGGTCAGATCGTCCCGTGCGTCGAGATGGGGATCAAGAATTATTCTGTGAGAATCCCTACCCGATCTACACCTTTGGGGTTGTCGCCTCCAGTTTGCGAAACGATGTCTGGTTTAGTGGCACCAGCACACCAAGCGCTAAAAACGATCGCAGTCAAATTCCTGAGTTGGCGATCGAAAAATTTGGCGCCGATGCTGGGCAGGTGATGCAAAACTTTTTTGAAACCGCGATCGGATCTACCTGTCCCACCATTCGCCCCTTAGAAACTGGTAACTTAATTCAACTGCTCGATCGCTTGGTCAAACTTCACGGCGTGGCATATGCTTGGAATGCCAAACTAGAAGTTTCTGACTTGATTCGAGCGATCGGGAGTCAACCCATTCGCACCCACATCCGGGCAACTTTAGAAGCGTTGGATATCGCCTATCTCTATCACGAAAACGTCAACCTAGGCGCGACAGATTTGCTCGAAGCCTCCTTGCAAGAACAGACAGATTTCTTCGCGATCACCGAAGAATCAGACCTCTAAAAACCATAAACCAACCAATCCTCCGTACGGACATGGCACTGCCGTGTCCATTGCCCCTGCAAACAATCCACGATTTCTGATTAGAGGATCACAAATTGATGAAATCCGCCTAACCAAATCCCGTTCGATCGAGCCAGCTTTTGTTAAGATTTAGTTACGATTTTACAATTCTCAACCGATTCTCTGGAGCCTCCCTCATGTTGCGACTCGAACACGTCAGCAAAATCTATCCGACTGGCGAAGTGTTGAAAGACATCAACTGGGAGGTCAAAGTTGGCGATCGGATTGGTTTGGTCGGCGTAAACGGGGCAGGAAAATCGACCCAGCTTAAAATCGTAGCAGGCGAAATGGAGCCGACTACGGGAGAAGTGATTCGTCCTTCAAGTTTGCATATCGCTTACTTAACGCAAGAATTTGAAGTCGATCCGACGCGCACAGTCAGAGAAGAGTTTTGGCGAGCGTTTGGAGAGGCAAATGACGTTCACGACGCGCTAACTCAAGTGCATCGTGATATGGAGACCGCGAATCCTCAAGAGTTAGACAAGCTGATCCACAAAATGGACAAGCTCCAACGGCGCTTTGAAGGCATGGACGGCTACGGCTTAGACGCTCGAATTGAAAAGATTATGCCAGAGTTGGGCTTTGAGATCGAAGATGGCGATCGCTTAGTCAGTGCCTTTAGCGGCGGCTGGCAAATGCGAATGAGTTTAGGCAAGATTTTGCTGCAAAAGCCCGATTTGCTGCTGCTCGATGAGCCGACCAACCACTTAGATTTAGAAACGATCGAGTGGTTAGAAACTTATCTCAAAGGGCTGTCAACCCCAATGGTCATCGTCTCTCATGACCGCGAATTTCTCGATCGTCTCTGCACCCAAATTGTTGAAACCGAGCGCGGTATTTCAACAACTTATCTCGGCAACTACTCCGCCTACTTGCAGCAAAAGCAAGAACAGCGCGATGCCCAGATGAGTGCTTTTGAGCGTCAGCAAAAAGAATTGGAGAAACAACAAACCTTTGTCGATCGCTTCCGGGCCAGTGCCACTCGCAGCACCCAGGCAAAGAGCCGCGAAAAACAACTGGACAAGATCGAGCGCATTGAGGCTCCTGATAGTGATATGCGAGGGCTGCATTTTCGTTTTCCTCCCGCCCCTCGTAGCGGGCGAGAAGTGGTCATGATTGACAACCTTGTTCACACTTACGGAGATAAGATTCTGTTTTTAGGAGCCGATTTGCTGATTGAGCGGGGCGATCGTATTGCCTTTCTCGGGCCCAACGGCGCAGGCAAATCAA
>NZ_MPPI01000002.1:0-46113 GCF_001895925.1 Phormidesmis priestleyi ULC007 | reverse complement strand
TTCATTTCTCAGACAGTCAACAAAATCGTCGAGATCCGAGATGGCGAACTGCGCCTCTATCGTGGAGACTATCACTACTATCTCGATAAAATTGCCGAAGAGAAAGACAAAGTGCGGTTAGACGCGATCGAAGCCGAGAAAACCGCCAAAATTGAGTCAAAGCGAGAAAAACAGAAAGAGAAAGAAAAGACAAAGAAAACTCAAAAGAGCCGTTAATTTCGGTAAAAGTAAGAGGTAAGTCATGACAAAGCTTTGAAAACTCGCACTCAGGTGAAGTGATAGAACGCTCACCATTCCAAGCGGTTAATCAATAGTCACCTCAGCGATCGAGATCCCATCATTTCCACATCAGCACAACCTAAGATTTACTTCTTATATAGAGTGAATCTGCTGGGAGTGAATCGTTTTAAGGATCTCGATCGCAATGGTATGATTTGCGGAAGAAATTATTCATTAGAAGGAATTCTTTATGGCACAGGTGCCTGTCTCTCCTGTAGTGCTGATCATCCTAGACGGTTGGGGTTACCGCGAAGAAACAGACGGAAACGCCATTGCCGCCGCTAAAACACCCGTGATGAATAGCTTGTGGGCAGCCTATCCCCACACGTTGATTCGCACAGCCGGGAAAGATGTCGGGTTACCCGATGGGCAAATGGGCAACTCAGAAGTCGGGCACCTCAATATTGGTGCGGGCAGAGTGGTTCCTCAAGAGTTAGTGCGAATTTCAGATGCGGTTGAAGATCGCAGCTTATTAAGTAATCCCAACCTAGTGAAAGTTTGCCAAGAGGTGCAGCGCAATCAGGGAAAATTGCACCTGGTTGGCTTATGTTCAGACGGTGGAGTGCATTCTCACCTCAGTCATCTATTTGGTTTGCTCGATTTGGCCAAAGAGCAAGGCATCGAGAATGTCTGCATTCACGCCATTACCGATGGACGAGACACTCAGCAAACTGAAGGGGCAGACGCAATTCAACGGCTGCAAGACTATTGCGATCGCATTGGCACGGGTCGCATTGTCACTCTGAGCGGTCGTTATTACAGCCTCGATCGCGATCATCGATGGGATCGCGTCAAACTGGCTTACGACGTGATGACTCAAGATGGCGAAGGCGATGGTCGATCGGCGCTAGACGTTTTACAAGCCTCCTACGCTGAAGGTAAAACCGATGAGTTTGTGATCCCAACTCGCATCGCACCGGGTGCGATCAACCCTGGGGATGGCGTGATTTTCTTTAACTTCCGTCCCGATCGAGCGCGTCAACTGACTCAAGCTCTGGCTGATCCCAAGTTCAAAGGCTTTGAGCGAGAGCAGATTCGCCCCCTGCCCTTGGTGACGTTTACGCAATACGACGCATTGCTTCCGGTTCTGGTAGCGTTTGAGCCGCAAAACTTAAATAACATTTTGGGTCAAGTCATTTCTGAGCATGGGTTACGCCAATTTCGCACCGCAGAAACTGAGAAATATGCCCACGTCACTTACTTTTTTAACGGTGGTTTAGAAGAGCCGTTCCCCGGTGAAGATCGAGAACTGGTGCCGAGTCCGATGGTAATGACTTACGATAGCGCTCCGGCAATGTCGGCAGAGAAAGTCACCGATGTCGCGACCGCGGCAATCGAGAAGCAAGTCTATTCTCTGGTGGTCATCAACTATGCAAACCCCGATATGGTGGGGCACACAGGGCAACTGGATGCGACAGTCACTGCTTTAGAAGCGGTCGATCGCTGTTTGGGTCGCCTGTTAGAAAAGGTCAATCGCGCTGGAGGCACTGCCATAATCACTGCCGACCACGGAAATGCTGAACTGATGTGGGACGAAAACGGCAACCCCTGGACAGCTCACACCACTAACCCGGTGCCGTTTATCCTGGTAGAAGGAGAAGGGCTGAAGATTCCCGGCCACGGAACAGACGTTGCTCTTAGAGAAGATGGTCGGTTAGCCGACATTGCCCCGACGATTTTAGATATTCTCAGGCTGCCGCAGCCCACTGAGATGACGGGTCGCTCGATCGTAGAATCTGCTGCATTTGACGTGCGGGCAAATCGAACTCCGGTCAAGATTGCGCGATAATGAATCTAGCGACGAGTTGTAGAAGTCACGATCAACTCACCTAATTGTTTTAATTGGATTTGTCATCATGACGCTGGTTTTGATTCTAAGGACGATTTGGATGTTTTGTGCAGTCGGGATCATCATTCTCGTGCTGCTGCACAGCCCTAAAGGAGATGGTTTGAGCGGGTTGGGCGGACAGGCTCAATTGTTTACGAGTACCAAAAGCGCTGAGACGACCCTCAACCGCATCACCTGGACGCTTACCGTTCTCTTTATGGGTTTGACGATCGTGCTCAGTGCGGGTTGGGTAGGTCGATAAGCATTGGCTAAATGGAATTTACGTCGAGGCAGAATGCACCCTCTGGCAATGGTTTGCTGGTTTGGGGGCATTTTTCTGACGCTGATTTTGGTGATTTTGCAATCTTCTTCTCTCGCCCAAGAGACACTTCCAGTCCTTAAAGCTCACCCCTTACCGCCGCTGCTAGCCCAATGGAGCGACCCTGCAAATCGGGGAGACTATTTCGATCAAGTCCAAAAAACTCAGCCTGACTATTTAGTGTGGTCAGAGTTTCCGATTAAGGTTTATGTGCAGCCGATCGAGGCATCAGAAGTCGCAAATCCTGCCCGCGCCCAAGCCTGGATTAAGGCAGTGAGTCAAGCGGTGCAAGAGTGGGCTGTTTACCTGCCTTTGCAAGTCGTCAATCGAGTAGAAGTAGGCGATATTGTGGTGCAGCGATCGTTCTTGCCGCTTCGAGTCGCACCTGGACAGCCCTTCGGTTCACAGCGAATTCGGGCGGCTGAAACACGATATGAACTCTATAGAAAATCTATACCCAACGCGCTGCCAGTTTTGGCGCATCGCTGTCTGGTTGTAGTGCAACCCAATCAGGCAGAGAGCTACGTGTTGGCATCGGCTCGTCATGAATTGGGTCACGCCTTGGGAATTTGGGGGCACAGTTCTCTAGAAACGGATGCCCTATATTTCTCTCAGGTTCACAATCCGCCGTTGATCTCACCCAGAGATATGAACACCTTAAAACGAATTTACGAACAGCCGACTCGTTTGGGTTGGGCAGTGCCTGAGCAAGGCGCTGAGTGACTGATATCTAGCGCTCTAAAGCAAAACCTGGTGGAATTTTAAAGTCGAGAAGCAAGATATCTCGGTGGCGATCGCTCAGATTCCAGGCTTCATGCTCAGAGGTGTCATCAAACACAAGACACTCACCGTTGACCCACGCTTTGATGTCTGACGAGACTCGAAGGGCGCATTTCTCAGGCACTGACAGCCCTAAGTGACACCGCAAGACACTGCTTGGCTTGCCAGAATGAGGCACAATATGCGCGCCTGGTGCCAGTCGAGAAAAGCCTGCTGTGACCATTCCAGGAATGCTTTTGACTAATTTGGCGGTTTCTGGGCAGAGTTCGCAGTTGATGTCTATTTTAACACCTAAAAAATAAATGCCAAAAATCTCCCACCCGGTTTTCTTTTGCAGCAAATATCTTTCAGGATAGGGAACGAAATCTTCAGCCGTTAAGCGACTGAGTTCATCTTTGATAACGAGCCAATTAGACTCAAGTCGATCGACAAATTCAAACTGATGCGGGTCGTAATACATGACGTTGCTTGAAACTCAACACACAACACTCAAAACTCTGCAATGCCTCTACTGATCATCGGGCAAGAAAGGCTTCCAAAAAATTAGCCCAACGATAAAACGAATGCGGTTTTTGCCTCCCCGAATTCGCTTTGAAATACGCCAGACAAACTGCACAAACGCCCATCCTTGCCCGATGTCTTCTTGCAAACTCGATCGGTAGGGTTCGCGGGGCGGCGGCGTTAGCCCAGAATTGAGGCTCTCATCAAAGCTTTGCTCGATCGGCTGATTACTCATGACTCACCTGTTTGCTTCGATAGAATCGCCTTAGGTCATCGAGCTTATCATTTTGGCTGAGTTTCTGTACGACTTGATTGATGGTAAAGCAACATAATATTAATCTTTATAAAGATTTTATTGGAGAGTTCTCTAAGATTTTGAGTTTGTCTTCACAGATACTTCAAAGTCCTGACCGAATTCTCCTGATCTTAGCGAGTTACCCTAGAATATAGTTGCAAGGTTAACTGTCTGTGGTTAAAAGACCGTTATACTGATGTCTTTCGGTTACAGCAAGGGAGCCAGGTAATTTGGGTAGCTTGGTGCTTAATGTTGTGACAATTTGACTTCAACTGCTAAACTGCTCCCTCATCTGCCATAGCCGTGTTACCAGCTTTCAAGGCTTCGACCGTATGAAAAACGAGAGCCTGAATCATCAGGGCGTTGTCGAACCCGCGATCGTGCAGGATATTTTGACTCAACTAAACGATGGAAAGTTGCTGGTCGTTAACAGTCGCAGACGCAATGGGTTGATCATTTATAAGCGATTTCACGCTGAGTTTGCTGGTCCTGGTGCTGCTGTCGGAAGCTTTTTTGACCTCAACTGCGAAGGAATTTTGCCCGTAGGTGATCTTTCTTTGATCCACCCCGCAGATCAAGAGGAACGTCAGAAAGCCTATTTAATTAGACGGCAGTGGATCAGACTAACTCAGCAATTTACCGACAACCCTGTGCCGTTGCAGCGCGCTCAGTTGATTTTGAATCAGTTTGAAAATTATTTTGGAGCAGACACGATCGCGCAGTTGCCCGATGATGCTTTCGCGCTGTTGGTTGGGGTTCTGCCTCATACAATTCAAATGGTGCGTCAAGGTTCGGGCAGTTTAGAAATCATCCCTAAAAATTAGTACTTTGAAACTTTTTTGAATCGCGCAATGGTTCGCTGATTTTCTTCAGGTGTGCCGATCGAGATTCGCAGCCCGTTGCCAGTGTGCCGAATCAAAGTTCCCTGGTCTTTAAGAGTTTGACAAATTGTAGCCAGTTTTTCGTTAGCATCTGCGTTTTTTAGACGTAAGTAGACAAAATTAGCGGCACTCTCCCAAACCTGAAATTCTGGGTGCTGGGAAAGGGCTTGGGTGAGTCGGGTTCGCTCAGTCAAAGTCAGCGAAATTGTGGAGAGTAGCTGACGGCGATGAGTGACCGCCACCAAAGCTGCTGCCTGAGTAAAGCTGGAAAGATTGTAGGGGAGACGGACTTTTTCTAAAGCTGTGATTAATTCGGGATCGGCGATCGCATACCCCACTCGATGGGCGGCTAGTCGAAATGCCTTTGAGAACGTTCTCAAAATTACCCAATTTGGATGTTGCAACAGCTCGTCGGCTACGCTCGTTTGACTAAACTCAAAATATGCCTCATCTACTGCAACCAAAATATTTTGAGGAAGACTTCGCAACCAAGATAACTCTGCAAAGGTGAGCGCGTTTCCAGTAGGTGAGTTGGGGTGAACGACAAAAACGGCTCGAATCGGAGGAGTCTGGGTGACTGCGATCGCGGTTTGAGCCTCTGTTAAGTCCATCTCAAAATTGGTGAGAGAACGCCCGATCGTCACCACCGAAACTCCTAAAGTCTGTGCCAGAATTCTATACATCGAAAAGGTTGGGTCGGCGACTAGAATTGAGCCTTCTCCCCCAATACAAGTTGCGATTAGTAGAGAGCGGATTAACTCATCCGAGCCGTTGCCGATCGAGATATTAGCGGCGGTGATGTTGTTAGCTGACTCATTTACATAGTCAGCGATCGCGCGTTTCAAGCTTTCATATCCACCGTCGGGATAGCGATTATTTTCGATTGCTTGCTGATAAGTCCAGCTAAGTTTTTGCTTGAGTTCATCGGGCAAGTCATAGGGACTTTCGTTGACATCCACTCGATCGACCAAAATTTCTGAGGATTTAGATTCCTGAGAATTGTCGGTGTGTTGAGTGTTATAAGCCGCAAGTTGGGCAAGGTCTGAGCGAATGAACTCAAGCATGGCAAAGAGAGTTTTGAGGGGATGAACAGCAATCTGTGAGAGTTTTGAGTCTAGCAGCGACGTGCCTAAATTCAAACCTCAAAACTCTTGATTATGCTGGGTAGATTCGCAGTCTGCGGTTTGGTTCGTCTCCAAAACTGCGGGATTGCAAGTGGTAGTGCTCTACAAGCTCATGCTGCATTTTGCGAACCAGCCCAGAGCGTGGCAAGAGTTCGACTGGTTGCCCTTTGGGAATGACAATCTGTTCCACCGCAAGTCTGGCTTCTTCGAGTGCCTCAAGTTCGTCTTCGCTGTCTCCTCGTACAAACAGGTCTAGTTCGGCTGCGTCAGGCATGGCGGGGTCATCCATATTCAGCAGTCGGCGCAGAGAATGGGCAATCTGCGGCACACTGCTAGCCTTGAGTGTGTGAATGGGAATTTGACGAGATTTTGCTAAATGGCGCAGTTTAGAATGATTTTTGACGTGCGATCGCAGTGCCAAAACTGCATCCGCGTTATCAATGTCTTTGGTCAACACGACCGGAAGATTCAGCGTGCGAACGACTTGATCTAACTGATGCCGACTCACGCCATAGGGATAGATATGTAACGGCAAATCCTCGCCGTTGGGGCCGGGAATATACTCCCCATTCTCAGAATCTTCGCTTCGTAGCCCTTCATCTCTCGCGTCAAACGCTCGGCTCAAAGACACATCCAGCAATTGCTCAAAGGTTTGCTGTTCGGGCGACAGAGGCGCGGCTTGAGTCGGTTTGATCTTGCCAGACGATCGCCAGCCGCGCCCTTGAGGAGGAGGAGTAAAAAATCCTTCCTGAGATGACGTTGGCGCGATCGAGAGGGGATTATGGCGAACACTGCTCGATCGCGATCGCCCTCCAGTTTGCATCTCTGGGCTGCTCGACAACTCATGAGTCACCGTGACTTCTCCAGTCTCGTTAACGGTTCTGACTTCAGGGTTGGGCTTCCTGCCCCGAAGCAGCATATCGATCGTTTCTGCAACCTGTTCATGCACTACCCATTTTTGCCGCTCTGTCATTTCAACTGCAATGTCAAATGTTGGCGGGGCTTTGCGTTCTAAAACACTCTTTTGGCTGCCGCGCCGTCTCGCTTCTTCATCGCCCAATGTCACAGACTGAATGCCTCCCACTAGATCAGAGAGGGTGGGATTTTTGATCAAGTTTTCTAACTGATTTCCGTGAGCGGTGCCGACGAGTTGAACGCCACGTTCTGCGATCGTGCGGGCTGCTAGAGCTTCTAACTCGGTGCCGATTTCGTCAATCACGATCACTTCTGGCATGTGGTTTTCGACGGCTTCGATCATCACCTGGTGCTGAAGCTCAGGGCGAGAAACTTGCATTCTTCGGGCCCGTCCGATCGCAGGATGGGGCACGTCTCCATCTCCAGCAATTTCGTTTGAAGTGTCAATGATCACGACGCGCTTGTCTAACTCGTCTGCCAACACGCGCGCAATTTCTCTTAAAGCCGTTGTTTTGCCGACCCCAGGACGACCCAGCATCAAAATTGAGCGACCGCTCTCGACTAGATCGCGAATCATGCCGATCGTGCCAAAAATCGCCCGTCCCACGCGGCAGGTCAGACCAATCACTTCTCCACGACGGTTGCGAATCGCGCTAATCCGATGCAGAGTGCGCTCAATGCCAGCGCGATTGTCTCCACCAAAGTCGCCCACTCTGGTAATGCTCTCGTTGAGGTCGTTTTGGGTGATGGGTGTTTCAGACAAATATTCTGCTTTGCCAGGAAACCGGGCTTCGGGTCGTCTTCCCAGATCCATCACTACTTCGATGAGGCTGTCAAGTTGAGGGTGTTCTTCTAAACGCACTCGAATCGGATCGGGCAAGATGCTCAGGAGTTTATCGAGATCGTCCGTGTTTTGCATAGTCAGTACAACAGGGCTTTCAGCATTTTCACCATCTCCAGCACTAGAAATGTCTGGTTGAGATTGGCTTGCAGACGTTAAATGAAGAGAAGATTCAGCGTTGAATGAGGGGTCTGAGAAGTTAATATCGCTACGATTCACCATGACAATTTGTGAAACAGCTTGAGGAAACGAAACCGAGAACGTAAGCAGCCTGTCAGCTAGCGTAGAGAGTCTTTGACCTTAGTAGATGTATTCTGAAGCACCTGAGTCGTTTGAAGGTCTAATTTCTGCTAACAGGCGCTTTTGAGTTGGGAAACTAACTGATGGGCTAGATCAACGGCTTCCCACAAGAGAGCAGGACTCGATTCAAGACGAGTTAGCAGCGAGTTGATGTTTGGATCACTGGGCGAGGGGCTGTTGTGATATATCTTTTGAGCAATCTTCAATGGTTTAATCTCCATCGCGTCTAATTGGCTGAGAATAGGCAAAAGCAAACTCCGGGCATAACTTCCGTAAGCGATTCCTGAAATCGATTTTGATACTATTGTACTACTTTTATTCTTTAGCAGCCCTAAAGTCCTGAGTTTAGGAACGGTATGACGATTTGTTCCACCAGCTAGCTGCACCGATCCGGGTAGCCCTGCGGCGAGAACTTTTTGCCCTAACTTAACGCAGGCACGTGTGGCTCCATCACCAATGTCACCACTCATTGGGCGACCATCAGTTTGCCAAATCAGATGACAGGGAAGCGGAGAAATCGTCTCGTGGATTGCCCATAGATAATCAATCAAGTCTTCGCCATCAGGACAGCTAATGGCTATAAGCTTAAGTTGATGGGCTTGTGGCGCGATCGCCTTCCACAATCGCTTAAAATCGGCTAACCGTCCAGGCTGAGTGTGAATCTCGATCGCATCTATCCCTGCTTGCAAAATCAGCGGAGATATCGCCTCTGGCGTGTAAACATAAGAGCGAGTAGAAATGTGTTGGATCGGGCAAATTGGCAAACAGCGACCGCAGCCGTAGCAGAGGGTATCAATCACTCCAGAGAAATGGTCTGGACGATCGAACACGATCGCGTCAGCAGGACAAATTGATTCGCAGGGTCTTGAACACTCGATCGGACAGTTGGCAGCGCTAAACTCAGCCTTTCTAAAATGAGGGTCTTCCCCATCGTTGAGACTCACCATTAACCAAGGTGATTTTCTAGCGGCAAATCCTTTTTCTTGCGCCTCTTCAGCCAAACTATTTGCCACGGCTAAAGCTTCGCGCGCAGTCGAGATAATGGCCGGGTCAGCGGCGACATCAATGCAGTCTGCCCCCGCGATCGCATAGGCGAGCGTAAGACTCCGAATGGCAGGAAGGTGGTGGGAACTCGCTCCACAAATGAGCTTGAACCAGTGACCTTCCTTGAGTGAGCGTAGAGGGTTTAAGAAATCAGTCACTTCTCTATGCTAATGCGCCAGTCAGATAATTACGAGCCGAACGGCACAAATTTTCATACTACGAAACGATCCCATCCTCGTTGCTGTGAAGATGGGATCGGTGAGACGACAATTTTTTTGGCTTTATGCAGCAGCGATCGCGTCTTTGAGCGGAGTCCATCGGAAGTAGCGTTCTCCTCCTAACTCAATCACAATTTTGAGTCGAGGTTCTAAAGAAGGCAGGTTAGAGAGAAACTCTAGCTCCTGGCTAGAAAGAATGTGTCCTTCAATAATCCACAGCAGCAAGCCTTTTGATTTGGGAGGAAGATTTTCGATTTGGGTATTGACGATCGGAGGAATAAAGTAGGTGTAACCCACGGCTGCTCCAGAACCCGAACTTTTCTTGCCTAAGTGAGGAGGACGAACGCCGTGTACACCCGTCAAATACATGGCAACGTCACCCAATCCTCGTGCGGTGATGCTCAAAGAGGTGTAGCCTGCTGCCCGAATTCGCCGTCGATAGCGTCCTTCAAATCCGCCTTCTAGCGGGACGTATACGCCCAGTGCTCCAAATTTTTCTAAGTCTCGAATCAGTTGTCCGCCTGTTGTGATCAGTGCCATAGATTTGTGTTCCGCCCCTTGGTTTTGTGCTGTCTAAAACAAAATAGTATTTCCGCTTCTACGACCTCAATTTTTGGGAGAGAAGCCTTGAAGACATGCTATAGCTTTAATCTTAAGTTTCTAGAGATCATTCTACTGTTCAGTGAGGAGCTTCACTGATTAAAAAGTTCTATCCATACGATAGGTGAGACGCTAAGGATCGTGGATTAAATAACCTGTAAAAGTCCTCTGATTTGTCATCGCCGAGACTTTTGCCCCCTAAATCCCCCACGAGTGAGGGACTTTGAAACCAGAGTCTTAGCTCAAAGTCCCCCAGAATGGGGGATTTAGGAGGCTGAAGCCGACCCAAACGCAGCGACAAAGATTGGTGTACACCGTAACTCCTTAGGGAGATGGCGAGAAGTTACACCTTAATAAATCCACGTTCCTAAGTCATTTGCGAAGGTAGCCGCCTGATCATCATCAATTCAACTTATGATGGCTTTGTTTTCTGCGGCTAGTTTAATAGCACGTTTCTCCAGATCGAGAAGTGCCTGTTTGCGGCTGACTCCCCAGCGATAACCTCCTAGCCCGCCCGATTTAGGAGTGACTCGATGACACGGAACCAGAAGCGCGATCGGGTTAGTTGCACAAGCACGAGCCACCGCCCGAACTGAAGTTGGCTGTCCGATCGTGCAAGCAACATCGCTGTAATGAACAGTGGTTCCGATCGGGATCTTTTTAAGCGCCTCCCAAACCTGAATCTGAAAGGCAGTCGCTCTGACATCACAAGGCAGATCCGGTAAGGGCAAATTGCCGCTTAGGTAGTTCACGATCGCTTGCATCCAGTTCTGAAGGTCATCCGTTTCACGAATTGAAGCATGACGGAATTCAGTGCGGAGTTGGTCTTCAAGTTCTGCGAGCGAGTCGCCAAGTTGAACGCTGCATAGTCCTCGGTCTGTGGCTACGATCATAAGGAAATTGAGGGGAGAATTGACGATCGCATAACGAATTTCTTCCCCTTTGCCATGTTGCTTATAAGATGCGGGAGTCATTCCAAAGTTCTCCGATGAAGTTTCGTAAAGTCGGCTACTCGATCCATAACCCACTTCATAAAGAGCATAAGTAACCGCTTCCCCTTGATGAAGATGTTGCTTTAAATGCTTGATTCGATGAGCAGTTGCATACTCAAGAGGAGTCACGCCAATCATTTGCTTAAAGAGTCGTTGCAGATAACTCGGACTCATTTCAACGCGATCGCTTAACTCGGCGAGAGTGGGAATGTGTTCGGATTGGTCTTCGATGTAACGGCAAGTTGCAATGACGTTATCTTTTGTGGGATTGGGAGCGATCACAGTCTGCGGATGACATCGCTTACAAGGACGAAAATTGTCTGCTTCGGCAGCTTGGGGCGATCGATAGAATGAAACCTGATTTCGATTGGGTCTACGGCTGGGACAAGGTGGACGACAATAGATTTTCGTGGAGTGTACGCCGTAAAAGATTTTTCCGTTGAAACTGGGATCGCGATCGAGCACTGCTTGCCAAAAGGTTTCTTCAATCAGTTGAGTCATAATGTTCTGAGCAATCGTCCGGCGATCGCTGCTAGACCTACAAAGATTGATATCGTGCCTGCGAACGTCTTCCAATGCAAGTGTTTACGGAGAATAAACACGCTAAGAAATAAAGCACTGATTGGAATCAAAAACGTAACCATGATCTGTGTAAGCGATTGCTGTGTTAAAAAAACAATGCGAATAAAGCACTCCAAGGAATTGCACTAGGGTTTAACGTCCAGGGACTTCCTAACACGAAGGTTAATGGCAACATGATCACAGCGAGTCTTTTTCAGGATGACCCTAGAATAAGCATTTCTCGAATTGTTTTCTATCCGATCGTTGTGATCAAACTTTGTTAACTGTTCACCTGAGAAAAGAAATTTGGGCAATTTAGTAGACGATCGCCACACCACTGTATTACACTACTTAACTGTCGCTAAATTTCTAATTGTGCAATTTCCGTGAGAGAGCAATCAAATTTGAGCTATAGTAATAAGCTGTAGCGCATCTCGGAAAGCTTTTTCACCTCGCGTGAGGGAAATTGTTTCGAGACTTCGGGCGAAGGAGCGAGAAACTTCTTCAGGGTTTGCAAAACCCAGCTTGCGCGTTTGACCCCAGCCATCAACGGATACTGAGCAACTATTTGTTCAAGTCCAGGCGGGAGAAGCACAAAAGAGCAATGCCAGTCAGCAGCTCTCAAGCAGCTTTGCAGAATCGACCAAAGTGTCTAAAGGAATGCGGAATCCGCTGCCTCTTAAATCACGAGAGGTAAGATTCATCTGGTCTCAGACCGTGGAATCCGTTCGATAACGAAGCTGCGTCCTCAAAGTCGTGGTTTCGCTATGTTCAAGTGTGTAGAAAAGGAGACCAGTTACCGTGGCTGTCGGCATTCTCGGCACAAAGCTCGGCATGACTCAAGTGTTTGACGAAACAGGGAAATCAATTCCTGTGACCGTCATTCAAGCAGGGCCTTGCCCCATCACCCAAGTCAAAACTCCTGAAACAGATGGCTATACTGCCGTTCAAATCGGGTTTGGTGAAACACGAGTCAAGTCATTGAGCAAACCTGAATTGGGGCACCTCGCCAAATCCAATTCTGCTCCCCTGCGGCATCTTACTGAGATGCGCCAATACCTACCTTCAGAAGATTACAGCGCCTACGAGTTAGGTCAAGAGATCAAAGCTGACATCTTTGAAGCAGGTCAGATCGTCGATGTGACAGGCACCAGCATTGGTAAAGGCTTTGCGGGTTATCAGAAGCGTCACAACTTCGCACGAGGCCCCATGTCTCACGGTTCTAAAAACCACCGCGCTCCCGGTTCGACCGGGGCAGGCACCACCCCCGGACGTGTCTACCCTGGTAAGCGGATGGCGGGTCGTTTGGGCGGAACTCAAGTCACGATCAAGAAGTTGACCGTGGTGCGTGTAGATACGGAACGGAACTTGATTTTGATCAAAGGAGCAGTTCCCGGCAAGCCCGGTGCTCTGGTGCAAATCATGCCCGCTAAGAAAGTTGGGCGCTAGGGCAGAAGGAGACAGAAATGGTTGATTGTGTAGTGAAAAATTGGCAGGGAGACGATGCGGGGCAAGCCTCGATCGAGCTTAAAGTTGCCAGAGAAGAAAGTGCGGCTCATGTCGTCCACAGAGCATTGGTTCGTCAGTTGGCGAATCAGCGTCAAGGCACCGCTTCCACCAAGACTCGTGCAGAAGTGCGCGGGGGCGGACGCAAACCCTGGAGACAGAAAGGAACAGGTCGCGCTCGTGCGGGTTCTATTCGTTCTCCTCTATGGCGTGGGGGTGGCGTAATCTTTGGACCGAAACCCAGAGATTACACCCTGAAGATGAATCGCAAAGAGCGACGTTTGGCACTGCGGACGGCATTCCAAAGTCGCGTCGCTGATTTGATTGTCGTTGAAGACTTTGCGGCTCAGTTGTCCCGTCCCAAGACTAGAGAAATGGTGCAAGCCCTTAGCCGATGGGGTGTTGAGCCAGATAAGAAAGTGCTAATCATCATGGCAGAGCGGAACGAGATGGTCTATCTATCTGCTCGCAACATTGAAAAGCTCAGACTGATCTCGGCAAATAATCTAAACGTATTTGATTTGCTAGCAGCCGACCACATTGTGGCGACCCCTGCTGCTCTTGAGAAGATCCAGGAGGTATACGGTGAGTGATTTCAGCCCCCGCAACTTAGCGGATTTAATTCGGCGTCCAATTATCACTGAGAAAGCGACTCAGAGATTGGAACTCAACCAATACACCTTTGAGGTTCAGCCTAAAGCCACCAAGCCTGAGATCAAGGCAGCCGTCGAACTGATGTTTGAGGTGAAGGTGACTGGAGTTACCACTCAGCATCCTCCTCGCAAGGCTCGTCGTGTCGGCAAGTTTGCAGGTCACAGACCTCACTATAAGAAAGCGATCGTCACCCTAGCAGACGGGGATTCAATCACCTTGTTCCCAGAAGTTTAGAAACCCCTGAGAGTAGCAAATTATGGGCATCCGAATTTATCGACCCTTGACTCCTGGTAGTCGCCAGCGTAGTGTTTCTGACTTCAGTGAGATCACGAAGACCGAGCCTGAAAAGTCTCTAACTACGACTAAACACCGGGATAAAGGACGCAACAACCGAGGCGTGATCACCTGTCGTCACCGGGGCGGCGGTCACAAACGCCTCTATCGCATCATTGATTTTCGTCGTGACAAGTTGAATATTCCGGCGCGAGTGGCGGCGATCGAATATGATCCAAACCGCAACGCTCGTCTGGCTCTGGTGTTTTATAGTGATGGTGAAAAGCGCTATATTCTTCATCCCAACAACCTTAAGGTCGGCACTGTAATTCGTTCCGGTCCTGATGCTCCGATCGAGATCGGCAACGCATTGCCCCTCGAAAAGATTCCGCTCGGTACGATCGTTCATAACGTTGAACTCGTTCCTGGCAAAGGGGGTCAGATTGTTCGGGCGGCAGGTGCAGCGGCTCAAGTTGCGGCGAAGGAGGGTGATTATGTCACCTTAAAATTGCCCTCGACTGAAGTGCGAATGATTCGCAAAGAGTGTTACGCCACGATCGGACAGGTGGGCAACCTCGAAGCGAGAAATATCAACCTGGGCAAAGCTGGGCGCACCCGTCACAAAGGTCGTCGTCCTCAAGTGCGCGGTAGCGTCATGAACCCCGTTGATCACCCTCATGGTGGTGGAGAAGGAAAGGCACCGATCGGGCGTGCGGGTCCTGTCACACCTTGGGGTAAGCCGACTCTGGGACGCAAAACTCGCAACAAGAAGAAGTTAAGCAGTGCGCTGATTGTGCGTCGTCGTCGTAAGTCCTCGAAACGTGGACGCGGCGGACGGGAATCGTAATTTGACTTAGGGAGACTCACATGGCACGTTCACTTAAAAAAGGTCCCTTTGTTGCTGACCACCTGATGAGTAAGGTTGAAGCGCTCAACGCCAGAGGTGACAAGCAAGTCATCAAAACCTGGTCACGAGCCTCGACAATTTTGCCTCAGATGATTGGACACACGATCGCCGTTCACAACGGTCGTCAGCACGTTCCCGTCTATGTCTCTGAGCAAATGGTCGGTCACAAACTCGGCGAATTTGCTCCGACTCGGACTTTCCGGGGACACGCAGGTAGCGATAAGAAAGCACGTCGATAGGAGAAAGGGCAGCAGAGTGTGAGGGTGACGGGTGAAAGCCTGATTGCAATCCCTCGCCCGCCCGTAAGGAGAAAACTATGGCTACTGATACGACTGAAGTTAAAGCGATCGCACGTTACATCCGCATGTCCCCTCACAAGGTGCGCCGAGTTCTCGACCAAATTCGAGGACTGTCTTACCGGGAGGCATTGATCATTCTGGAGTTCATGCCTTATCGCGCCTGTGAGCCTGTACTCAAAGTGCTGCGTTCTGCGGCAGCAAATGCTGAACACAATGAAGGCATGGAGCGGGCAAGTTTGGTGGTGAGCCAAGCATTTGCCGATCAAGGTCCTTCGCTGAAGCGGTTTAGACCGCGGGCACAGGGTCGGGCTTACCAAATTCGCAAGCCGACTTGTCACATCACCGTGGCAGTGGCTCCCGGAGCCGAATCCTAGTTCAGTTATTCCTACTTAAACTGCTTTATCTCAGAGGAACGCATTCGTGGGACAGAAAATTAATCCAACTGGGTTTCGGCTAGGGATCATCAAAGATCACCGCTCTCGGTGGTATGCCGATACTAGCCGCTATCCTGAACTGTTGAAAGAAGATTTCAAGATTCGCGAGTTTTTCGCTAAGAATCCCAAAAATCTTGACAACCTTAAAAAGCCTGGAATTTCTGAGATTCGGATCGAGCGTAAAGCCGATCAGATTGATTTAGAAATTCGCACTTCTCGCCCTGGTGTAATTGTGGGTCGCGGTGGTGCCGGGATTGAAACCCTACGCTTGGGACTGCAAGAAGCATTGGGCAGCAGCGATCGTCAAATTCGCGTCAACGTCGTCGAAGTGGCTCGTGTCGATGCCGATGCTGCCTTAATCGGCGAATATATTGCCGAACAGCTAGAGCGTCGGGTTTCCTTCCGTCGCGTGGTTCGTCAAGCGATTCAACGCGCTCAACGAGCAGGCGTTGAAGGCATCAAAATTCAAGTCAGTGGTCGTTTAAACGGGGCTGAAATCGCGCGTCCTGAATGGACTCGTGAAGGTCGGGTTCCTCTGCATACGCTAAGAGCTGACATTGACTACGCCTACGTTACTGCTCAAACCATCTACGGAATTTTGGGGATCAAAATCTGGGTCTTCAAGGGTGAAATCATCCCCGGTCAAGAACTTATTGATGCCGCTCCTCCTTCTAACCAACCCCGTCGTCGTCAACAGCGTCGTCGCCAACAATTTGAAGACCGATCGAACGAAGGATAAAGGATGCAGGACTAATCCTCCTGACTCCTGACTCCTGACTCCTGAATTTAATTGGTATCGAGTCATGTTAAGCCCAAGAAGAACAAAATTCCGCAAACAGCAGCGCGGTCGAATGAGAGGAATGGCTTCTCGCGGAAGCGACCTCAACTTTGGAGATTTCGGTCTACAAGCCCTAGAGCCGTCCTGGATTACCTCTCGTCAAATCGAAGCGGGTCGTCGTGCGATGACTCGCTACATTCGTCGGGGTGGCAAAATCTGGATTCGCGTCTTCCCTGACAAGCCCGTGACGATGCGCCCTGCCGAAACCCGAATGGGTTCTGGTAAAGGTGCGCCTGAGTTTTGGGTCGCAGTCGTCAAGCCGGGTCGCATCATGTTTGAGATTGCGGGCGTGACTGAAGAAATCGCTCGTGAAGCGATGCGTCTTGCGGCATTCAAACTGCCCATCAAGACGAAATTTATTACCCGTCAAACCACGGAGGAGTCTTAACCTATGCCTCTTCCTAAGATCGAAGAAGCCAGAAATCTAGGCGACCAAGAATTGGCAGACCAAATCGTTGCCGTCAAAAAGCAGCTTTTTACACTGAGAATGCAAAAGGGCACTCGCCAATTAGAAAAGCCTCATCTGTTCAAGCACACACGACATCAGCTTTCTCAACTGCTGACTGTCGAGCGAGAGCGGCAGTTGAAAAAGACTGAAGACTAGAAGGCTGAATTCAAGATCTGGTTCTAAATTCACCTTTTTGTTTCATCCTTTTTACTGGAGTAATTGCAATGGCAGTCAAAGAAAGAGTCGGTGTAGTGGTCAGCGACAAGATGGATAAGACCATCGTTGTGGCGATCGAGAACCGAGCCGCTCACCCCAAATACGGCAAAATTGTCGTCAACACTCAGCGCTACAAAGCGCACGATGAAGAAAACAAGTGCAAAACGGGCGATCGCGTCCGCATTCAGGAAACCCGACCTCTCAGCCGCACCAAGCGTTGGGTCGTGTCCGAAATCCTGGGTACTGCCTCTAAAGGTTAAATGCGAGGGACTTAGACATGATTCAACAAGAAAGTTATCTGAATGTAGCGGACAACAGCGGCGCTCGAAAGCTGATGTGTATCCGGGTGATTGGTGGCGGTAATCGTCGCTATGGCGGAGTCGGGGATGTAATCATTGCGGTGGTTAAGGATGCGCTCCCTAACATGGCGGTCAAAAAATCGGATGTGGTTCGTGCGGTGATTGTTCGGACTCGACACACAATGCGGCGCGATAGCGGTATGAGCATTCGATTTGACGACAACGCAGCCGTGATTATCAACCAAGACGGCAACCCCAGAGGCACGCGGGTATTTGGCCCCGTTGCTCGTGAATTGCGCGAGAAAAACTTTACCAAAATCGTTTCCCTCGCTCCGGAGGTTCTGTAATGGCAAGGGTTCAGAAAGAAGTTGTGCGTCACAAGATGCATGTCAAAAAAGGCGACACCGTAAAAATCATCGCGGGCAGTGACAAAGGCAAGATTGGCGAAATCCTGCAAACCCTTCCTAAATTGAGCAAAGTCGTGGTCAAGGGTGTGAATGTTCGCACCAAACACGTCAAACCACAGCAAGAAGGCGAATCGGGTCAGATTGTCACTCAAGAAGCCCCAATTCATAGCTCTAACGTCATGGTTTACTCCGAAAAGCAGAAAGTGGCAAGCCGCATCTGCTACACCGTCAACGCCGACGGCAAGAAAGTTCGGATGTTAAAAAAGACGGGCGAGATCATCGATTAAGAGACGCGACGCGCCTCAAGACTCCACTAGCCCCTGACCAAGCCCAGGGAAGAGGAACCCAAATATGGCTCAACGATTAAAAGATATCTATCAAGAAAAGATCGTCCCGAAGCTGACGGAGCAGTTTAGTTACACGAACCTCCATCAAGTTCCGAAAGTGGCGAAAATCACGATCAACCGGGGACTCGGTGAAGCTTCACAAAATGCGAAAGCGTTGGAAGCTTCGATCAACGAGATTGCGACGATCACGGGACAAAAGCCCGTTGTGACCCGCGCCAAGAAAGCGATCGCTGGCTTCAAAATCCGCGAAGGAATGCCCGTCGGCGTGATGGTGACACTGCGCGGTGATCGAATGTTTACTTTTCTCGATCGGTTGATCAATCTTTCGCTGCCTCGGATTCGTGACTTTAGAGGCATCAGCCCCAAGAGCTTCGACGGACGAGGAAACTACACGCTAGGTCTGAGAGAGCAGTTGATCTTCCCGGAGATCGAATATGACAGCATCGATCAGATTCGCGGTATGGACATTTCAATCATCACCACTGCAAACTCCGACGAAGAAGGTCGCGCCCTGCTTAAAGAACTGGGCATGCCATTCCGGGACAACTGATGCAGTTTCATTAAGAGGGAACTATGGCGGTTAACGACACAATTTCAGATATGCTGACTCGCATCCGAAATGCAAGCCTAGCAAGACACCAAACGACCAAAGTGCCATCGACCAAGATGACGCGCAGCATTGCCAATGTGCTGAAGGCAGAAGGCTTTATTGCTGACTATGAAGAAGCGGGAGAAGGCGTTGAGCGTCATCTCGTGCTGGGTCTCAAATATCGGGGCAAAAGTCGCAAGCCGATTATCACTGCCCTCAAGCGAGTCAGCAAACCCGGACTGCGAGTTTACGCTAACCGCAAGGAACTTCCTCGTGTGTTAGGTGGCATCGGCATTGCGATCGTCTCGACATCCAGCGGCATCATGACCGATCGCGAAGCTCGGCGCACCGGAGTCGGCGGCGAAGTCCTTTGTTATGTCTGGTGAGTCTGGATATTAGTCGTTGCTGTTGACTGGCTCACAGCGAACAGCTTTTATTCAAAAAAGGTGATCAGTTATGTCTCGGATTGGTAAGCGTATTATTGATGTTCCCGCAACGGTGACGGTCACCCTTGATGGGCAACATGTTTCAGTCAAAGGTCCTAAAGGCGAACTCTCCAGAGTTTTGCCGCCAGAAGTGATTGTTGAACAAGACGGAACGACGATCGAAGTCAAGCAGCGAGATGACTCGCGTGCGGCTCGTCAACGTCATGGTTTATGCCGCACCCTCGTCGCCAATATGGTTGAAGGGGTCTTTACCGGATTTCAGCGAAAGCTCGAAATTCAGGGTGTCGGTTATCGTGCCCAAGTTCAAGGGCGAAACCTAATTCTCAACGTGGGCTACAGCAAACCTGTAGATATTGCCCCACCAGAGGGAATTCAGGTCGCGGTTGAAGGCAACACTAACGTGACTGTCAGTGGCATCGATAAAGAAATTGTTGGAAATACTGCCGCCAAAATTCGGGCGGTACGTCCTCCCGAACCCTACAAAGGCAAGGGCATTCGATATGCTGGCGAAGTGGTCAGACGCAAAGTTGGTAAGACTGGTGGTAAAGGGAAGAAATAGATCATGAAAATGACTCGTCGAGAATCAACCCGTCGTCGTCACGCACGGGTTCGTCGTACCGTTACCGGAACTTCAGAGCGTCCTCGTCTCGCAGTGTTTCGCTCTAACCAGCACATCTATGTTCAGGTGATTGACGACACCACCCAACACACTCTGGTTTCTGCTTCGACGGTCGATCCAGAAATCAAGGGTAAAGTTGAGTCAGGTTCAAACTGTGAGGCTTCGACTGAGGTCGGCAAGTTGGTGGCTCAACGGGCGATCGCCCAAGGCATTCAAAAAGTGGTCTTCGATCGTGGGGGCAACCTCTATCACGGACGGGTAAAATCGCTAGCCGAAGCTGCCCGCGAAGCTGGTCTAGACTTCTAGGAGAAAAAACATGGCAAAAGGTCGCAAGAGCAACAAACCTCGCGAAGAGAAATCAGACTGGCAAGAGCGGGTCGTGCAAATTCGTCGTGTGACCAAAGTGGTCAAGGGCGGTAAAAAACTCAGCTTCCGCGCTATTGTCGTCGTCGGTAACGAAAAAGGTCAAGTCGGCGTAGGAGTCGGCAAAGCCAGTGACGTAATCGGCGCGGTCAAGAAAGGCGTGGCAGATGGCAAAAAGCACCTCGTTGAAGTGCCTCTGACCAAATCCAATTCGATTCCTCACCCGGCTCAAGGTGCGGGTGGTGGTGCAAAAGTGATGATGCGCCCTGCCGCTCCTGGTACTGGAGTAATTGCTGGGGGAGCCGTTCGTACCGTTCTCGAACTCGCAGGTGTCAAGAATATCTTGGCGAAGCAACTCGGTTCTGGCAATCCTCTTAATAATGCGCGGGCTGCGGTCAGCGCGTTAGATAACCTCCGCACCTTTGCTGATGTGGCAGAAGAGCGCGGTGTTCCGATCGAGAATCTCTACGCAACTTGAGCAAATAGTGAATCGTGAGTCTTCGCGGTTCACTTAATTTCTTGAGTAGTCCTTAACTAAGAGCAACGAATTATGAGATTAGAAGATGCTGTGCCTCAAGAAGGCTCAACCAAGCGCAAGCGCCGAATTGGTCGAGGCATTGCGGCAGGACAGGGCGCAAGCGGCGGCTTTGGAATGCGGGGTCAAAAGTCTCGATCGGGTCGTCCCACTCGCCCCGGTTTTGAGGGGGGTCAAACGCCTCTCTATCGTCGTTTACCTAAATTAAGTTATTTCACCGTCATCAATCGGAAGCACTACACTACGATTAATGTCGGCGATTTGGCATCCCTTCCCGCCAATACTGAGGTGAATTTGTCTTCACTGATGGAGGCTGGGATTGTTACGACCGATGACGGTCCGCTCAAGATTTTGGGAGATGGCGATCTGTCGGCAAAGCTGACCGTTCAGGCAACTGGGTTCACGGAAAACGCCCGCGCTAAAATTGAGGCAGCAGGTGGAACTTGTGAAGTGCTGGTTGGCAAACCGACCTGGCATCGCGCCAAGGCGTAGCTCTCTGGTCTGTAACGGGTCATCTGAAAGAGTGTGTAAACGTTGTCCTTCGATTTGAGGGATGACGCTTTGCAGTCTGTGGCAACTGCCGATGAGTCATTTTGCTAGACAACTGCGAGTATGTAAGAGGTATCCCTTTATGGTCGTTAGTCGAGATAAAACTCCAACCGCGCAGGAAACCTTTGTTCAGATGGCTCAAGCCGCCGGACTGAGAGGGCGTTTACTGCTGACTGTTGGCTTATTAATTCTGGTTCGTCTGGGCATTTATATTCCACTCCCAGGCATCGATCGCGCTGCTTTCGCCGCCAATATTCAAGGCAACACGGCTCTTAGCTTTGTTGACTTATTTGCTGGAGGCGGTTTAAGAACATTAGGAATTTTTGCTTTAGGCATTCTTCCCTTTATCAATGCTTCCATTATTTTGCAACTGCTGACAGCCGCGATCCCGGCACTGGAAGATTTGCAGAAAAATGAAGGTGAAGCAGGACGACGCAAAATCTCACAAATCACAAGATACGTGGCGGGGGGATGGGCAGTCGTTCAGAGTTTGATGCTGACGATCGGGTTACTCCGTCCGTTTGCTTCAGATTGGGGTCCTTTATTCATCACTGAAACGGTGCTGGCGTTAACCGCAGGCTCTATGTTTGTGATGTGGGTGGGAGAGCTAATCACAGAGCGAGGCATCGGAAACGGCGCATCCTTGCTGATTTTCTTGAACATTGTCTCGACGCTGCCACGATCGCTGGGTCAAACTTTTGAATTGGCACAGAGTGGCGATCGTAATGTGGTCGGCGGGGTCGTGATT
Source organism: Phormidesmis priestleyi ULC007 (assembly GCF_001895925.1). GTDB lineage: Bacteria > Cyanobacteriota > Cyanobacteriia > Leptolyngbyales > Leptolyngbyaceae > Phormidesmis_A > Phormidesmis_A priestleyi_A. The sequence goes on along the minus strand of NZ_MPPI01000002.1, from coordinate 24,158 downwards.
CTTCTGCTCGTCTTTCTAGCGATGGTCGTTGGCATCGTCTTTGTCCAAGAAGGAACTCGCAGAATCCCCATTATCTCTGCGCGCCGTCAAGTCGGTCGTCGGACTTATCTAGAGAAAAGCAGCTATCTGCCGCTTCGTCTCAATCAAGGCGGCGTGATGCCGATTATTTTCGCCTCCACTGTTTTGACGTTACCTGCACTAGTCGCTCAAGCATTTCAAAACGCCTCCATCAGCCAGTTTATCAGCACTTATTTAGGTCCAAACTCTTGGCAACACAGCGTTCTTTATCTGATCTTGATTCTGTTCTTTAGCTATTTCTATGCGTCTTTGGTGGTTCAACCCGATGAGATGTCGAAGAACTTGAAGAAGATGGGAGCGAGTATTCCAGGCATTCGTCCTGGCAAGGCGACCACTGAGTATATTGAGCGCGTCTTGAATCGATTGACGTTTCTGGGAGCGATTTTCTTAGGAATTGTCGCGATCGTCCCTACGTTTGTTGAGACTGCCACGCGAGTTCCGACCTTCCAAGGCTTCGGTGCCACCTCTTTGCTGATTCTGGTTGGTGTGGCTATCGACACAGCAAAACAGATTCAAACTTATGTCATCTCACAAAGATACGAAGGAATGGTGAAACAGTAGTGGCGCGATTAATCTTTCTAGGACCACCCGGGGCAGGTAAGGGAACTCAAGCGAAACTCTTAGCAGACTTGCACAATATCCCTCACATCTCGACGGGAGATATTCTACGGGCAGCCGTCTCTAGCCAAACAACTCTGGGTGTCAAAGCACAGAGTTATATGGACGGCGGTGAACTGGTTCCTGATCAACTCGTCATTGATTTGATTCGAGAAAGGTTGGGACAGCCTGACGCTCAACCTGGTTGGATTCTAGATGGATATCCGCGCACGGTGGTGCAGGCTGATTCGTTAGATGGACTGCTGATCGAGCTAAATCAGACGTGCGATCGCGCCATCAATTTTGATGTCCCTGACGAAGCCTTGGTCGAGCGAATGCTCAGTCGAGGTCGCAAAGACGACAACGAAGACGTAATTCGTCGTCGTTTAGAAGTCTACCGAGAGCAAACCGCTCCCTTAATCGACTACTACCAGACTCGTGAAAAGCTCACCACGATCGATGGCAGCCAACCGATGGAAGAGGTGACAGAGCAACTGGACAAGCTCATTTAGCGATTGTTTAGCCAGATTCTTCTCCAGCCAAGGTTGAGCGCTGACGAATCTTGGTTTCTCGACTTGATACTCTGTTTTGACTCAATAGAAATTTGTTGCGGCGCACCCTTACCACAGATTGAGACTAGCAAACTGTGTCTGAGAAGTTAAAAACAAATTTAATGATCTAAACTCAAGAAGGCTGACAAAATCCTGCGCGGATTCTGTTGACTTCTGAAATCATTTACAGTAATGGAGGCACTCAAGTTTGTCTAAACAAGATCTCATCGAAATGGAAGGAACGGTCATTGATTCCTTGCCGAATGCGATGTTTCGCGTTGACCTCGATAACGGCTTCAACGTGTTAGCCCACATTTCAGGGAAAATCCGTCGGAATTACATCAAAATTCTTCCGGGCGATCGCGTCAAAGTCGAACTCACGCCTTATGACCTCACAAAAGGTAGAATTACCTATCGTCTACGAAACAAGAAGTAGGATTCAAAAAAGCCTTTTAAAGCTAGTCATAGAACGATTTCTTTGACAACTCCTATAAAAAATTGTTAGGATATTATGTTTGTTGCAGTGTTGCCAGGTTAGGGCATGAAAGTTCGAGCATCCGTTAAGAAGATTTGTGAAAAATGCCGTGTCATCCGCCGTCGGGGTCGCGTCATGGTGATTTGTGAAAACCCGAAGCATAAACAGCGTCAGGGCTAGATCAGGTTTCCTGTCATACGAAGAAGAGGACTTCTGTGACAGGGGTTTTGTGTGATTATGAACATCCTCAAGCAATTCAAGTTAGGGAGACAGAAGCGTGGCACGGATTGCCGGAGTAGACCTTCCTCGCGATAAGCGCGTTGAGATTGGTCTCACTTACATTTACGGAATTGGATTGACACGGGCAAAAGAGGTGATCGCCAAAACAGGTGTGAATCCCGATATCCGCGTTAAAGATTTGAGCGATGCCGATGTGTCTTCTCTGAGAGAAGCCGTTGAGAGCGGCTATCAGGTTGAAGGCGATCTGAGACGAATGGAAAACATGAACATCAAGCGATTGATGGACATCGGCACCTATCGGGGTCGTCGTCATCGTCTGGGCTTGCCTGTGCGCGGACAGCGAACCCGCACTAATGCTCGTACCCGTCGGGGCGGTCGTCGTACCGTTGCAGGTAAGAAGAAGGCACCCGGTAAGAAGTAATTAACTTTTGGCAACTGTTGAGTTGCGCTTGAGACGACTAGTGCTTGGGCAAGTTGCCAACTTAATCACACATCGATTTAGAACCTTAGATCTAGAGTTTAGACATGGCGAGACAACCAACTAGAAAGACTGGACCCCGTAAGCAAAAGAAAAATGTGCCGAGCGGGGTGGCATATATTTCATCCACCTTCAACAATACGATCGTCACCATCTCCGACACTGGCGGCGAAGTCGTATCTTGGGCATCTGCTGGTTCTAGTGGATTTAAGGGCGCGAAAAAGGGAACGCCCTTTGCGGCTCAAACGGCGGCAGAGAGCGCAGCCCGTCGGGCAATGGATCAAGGAATGCGCCAGTGTGAAGTCATGGTCAGCGGACCCGGAGCAGGTCGTGAAACTGCAATTCGGGCGCTGCAAGGCTCTGGGCTGGAAATCACCCTGATTCGTGACGTGACTCCCATTCCTCACAATGGTTGTCGTCCGCCCAAGCGCCGTCGGGTATAGTGGCGCGAATTTCTATGGTGAGTGATGAACGCTGCAATCTGTCTTTTGACAGTCAGCAGCGAGATTTGATTTCAGAGTCAAATGAGGGATCACCCTCAGCGAGAAGGAGAAGGAGGTCACTCCGTGGCACAGTTTCAGGTTGAATGTGTAGAGTCCACTACGGACAAAGACCAGAGCCAATATAGTAAGTTCATTCTGGAACCCCTAGCGCGTGGTCAGGGAACAACCGTTGGAAACGCTCTGCGGCGGGTGCTGCTATCCAATTTGGAAGGAGCAGCAGTGACGGCAGTGCGGATGGCGGGTGTCAGCCATGAGTTCGCCACGATTCCAGGAGTGAGAGAAGACGTACTCGATATCATGCTGAACATGAAAAAATTGGTTTTTAGGAGCCATTCTTCTCAGCCTCAAATTGGGCGATTGCTTGTGCAAGGTCCGGCGACAGTGACAGCAGAACAGTTCGATTTACCTTCAGATGTAGAACTCGTCGATCCCGATCAGTACATCGCGACCTTGGCTCCTAACTCAACGCTAGAGATGGAGTTCAGAATCGAGAAAGGCAAAGGGTATCGAACGGTTGACAAAGCTCGTGAAGATGCGGCTGCGCTTGATTTTCTCCAAATCGACTCTGTTTTTATGCCAGTTCGTAAGGTGAACTACAGTGTTGAAGCGAGAGCAGGCGGTTCTCTTGAAAAAGACCGCTTGATTATGGAGATTGCGACGAATGGCAGTTTGACTCCTCAAGAGGCGTTGAGCCAAGCTGCTAATATTCTCGTCGATCTGTTTAACCCGCTCAAAGATATCCCCTCTGAGCCGCTAGACGATCCCTTTCCTGGTGAGGAAGGTCCTGAGAGTCAGATTCCGATCGAGGAACTCCAACTCTCGGTGCGTGCCTACAACTGTCTAAAGCGAGCGCAAATCAATTCCGTTGCTGACCTGCTCGACTACACTCAGGAAGACCTGCTCGAAATAAAGAATTTCGGTCAGAAATCTGCCGAAGAAGTGGTCGAAGCCCTTCAACAACGCTTAGGAATTACCCTACCGATGGAGAAATCCTCTAAGCCTAGTTAGTTCGTGATTCGTTTATAGGGACGTTTCATATAATACGAACGTCCCACTCCTTGTAACTGACCCCCTCCCTAAAGCTATGCGGCACCGTTGTAAAGTTCCAATGCTTGGCAAACCTGCGGATCAGCGTCGAGCGCTCTTAAGAGCCTTGACCACTGAACTGATTCGCAACGGTCGAATTAAAACGACTAAGGTTCGCGCTCAGGCTCTCCGATCGGAAGCTGAGAAAATGATTACTCTCGCCAAAGATGGCTCTCTCACCGCTCGTCGTCAAGCGATGGGATATATCTACGACAAGCAACTCGTTCATGCATTATTTGAGCAAGCCCCTCAGCGGTACGCTGATCGTCGAGGTGGCTATACTCGCATTCTTCGCACCGTTCCTCGTCGCGGCGACAATGCTGCAATGGCAATCATCGAGCTAACCTGATTTCTCACACCATGCTGGCTGCTAAATCACAATCCACTCAACGGGTTGCCCTGGTTATTCAATACCTGGGCACTCATTTTCATGGGTGGCAACGGCAGCCAAATCAACGCACGGTGCAGGAAGATATTGAGACAGCGCTGCGATCAGTGCTTAACCGCCCTGTGGTAATCCATGCGGCAGGAAGAACTGATACAGGAGTTCACGCAGCCGCTCAAGTTGCCCATTTTGATGCAGAAACCTTGATTCCGGCACATCGCTGGGCAGACGTTTTGAACTCGCGGCTGCCAAACGATATCTTAATTCGGGCTTCTGTTTTGGTTGATTCAACCTGGCACGCTCGATTTTCTGCCGCGTGGCGACGCTACCGTTACACCTTATTTACGGAAGCGCGTCCCAATCTGTTTGTTTGCCCGTTTGCTTGGCATTACTACCACGCACCGTTGAATGAAACGCTGATTCAGGCGGCACTCGATCCGATGATTGGGCGGCATCACATGGCGGCGTTCCACCGGGCAGGTTCGACTCGTCCGCACTCTTGGGTAGATATTCAGGCGGCGGAGTGTCAGCGTCAAGGGTCACTCGTAACAGTCGAAGTGCAGTCAAGCGGATTTCTGTATGGAATGATGCGGCTCTTAGTCGGCTTGCTGGTGCAGGTAGGACGAGGAGAGCGATCGCCCGATGATTTCACCAAAATCTGGACGGCACAGCGACGAGACGAAGTGAAATATGCGGCACCCCCTCAAGGCTTGTGTCTGCTGCGAGTTGGGTATCCTGAATCGCCCTTTCCGCCCGAAGTTTGGTATGATACTCAACCCCGATTTGTTTTGCCAAATGCGATGACCCTTGAGAAAAGTTCCTCTGGAACGGCTCCTGAATATTGCTTGAGTTAGTCAAGCGATCGCCAAGCGAGGTTCCTCTAGAACTGTCTAACCCTTTAACCGAAACACTGTCATGGAAAAAACCTATCTCCCACCCCAGGCTACTCTAGAGCGTAATTGGTACGTTGTGGATGCCACAGATAAACGGCTCGGCCGGCTTGCTACCCAAGTTGCGATGGTGCTACGCGGTAAAAACAAGCCGACCTACACCCCTTCGATGGATACGGGTGATTTTGTAATTATCATCAACGCCGAAAAAATTGAAGTGACGGGCAAAAAGCGCACCCAGAAACTCTATCGTCGCAACTCTGGTCGCCCCGGTGGGATGAAGACCGAGACTTTCGATAAGCTGCAAGCCCGCATCCCTGAGCGGATCATTGAACGCGCTGTCAAAGGAATGCTGCCGAAGAACTCGCTGGGTCGCCAACTGTTCACCAAAATGAACGTCTATGCAGGCCCGAATCATCCTCACGCGGCTCAAAAGCCTCAAGTTCTCGAAATCAACACCATCCCAAAAGGAGCTAACTAATGCAAGCCACCGAAGGTCGCGTCGTCTATCTAGGTACAGGTCGCCGTAAATCTGCGGTGGCACGGGTTCGCCTCGTTCCCGGTGAAGGTCAAATCACGGTTAACGGCAAGCCCGGAGATTTATATCTCCAATTCAACCCAGAATATTTGTCGGCTGCGAAAGCTCCCCTCGAAACGCTGGGATTGGAAGGTGAGTATGACATTCTCGTCAACGCTCACGGTGGTGGCTTGACTGGACAAGCAGATGCCATTCGTCTTGGGGTGGCTCGTGCGCTTTGTCAGCTCGACCCCGAAAATCGGAAGCCTCTCAAAACGGAAGGCTATTTGACTCGTGACCCTCGTGCCAAAGAGCGGAAGAAATACGGTTTGCGGAAAGCGCGTAAAGCTCCTCAGTTCTCGAAGCGCTAACTTTATTCTTGTCATTGGTTGATCGAAGATCGCCAATGACTCTTGAGCAAAATGTTAAAATTGATCTAGTAAGTTCGGAGATTCTCAATGCCTAAGCCTGATATTCACCCCAAGTGGTATCCCGAAGCCAAAGTCTATTGCAATGGTGAAGTTGTGATGACGATCGGGTCTACTAAGCCCCAACTCAACGTCGATGTATGGTCTGGAAATCACCCATTTTTCACGGGCACTCAGAAGATTATTGATACCGAAGGTCGGGTAGAACGCTTCATGCGGAAATATGGCATGGTGGACGAAACCGCGACAGCCGACGACAAGAAATAGGGCAGCTAGGTGATTTTGGATTTAGTTCCGAAATTAATGTCTTCCAATCTTGGCGATCGTTCAACAGATTGGAACCTAGCTGTAAACCCTAATTTTTTGTCTTGTCTTATGGCTGAAGCATACCTGCTAGCAAAATTAAATTCGGTTGAGCAAACCTTTAATGAGTTAACGCGGCGACTGGGCGACCCAGACATCGCCAAAGATCCGCCTGAGTTTCAACGGGTGGCGAAGATGCGTTCTTCACTAGAAGAAGTCGTTGACACCTATGAACACTGGCGAACCATTCAACAAGATCTAGCAGGTGCCCGCCAAATTTTGAAAGAAGCGAGTAGCGATCCTGAGCTTCAAGAAATGGCATCGCTTGAGGTTGGTGAACTTCAAGATAAATCGAATGAGTTAGAATCTCGACTCAAAGTTTTGCTGCTTCCTAGCGACCCCAACGATGAAAGAAACATCATGTTGGAGATTCGAGCGGGTACGGGTGGCGATGAGGCAAGTATCTGGGCAGGTGATCTGCTGCGGCTCTATTCTCGATATGCCGAGCGTCAAGGCTGGCGCGTCAAGCTGGTGAGTGAATCTCTAGCGGATATGGGCGGCTTTAAAGAAGTCGTGTTAGAAATTCAGGGCGATCGAGTCTATAGCAAACTCAAATTTGAGGCGGGGGTGCATCGAGTTCAACGTGTCCCGCTCACAGAAGCATCGGGGCGAGTTCACACTTCAACGGCAACAGTGGCAATTATGCCCGAAGTCGATGAAGTAGAAATTCACATTGACCCCAAAGATATTGAATTAACCACAGCTCGATCGGGCGGTGCAGGCGGTCAAAACGTCAACAAAGTTGAGACAGCCGTTGACTTGATGCACAAGCCGACCGGGATTCGGATCTTTTGTACCGAAGAACGATCGCAACTGCAAAACCGCGAACGGGCGATGCAAATCTTGCGGGCAAAACTCTACGAAATTAAACTGCGAGAACAGCAAGAAGCTGTCACATCGATGCGGCGATCGCAAGTGGGAACAGGGTCACGATCAGAAAAGATTCGCACCTACAACTACAAAGATAATCGGATCACCGACCATCGTTTAGGTCAGAATTTTCCGTTAGCTTCGCTTTTAGAAGGCGATGTAGAAACGTTGATTCAAAGCTGCATTTCTCAAGACCAGCAGGAGCGATTAGAAGCACTGGCAGCCGAAAGCGGTGAGCAAGTATCGGTTGCTTAGTCGATAGGGACTTAAAATCTATTGAATCAGTCAGGATCAATCCGCTTCTGCAATGGGATTAGAGGAAGGCGAATAGCACAAAAAAGGACATCTTGTATAGATGCCCTTTCAAAAAATGATTGCTAGAGATACGCAAAATTAATTGCGGCGTGACATCGCAATTATGAGATATTGCGCCAACTGCAACACTGCATACAACGCAGTTGCTACATAGGTAAAAGCGGCAGCATTCAATACTTTTCGAGCGCCTTGATTCTCCTCACCTTGCAAAATACCAAGCTCATCAATAATTCTGAGAGCACGGCTCGACGCATCAAACTCGACAGGCAGCGTCACGAGATGGAAGATAATTACCGACGCAAATAAGACAATCCCAATCTTGATGAAAATGCCTCCCAAAGCACCTAGAAATAACCCTGCAAAGATCAGGAGTGGGCCCAGATTAGACCCCAAATTGACCGCCGGAACCAACGCGGCTCGGATATTCATTGGCTTGTAGCCCTTCACATCTTGCAAGACGTGACCACATTCGTGAGCGGCAACGGCGGCAGCAGCTAGTGAGCTAGACCCGTAAACCACCTCAGACAACCGAACAGCCTTTGCAGTGGGGTCATAGTGATCCGTCAGTTCTCCTGCGATCGGTTCAACCGTTACATTTTGTACGCCCATACGCTTGAGGATAGTTTCGGCAACCTCAGCCCCCGTCAGCCCCAAACTAGATTGAATTTGTGAATATTTGCGGTAAGTACTCTGAACTCGCTGCTGTGCCCACCACACCAGGATCATGCCTGGAATCAGTAAAAAATAGGACGGATGGAAAAACATATTACCTCATCTAATGTCGTGAAACGGCTTGACAGACTAGACTTGAGCCTATGCTAACATTTCAATCTAGCGACCGTTGGGATTTTTGTTGAGCAGAACAATTAGAGTGAGATGTAATGCTTAGTGAAGTGATTGAGTCGTTGCGCTAAAATAAAGTCAGCGAATCCAGGAGTTTTCTGACTTCTACTGTGTCTCAATCTCTAAACCCATTAGCGCCGCCAACTCACCCCGATCAGCGTGAGATAATTCTGAACTGGTTAAAAGCAAACGTTCCTGATACCAGGGTTCGACACATTTTGCGCGTAGAAGAGATGGCGATCGAGCTAGCAAATTGCCACGGGCTAGACGCAGGGAAAGCGGCAAAAGCAGGATTGATGCACGACTTAGCAAAGTTTTTTAAGCCCCTGCGACTGTTGCAAATGGCGCAAAAAGAAGGGTTAACGCTTGATTCGGTGGATATTGCAAACCCGCATTTGCTACATGCCGAGGTGGGCGCGATCGTGGCTCGGGATCAGTTCGGCGTTTTTGATCCAGATATCCTACAAGCAATTTGTGATCACACGCTGGGCAGTCCGGGCATGAGTGCTTTAAGCTGTGTGGTCTATTTAGCAGACGGGCTAGAACCTGGACGGGGCGACACTCCTGAGTTAGAAGAATTGCGACACCTCAGTCGGCAAGACTTAGATCAAGCCATCTGGCGGTTAGCTGATTATTCTTTAAGACATTTATTAGACGCTCGTCACTTGATTCATCCGCGCACCGTTTTGACCCGCAACTGGTTTTTACAAAAAGGTTTCAAACGCAGTCCTAGAAAACATTAGCTTTGGAATTTACGCCAATGCCGCCTTACTAGATTGATTCACCCAATCTCGTTAACACCCACTTAGATTAGGAACTTAACCATTAATGACAGATTTCACCAAAGAGCAAATTCTTTCTACCTTCTCTGGCACAACTCAAACCGCACCCGATCGTAGCTACGAACTGGCTCTGCTTGCTGCTGAAGCTGCCGACGATCGCAAAGGTGAAGAAATTACGCTGATGAAAGTTGGAGAAGTCACCGTTTTAGCCGATTATTTTGTGGTGATTACAGGCTTCTCTAAAGTGCAGGTGCGGGCGATCGCGACCTCGATCGAGGACAAAATTCTTGAAAAGATGAACCGCCGCCCCCTACGCTCAGAAGGCGTTTCAGAAGGCACTTGGGTGCTTGAAGACTACGGCGATGTGATTGTTCATGTCTTGATGCCTCAAGAGCGAGAACGCTACGACTTAGAAGCATTTTGGGGACACGCGCCCCGAATGGCTTACGCAGAAATAGCCAGCTAGAGAGGGTTTGAGCGTTGAGCTTGAAATCAGAGTTATGGCATCGCGCTTCAAGTGACTCAAAACTTAAAACTCAACGCTCGAAACTCTTTTATACTGACGAATAGGCTGTTTCTGTTTCCTTCTTTGGCTTGGTTATGAACTCATCCGTCGTTTGCCCAGTCCCACTGGAACAGAGACCGATTAACGAATATCAAGACCTCAAAGAATCCTGGTTTTTTCGTTGGGCAACGCTTGACTTGTTTGCCTATGTTAAACCGACGATCGTGCTGTGGGGTCTAAGTTGGTTGGTGTCAGGCCCAGTTGCGGCAGTGAGTTTTGTGCCCGCAAAACACCCAACTCAGTTTGGGCTATTGGCAGCAGCAGGAGCCAGCATTATTCCCGCGTTGGCGCTGCTGCGACTCTATTTAGGGTGGCGATATGTCAAGACTCGGCTGCTAAATAGCAGCGTTTTTTATGAAGAATCGGGCTGGTATGACGGTCAAACGTGGGAAAAGCCTGTGGAAGTTTTGACGCAAGATCGGCTGATTGTGACCTATCAAGTCGAGCCTGTTTTGCAACGTCTTAGCCGCACGTTCCAGATTGTGGGTCTGATGTTTTGTGCGGGGAGCCTAGCTTGGTGGGTCTTATAAATTTTTTCTATCCTGTCTCCCTCTAATGTTAAAGTTCTACACATGACAAGGGGAAGAAGAACTCACGCATCGGCAGAACTGGAAGTCAGACTTCTGCGCGAAGGTATCATAGAATCTGTGCATCACGCTCAGGCGGCAATTTGTGACGATCGCGGTCGCATCTTACTAATGGCGGGTAATGCAGAAGCAGCGACGTTTGCTCGTTCTGCTTTGAAACCGTTTCAGGCGCTGGCGGTCACTACGACTGGAACGTTGGAGCGGTATGGGTTGACCGATCGTGACCTAGCAATTATTTGTAGCTCTCACAAAGGGTCAATTCATCAAGTTAGACAAGTTTTTAACATTCTTTGGAGAGCAGACATCGACCCCGGTGCGGTGCAGTGTCCAATTCCTCCTAATAAACAGAGTCCGTTGCAAGATAACTGCTCTGGCAAGCACGCTGGAATGTTGGCAGTCTGTCAGCAGCGTGGGCTGCCGCTCAACACCTATCTTCAAGCCAATCACCCCGTTCAGCAGTTAATCTTGACAAAGATCGCCGAGCTATTAAAAATTCCTGGCGCGGAATTTATTGTGGCGAAAGATGATTGCGGTGCGCCCACTTATTTTATGCAACTGCGACAATTGGCTTGGCTCTATGCCCAGCTTGCATCTGGCAATAGTCTAGACATGGAGCGCATCTCGCGATCGATGACGCATCACCCGATCATGGTTTCAGGCGACGGAGAATTTGACACCGAACTGATGCGTCTGACTGAAGGAGAAATTGTCAGCAAATCGGGTGCCGAAGGTGTGCAGTGTGTTGGACGGGTCGGTGAAGGTTTAGGGTTAGCCATCAAAGTTATGGATGGCGCTAAACGGGCAAAATATGCGATCGCCATCCACGTTCTCAAACAAATGGGCTGGATCACGCCCTCTGTTGCCGAAACTCTCTCAGACACCTATCTGACGATCGGGCGCTATAAACGCCTGGATGTCGTTGGAGAATTATCAATGCTTTAAACGTCGTCGGTCAGGAACCATTAACAAATCACTCATGTCTGATGAACCGACCACAACCGCGATCGTAAAAGCCTTGTTAAGATCCACGTAATTTAGATTACAACTCTGCCAACTGCGCTCTTGCCACCTATGAGTGAGATTATTCTTGACGTTCGTGACCTTCAGGTACAGTTCAAAACCGATACAAGAACTGTGAAAGCGGTGGATGGCATCTCTTTTCAGGTGAAACGGGGGCAGACGCTAGGAATCGTGGGGGAATCGGGTTCGGGAAAATCGGTCACGTCGCTGGCAGTGATGGGATTGGTGCCCAATCCGCCGGGTCGGGTGACGGGAGGCGAAATCTGGTTTAGTGATGCTGAAACGATCGGCGAACCGATAGATCTACTGCGCGTTCCGGTTAAGGAGTTGCAAAATTATCGGGGCGATCGGCTTTCGATGATTTTTCAGGAGCCGATGAGTTCGCTCAATCCGGTCTACACGTGTGGGTTTCAACTGACTGAGGCGATTCGTCTACACGAAAAGATCTCTGAATCTCAGGCACAGCGCCGAGCAGTTTCACTTTTGCAAGAAGTGAAACTGCTGCCGCCCGACGAGGAGCTTAAACGCCGATTTCTAGAAGAGTTTTATCCAGATGGGACGCAACCGAGTCAAGTTGAGATCGATCGTCAGATCAACCGACAGAAATTAGCCATGCTCGATCGCTACCCTCACGAGCTTTCGGGCGGACAGATTCAGCGTGTGATGATTGCGATGGCGATTTCTTGCAATCCCACTTTGCTGATCGCTGATGAGCCGACGACTGCGCTCGATGTGACGGTGCAAGCCACGATTTTGGACTTGCTGCGAGATTTGCGAAATCGGCGCGGCATGGGCATGATGTTTATCACCCATGATTTGAGTTTAATCGCTGAAATTGCCGATCAAGTTGCGGTGATGTATGAAGGTAAAATTGTCGAATATGGCTCTGTTTTAGACATTTTTTCTAACCCTCAACACCCTTACACAAAGGGATTGCTGACCTGTCGCCCTCAGCCCGATCGTCGCCTGCGCTACCTGCCTACCGTCTCAGACTTTATGGAAGTCTCTAGGCTGCGGAATGGGGAGACGCTGATCGAAGCGAAACAGCAAGATGTGAATGCTGCGCTCCGCAGTGCTGAGGAGATTAGCGACACTGAATTTAACTCGCGATTGCAAGAACTTCAGAAAAAACCGCCGCTCGTCTCAGTGCAAAATCTTCAGGTCGCGTTTCCGGTGCGGGGCATTTTTGGGCAGACCAAGCGCTATGTGATGGCCGTTAACGATGTCTCGTTTGACGTATATCCTGGCGAGACGTTGGGACTGGTGGGTGAATCGGGTTGCGGTAAAACGACCCTGGCACGAACGCTATTGCGGCTGATTGAAGCGAAAACGGGAAAAGTGCTATTTGAAGGCAAAGATATTCTGTCGCTGCCGCCAAAACAAGTTCGTCAATTGCGACGAGAAGCGCAAATTATCTTCCAAAATCCTTACAGTTCGCTCGACCCGCGACTCAACATCGGGGAAGCCGTGATGGAGCCGCTACAAATTTATAGTCGCGGCAAGGGCAAACAGCATCAGGAACGGGCAGCTTATTTATTGCAGCGAGTGGGACTAGACCCTGATTTGATGAAGCGCTATCCCCACGAGTTTTCGGGTGGGCAGCGGCAAAGGGTTTGTATTGCCCGATCGCTAGCTCTTAATCCTAAGTTCATCATCTGCGATGAGTCTGTCTCAGCGCTGGATGTCTCGGTGCAGGCGCAAGTGCTCAATCTGCTCAAAGAACTGCAATCAGAATTTGGGTTGACCTATATCTTCATTTCTCACGATCTCAGTGTGGTGAAGTTTATGAGCGATCGCATCGTCGTGATGAACCGAGGCAAAATTGAAGAGGTCGGCACGGCTGACACGATTTATCGTCACCCTCAACAACCCTATACGCGGCAGTTAATTGCGGCGATTCCGGTCGGGACGCTCGATCGGATTCGCGAACGTCAAGAACAACGCGGACTTTCTGCATCGTAAATCTGGGGTTGCTCCTTCGGCACTTATCAAGTCGATCGCCCTCTCATACCGATTTCGGAAGCAATTGTGACTGATCGCTCCATCGGACGGGGCACCGCATGCCATGCCCCTACGCTTTTGGATGGGCATGGCACTGCCGTGTCTGGATACGGATCTCTCGCTTTCACAAATCAAATGGATATCACCCAAGATATACATTTTTGATAAAAATCACTAAAAATACTACATTCTCAATCTTTAATCGCAAACAGATTCATGGACATTTGGGAGCATTGTGTTTCGTTAGCAGAAAAAACTGGTTTTTTGTTTGCATATTTTTGGTTCTTTTGACTATAATTCTAGAAGTAAGAGCCATCAAACTTCTCTTCCTGCAAGCGAACTTAATCAACTTAAGGAGAATCGGGTGGAAGACATAGAACTGACGCTAACGCCAGACGATTACAGCCTTCTCACTGATCTATATCAGTTGACGATGGCAGCCTGTTATGTGGGCGAACATCTAGATCAGCGTCGCGCCAGCTTTGAGATGACCGTTCGGCGCTTGCCTGAAAGATTTGGGTATTTGATTGCGATGGGGCTGGCTCAAGCTCTAGATTATCTAGAGAAATTTCGATTCAGTTCTACTCAGGTTGAAGCTCTCCAGTCGATGGGCGCTTTTGAGCATGCACCGACCCAATTTTGGGCTGTACTGCAAGAAGCTCGATTTAGCGGCGACGTTTGGGCAGTGCCAGAGGGAACCGCCATCTTCGCTAACGAGCCGTTACTGCGGATAGAAGCCCCTCTCTGGCAAGCGCAACTCGTCGAAACCTATTTACTAAACACGCTGAACTATCAAACCCTAGTGGCAACTCGATCGGCGCGAATGCGTGACGTAGCCGGAGTAGACGCAACCCTATTAGAGTTTGGCACTCGCAGAGCTTTCAGTCCCCAAGGTGCTTTGTGGGCGGCTCGTGCAGCATTGGCAGCCGGGTTAGATGCCACGTCTAATGTCTTAGCTGCCGTGAAGCTAGGACGCACACCTTCTGGAACGATGGCCCATGCGCTCGTGATGGCATTGAGTGCGACAGAAGGCACTGAGGCAGAGGCATTTACGGCATTTCACCGCTACTTTCCGGGTGCGCCGCTGTTGATTGACACTTATGACACGATCGCTGCTGCCCGCGATTTGTCCGAGCAAATGAAAGCGGGACTTCAACTATCGGGAGTGCGAATCGATTCGGGTGATCTCGCGTCGCTGTCTCAGCAGGTGCGATCGCTCTTGCCCGGAGTCGCCATCATTGCGAGTGGTGACTTAGATGAATGGAAGATTGCTGAACTAAAGGCGGCAGGAGCCTGCATCAATGGTTATGGCATTGGAACGCAACTCGTGACAGGTTCTCCAGTAAACGGAGTCTATAAACTGGTGGAGATTGACGGCATTCCAGTGATGAAAGAATCTCCAGGCAAGATTACCCATCCGGGACGGAAGCAGATTTTTCGTCGCGTTGAAAACGGAATCGTGCAGTGCGATCGCTTAGGTTTAATCCACGAAACTCCTGATCACGAACAGCCTTTGATGCAGCTTGTTTTCAAACAGGGGCAGCGAGTGCAAGAATCAGACAGTTTGAGTACGATCGCTGAACGAACGATCGCTTCTGTTGCCAGTTTGTCCGCCTCAGTTCGGGATATCGATCAGCCCGAATCGATTCCGTTAGATCTTTCTGACGATCTGTCCGCTCTAATCAAAAAAACTCGACGAAAAACAACCGATTGAGTGAACGCTTCTAGATTAAAGATTCTCCTTCACCCATTTAACCTATGTTAAGAGTTGCATTGTTTGGCACTAGCGCTGACCCCCCTACGAGAGGACATCTCGCCATTTTGTGCTGGCTTTCTCAGTACTTTGATCAAGTCGCGGTTTGGGCATCAGATAACCCGTTTAAGTCTCACCAAACGGCGTTAGACCACCGCACTGAGATGTTGCGATTGCTGATTAGTGACTTAGACTCATTTCGACACAACATTCAGGTCTATCCAGAGTTGAGCAATTCTCGCACCGTGATCACAGTAGAGCAGGCGCAGGAACGCTGGCAGGGTGCAGAATTTACGCTAGTTGTCGGGTCTGATTTGGTGGGTCAACTGCCAAAATGGTTTCGGGCGAGAGACTTGCTTGATCGGGTCAAGCTTTTAGTGGTGCCCAGACCCGGATATTTGATTGCAGACAAAGAGCTAGACCCTTTGCGGCAGATGGGAGCCGACGTGACGATCGCGGATCTCAATGCCCCAAATGTCTCGTCTACCGCCTACCGTGAACAGGGAGAAACGGAGGGGGTGACTTCTCCAATTCAGGCTTATATCGATCGGGAGCAACTGTACAAATGTCACGCACGCAGAGAAAAATTGCCCACTTATTAGCAGGAGAGGCGTTAGCAGATTTTAGAGTGGGCGTTGATAACGCAATCTTTTCGGTCGATACGGCGCTGAATCGGCTGCTGGTGCTGCTGGTGATGCGCCAAGAAGAACCCTTTCTGGGACAGTGGAGTTTGCCCGGAACGCTAGTCAGGCAGGGTGAATCTTTGGAAAATGCTGCCTACCGGATTCTGTCTGAAAAGATTCGGGCGCGAAATCTTTATTTAGAGCAACTCTACACGTTTGGCGGTCCGAATCGTGATCCGCGTGAGGCAGAGGATAGTTATGGGGTGCGTTATCTGTCGGTCAGTTATTTTGCGCTGGTGCGCTATGCCGAAGCCGAACTGATTGCAGATGGTGTGAGCGGCATTGCCTGGTATCCCTTAGATCAGTTGCCGCAGTTGGCATTTGACCACAACAAGATTTTGGAATATGGGCACTGCCGACTTAGAAACAAGCTGGAATATAGCCCAGTCGCGTTTGATGTGTTGCCCGAAGTTTTTACGTTGAGTGATTTGTTTCAACTCTATACAACAGTGTTGGGGGACAACTTTTCGGATTATTCAAACTTTCGATCGCGCCTTCTCAAACTAGGTTTTCTCAGAGATACGGGAATCAAAGCCTCACGGGGGGCGGGTCGTCCAGCAAGTTTATATCGATTTGATGCCGAGGCATTTGCGCCTCTTAAAGACAAACCTTTGGTATTTATTTAAGTGAGTAGAACATGAAAATTGCGATCGCTCAACTCAATCCGACGATCGGAGATTTAGCAGGAAATGCTCAACAAATCTTGCAAGCTGCACAACGAGCCGCAAGTGAAGGAGTGCGATTACTACTCACTCCAGAATTGTCTCTGTGTGGCTATCCGCCGCGTGATTTGTTGATGAATCCGAGTTTTGTTGAGGCGATCACTCGGACGCTACTAGAGTTAGCAGAGCAACTTCCATCAGGAGTCGCGGTTTTGGTGGGAACTGTGGAACCGAATGCGCGATCGCTGCAAAATGGCGGCAAACCTCTGTTCAACAGCGTCGCTCTTTTAGAACAAGGACAAATTCTCCAAATCTTTCACAAACGCCTGTTGCCAACTTATGACGTGTTTGATGAAGACCGCTATTTTGAGCCTGGAAAGGAGCCAAATCAGTTCACCTTAGAGCATTTGGGTCAATCTGTGCGGATTGGTGTCACCATTTGCGAAGACCTTTGGAATGATGAAGAGTTTTGGGGCAAACGGAGTTATACACTGAACCCGATCGCCGATCTTGCTCAACAAGGTGTTGATTTTACGATCAATCTTTCGGCATCTCCTTATACAGTCGGCAAACAACGTTTGCGAGAAGCGATGCTGCAACATGGGGCGGTACGGTTTGATCAGCCGATCGTCTATGCCAATCAAGTCGGCGGCAATGACGATTTGATTTTTGACGGGAACAGTGTTGCGGTCGATCGTCACGGAAATCTAGTTTGTCGTGCTCGTGTCTTTGAGGAAGATTGGGTGGCGATCGACTACAATCCCGAAACTCAGGATTTTCTGCCTAGTTCTGTGGCTCCTGCTCCTGACTGTGACGAAGCTGAAATCTGGGCAGCGCTGGTAATGGGCGTACGTGACTATGCGCGCAAGTGTGGCTTTTCTAAAGTTGTGTTGGGGTTAAGTGGTGGAATTGATTCGGCTTTAGTTGCTGCGATCGCTGCCGCCGCGCTCGGTGCCGAGAATGTATTAGGCGTTCTCATGCCTTCGCCTTACAGTTCTGATCACTCGGTTGAAGATGCGTTAAAACTCGCCAAAAATATTGGGATTAAAACTCAAATGTTGGCGATCGGGCATCTCATGCAAAGCTATGACCAAACTCTAGAAGACTTATTTACAGGCACAGAGTTTGGTGTTGCCGAAGAGAATCTTCAGTCTCGGATTCGAGGCACATTGTTGATGGCAATCTCCAACAAATTCGGCTATTTGTTAATCTCCACAGGCAACAAATCTGAGATGGCGGTCGGCTACTGTACTCTGTATGGTGATATGAATGGGGGACTTGCAGCGATCGCAGATGTGCCTAAAACCCGCGTCTACTCGATCTGTAAATGGCTGGGTTCTGACATCATTCCTACCCACATTGTTACTAAGGCACCGAGCGCTGAGTTAAAGCCGGGGCAAGTCGATCAAGACTCGCTGCCAGCCTACGAGATTTTGGATGACATACTCGATCGCTTGATTCATCAACATCAGTCCGCTACCGAAATTGTTGCTGCTGGACATGATCAAGTTGTGGTAGATCGCGTGGTTAAACTCGTGACGATCGCAGAATTCAAACGTCGCCAAGCGCCACCAGGATTGAAAATCACCGATCGCGCTTTTGGCACAGGCTGGAGAATGCCGATCGCTACTAAATGGATTGCTCGAACTGCGACCATTGCAAACGATCCTGCGAAACAACCCTCTCAGCCTGTTTGACTTGGAGACTATTCAAGGATTGCTTCACAGTTTTCCAAGAGTTAATCAAGCGTCAGTTCGACAGGGTTCACTCCGATTGTGAATTCGGGAAGCCCCCTAAATCCCCCAAAATGGGGGACTTTGAATCGGAAATTTTGGCTTGAAGTCCCCCAGAATGGGGGATTTAGGGGGCAGAAGCCGCTCTTAACGAAGCGAAAAAACTCGTCGAACTGACGTTAATCAATGGCTCCCTAACGCCCAACCTCCTAGAGTTGGATGGTGATTTTGTTGTGCACCTCCTCCACTTGAATTAGAGAACCATTACCGATCGCGATGTTGAACTTCACTAAAGAACGTTCAATTTGATAGCCCGGTAAAACTCGAACAATTTGATATTCAGTCGTCAAGTCACTCGTGCCATCCCATTTGAGAAATGCTAGTTGATTGGACGCAATTTCACTCAGTTGTGAAACAAACTCTTCAATGCGATCGCTAACATTCACGAGAATGCCAGACGAAAGGAAGATATAACGCTCTTGCAAATCCAAAGTCACACTGACTCGATAACGCTTTTCGGTTGAGCAACGCAACTCAACGGTGAACGCGATCGAGCTAGGAATCACAGTCCTAACTCCCATATTATTTTGTCCTCTCGGTTAGTTCAAAGAGGACAAGAATGCTGATTTCTCAGACATTCTAAAGGGATGAAGAATGTATGCAGGATCTTGATTCCAGCCTTTCAAGATCCCATAGCAAAGCTGACGGTGTACAATCATGAACGCCTCCTGAGTTATTGTCGGTAACTAGGGATGGAAGTCCTCGGAGTCTGATTTGCCGATCAGATTTCGGGGCACAACTTCATCACTGCGATGTATTCTACAGGAGTTTTTTGTTTTTTGGAATGCTAAATTTTTGAGGTGATGCGATTACCCGATGGGGAACTGCGGAGCGATCGTTTTTTCGGGAAGTGCGGGGAGATACACGGAAAGTTTCCGTATAATCAATAGTTCCACGAGAACTGGATACAAATGTTACCTGTTGGGAACACTCTATCCATCCCCAGTTTCGTAGAACAACCTCGTTGGAACCGACACGCGAAGCATAGTAGGTAGGGTTAACCGCACTGTTAACTTTAGTTGACAGTAGCTGCAATCGATCTGGTGCGGTTCAACTCGATCGTTGGGCTGCAATCGCGGTACTATATTCTCTTAAGTCACGCTGAAAAGCATTCACGCAGTCAAGACTATGACCATTCCACTTTGGGTTTTACTCGGCTTCGCGGGGTGGACGCTGGTGGTTTTGCTGGGCACCATTGGCATTTACCGCTGGAGTCGCATTTTAACGGGCAGAGCCAAACCCAATGAATTTCCAGCAGATATACCCCACGGAGACGATTGGTATCGCCGAGCGATGCGATCTCACGCCAACTGTCTAGAAAATCTGCCTATTTATACTGCCATTGTGGTTGTTATTGTTGCAACAGACACACGAAGCCCAGTCCTGGATATCCTGGCAACTCTGCTACTCGTTGCCCGTATTATGCAAACTATTATTCATATTGGTTTTAAGCAGAGCAACATGGTTGTTGGTTTTCGGTTTTCCTTGTTCTTCGCCCAGCTAATCTGCATGATTGGCATGGGGATTATGGTTGCAATGGTTGTATCGAAACCCTAATTCAAATTTGAGAAGTAGCTCATTCAGTGGCAACACCATCATACAACGCAGCCCAACCCTGCGATGGGGCGGACAGCCGTTTATCTGTGTCGTTAACTTGTCAGACTCGATCGCCAAAGTTGAGTTTTAGATGTCCGATCAACACAACCCTTTTGGCTGATAGCTCTCTACAACTCGTCCTGCGCCTCTCACTTGCGCGTAGTAAGTGCGACTTACGGCATTGCCTCGATCGGACAGTTCATCAATCCCAATCCCATTGCGTCCCTGATCTTTGCCGGAACTGTGAATGTAGCGATCGTTCCCTAGATAAAGTCCGACATGGGTGGCTTTAATCGGCGTACCAAAAAAAACTAAGTCGCCCGGCATCAGATCAGAAAGGGCAATTTTTCTCACAAATTCTTCTTGCTGATAGGCATCTCTCGGCAGTCGAATCCCTGCCGACGCGAAAGCAGCTTGCATTAGCCCAGAGCAGTCATAATTTGGGGCAACTGTTCCGCCCCAGAGATAGTAATTGGGCACTGCCATCGCAGATCGAGTAAACGCGATCGCCCCCGCAATTCGACGCTGAATCTCTGCCTCTGACCACACAGGCGCTTGATAAAGCGTTGCAGATGCTTCTAGAAATTGGCTGTCTTCAGCCGCCAACCAACCTGGATAGTCGTCTTCGCAAAGGCGGACTTGCAGCGGAGAATTTTGAGGGCTAGAGAGAATGGTCAAGCGGCGATCGGCTTCAGCTTGAGTTGCCAGACTGTTGAGTTTGGGCGAGGTGTAGAGATTAAGGTTAGCTTTGATGAGATACTGCATACAACAAATGAGCGATAAATAAACCCAGTTAATTATTAACGGCTCACGCCTCAAAAACTGATTATGACTTTCTTCCGCAAAGACGAACCATTACAAACGTTGGGCGATCGGATTCTCGAAACCACTTGGGCAGAGTTTCCGAGTTTGGCACAAAACCAGATTGCGATCACCTGGCTAGTTTATGATCCGCCAGTTTTTGTCAACACAGGCGGCGCAATTAACTTCAATGAGTTTTGGCAACAGTCAGTGCGTGGCTTTAGCTATCGAGGAGTCGAGCGCATCTATCCTGCTAGTATCGTCAAATTGTTCTATTTGGTTGCCGCGCAAGAATGGTTAGAGAAAGGCATGATTCAGACTTCAAATGAGTTTGAGCGGGCACTGCGCGACATGATTGTCGATTCGAGCAATGATGCTACGAGTCTGGTGATGGACATTCTGACGGGCACCACCAGCGGACCCGAACTGCCTGCCGCCCCGTTTGAAACTTGGAAGCAGCAGCGCAATATTGTCAATCGCTATTTTCAGGGGTTGGGCTGGTCAGAGTTAGCCACGGTGAATATGAATCAGAAAACCTGGTGTGACGGGGCTTATGGTCGAGAACGAGCATTTGTCGGCGACACCTTCGAGAATCGCAATATGCTGACAACTCATGCGGCGGCGCAATTGTTGCACAGCATTATTGGCGGAGTGGCGGTGTCTGCTGCCCGATCGCAGACGATGATGAATTTGCTGCGGCGATCGCTCAACTCTGACGATCTCAATGCTGACCCAGAAAATCAGGTGACTGGCTTTTTAGGCGGTGGGCTGCCTCAAGGGGCGCAGTTGTGGTCAAAAGCAGGATTGACGAGTCAAGTCCGTCACGATGCCGCCTATATCGAGCTGCCAACGCTTCGACCTTATCTATTAGTCGTTTTCACCGAGGGCAAACCCCACAGTGCCAATGAAGCAATTTTGCCGTTTGTTTCTCAGCAGGTCGTCGAGGCAATAAGTTCTCTATGAATTGATTAAGCCGATCGGTAATGTTCGATCGCTCGTTGAATAAACGCTTGCCACGTCTCATTCGGAATCCAAATTCTGTGTAAATCTTGTTCTGCTTGCTGATCATTATTGCGATCGTGCAAGCACCGATAGAGATACATAAATGCAGAAACTCTCATGTTCTTGGCGCAGTGGACAAAAATAGGTTGTTCGGCGTTGGCGTTAATGACTGCAAAGAAGCGATCGAGATCTTCAATTGTTGGATTCGTCCAAATCACAGGAATGTAAACATAGTCCATTCCCAGCGACTCTACAATGTCTTTTTCGTGAGGAATTGCATTCGTCGATCCTGGCGGAGCTAGATTTATGACCGTTTGATAGCCTGCTTCTTTGATCGCGGCGAACTGGTTCTCGATCGGCTGCCCTGCTGTAGCAATGTGGTCAGACAGCTTTAAAAAATTGTGAATCGCTTCGATGCTTTCAGTCATGAATCGTCAGAACTCAGGTTTCGCGAATCTGCGATCGTAGCTTCTCTAACTCTGGATCAACGTCAAGTTGAGCCGAAGCAGGCAACTGAGACGGAGTGCCCGACATCAGCTGATTTTTCATTGAGGCTAATTCTGCGTCAATTTCATTGGTTTCGCCGAGTGCCTCAAACCGCTTCTCTAAATCATCGGTGCCTAACTCCGCGATCGCTTCTGATTGTGCCTCTAGCTGCAACACTTTTTCTTCCATCCGCTCAAACGCATTCATGGCGCTGCCAGTGCCGACGTTGCTCAACATTTCATTCAGTTGCTGAGAGGCTTTTGCAGACCGGGCGCGAGCGATATAAAGATCTTTTTTGGTCTTCGCTTCTGAAATTTTGCTTTCCAGCTTCATCATGTTTTGCTTGAGCTGCGTGACGATCGCTCTCTGTTGAGTCAACTGCGCTTCCATCGCCACTGCGGTCTCTTGATAAGATTTGCGACGAGTCAGCGCTTCTCTCGCCAAGGGTTCGTCACCTTTTTGCAGGGCAAGTTGAGCGCGGCGATACCATTCTTCTGACAGCGATTTGGCTTGAGAACACTGCCGCTCGGTGCGCTTTTGGGTCGCGATCGCCTGCGCCACTGCCTGCCGAAGCTGAATCAGGTCGTCCTGCATATCCAAAACCGTCTGCTCCAGAATCTTTTCTGGATCTTCAGCCTGACCAACCAGGTGGTTAATGTTTGCACGAATCGCTCGCCAAATTCGGTCAAAAAGTCCCATCGCTGATCTCCGGTAATACGGCTCTCGCTAGTTACTCAATATTACCGTACCTTTTCGGTTGCGATTTCCTACTATTTGCGGACTTCGGCAGGAATTCCTTGATTTTGCAATTCTTCAACTTTTGCCTTGGCTTCTGCCTCGCTGCGATAGCTCCCCGATCGAATAAAGCCACCTTCAGGCGTATTGACAAACTCAGCCCCCGCATTGCTCTGCTGAATTTTGTCGTAGGTACGATCGCTGTCATAAGGCGTATCGACGTGATAAGTGACCGTTGGGGATGGAGATGGGGCCGGGGCACGCTCGATCGGAGGCTGAGGGCGAGGAATGGGCACAGTTGAAGGCGCGATCGGGGCAGATCTGATCGTTGGTGCTGGGATGTAGGACGATCGTGGATAGCTAACTGCTGGGGCAGGGTTGGGTCTGATCACTGGCGCAGAACGAACAGGTACGCTTCCAGCACTCACATTTGCAGGAGCGGGCACACTTGGGGCAGCAACAGGACTGGGCTGACTCGCAGCAGGTAAGGCAGCCGGGGACACCGATGCCGAGGGTGAAGCCTTTGTAGCGGAGGGAGGCTTGCTGTTTTGGGGCAACCCACTCGTCGGACGAGTCTTTAAAGTGGTCAGATTGCCTAACCCCAAGTCAACAAACTCTTTAGCGTCAAGCGGTGGCGTGTTAGGAATGTCTCCTTGAGACTCCTGGGCAGTGGGCACTGGGCTAGGCGCGGCTTCTCGTCGGGCAAAAATTTGGCTCAACCTGCTCAAACTTGAGGGGTTCATAATCACATAGCCAAACATGGCACTTGACAGCAGCAACATCAGCATCGCTCCCACGCCTAGCGGAGTCACGAGGCTTTCTAAAAAGCTGCGATCGACTCGGACTTGAGCTTCTTCTCTCGCCAAACTTCGCAACAGTTCTTCAGAAGACTCTAAATAATCATCGGGGGTTGAAGCGTTTGTCAAGTCATAGTCGGCTTCTGAATCTTGCAGCGAATGGCTCAAAGTTGCGTGGGGGTAATCACGATCGGCGGAAATCACCGCCAAATTTGAAGACAGGTCTGACTCCATGACAGCCGCATCGCGCCGCAGTGGAATTGGCTCTGCTGAGAG